>NZ_JAQGJT010000139.1 GCF_028290495.1 Tardiphaga sp.
TTCCGTCTATGCCGACATGTTCGGGCCGACCACCGGCGATCGCGTGCGCCTCGCTGATACCGACCTGATCATCGAGGTCGAGAAAGATTTCACCATCTATGGCGAGGAGGTGAAGTTCGGTGGCGGCAAGGTGATCCGCGACGGCATGGGGCAATCGCAGGCCACCAACGCCGAAGGTGCGGTCGATACCGTGATCACCAACGTGCTGATCGTCGACCACTGGGGCATCGTCAAGGCTGACGTCGCCATCAAGGAAGGCTACATCTGCGCCATCGGCAAGGCCGGCAATCCCGACATCCAGCCCGGCGTCACCATCAATGTCGGCCCCGGCACCGACGTCATCGCGGGCGAGGGCAAAATTCTCACCGCCGGCGGCTTCGATAGCCATATCCATTTCATCTGTCCGCAGCAGATCGAGCATGCGCTGATGTCCGGCGTCACCTCGATGCTCGGCGGCGGCACCGGCCCGTCGCACGGCACCTTCGCCACCACCTGCACGCCCGGCCCGTGGCACATCGCGCGAATGATCCAGTCGTTCGATGCCTTCCCGGTCAATCTCGGCATTTCCGGCAAGGGCAACGCGTCGAAGCCCGCGGCGCTTATTGAAATGATTAACGCAGGAGCGTGCGCGTTAAAACTGCACGAGGACTGGGGCACCACGCCGGCCGCGATCGACAATTGCCTCACCGTCGCCGACGACCACGACGTTCAGGTGATGATCCATTCCGACACGCTGAACGAGTCGGGCTTCGTCGAGGACACCATCGCCGCCTTCAAGGGCCGCACCATCCATGCCTTCCATACCGAAGGCGCCGGTGGCGGCCATGCGCCGGATATCATCAAGGTCGCGGGCCTGCCGAACGTGCTGCCGTCCTCGACCAACCCGACGCGGCCGTTTACCCGCAACACCATCGACGAGCATCTGGATATGCTGATGGTCTGCCACCACCTCGATCCTTCGATCGCGGAAGATCTGGCGTTTGCCGAGAGCCGCATCCGCAAGGAGACGATCGCCGCCGAAGACATTCTGCACGATCTCGGCGCGCTCTCGATGATGTCGTCGGATTCGCAGGCAATGGGCCGGCTCGGCGAGGTCATCATCCGGACCTGGCAGACCGCCGACAAGATGAAGAAGCAGCGCGGGTCCTTGCCGCAGGACAAGGGCAACAACGACAATTTCCGCGTCAAGCGCTACATTGCCAAGTACACGATCAATCCGGCCGTCGCGCATGGCGTGTCGAAACTGATCGGCTCGGTGGAGAAGGGCAAGCTCGCCGATCTCGTGCTGTGGTCACCGGCGTTCTTCGGTGTCAAGCCGGATCTGGTGATCAAGGGCGGCATGATCGTGGCGGCGCCGATGGGCGATCCCAACGCCTCCATTCCGACGCCGCAGCCGGTGCATTACCAGCCGATGTTCGGCGCCTTCGGCCGCGCGCTGACGCAGTCCTCGGTGGTGTTCACCTCGGGCGCGGCGATCTCGAACGGCCTGGCTGGCCGGCTCGGCACCCAGAAGGCGCTCTATGCGGTGGAGAACACCCGCTCCGGCATCTCGAAGAAGAGTATGATTCACAACGACGCCACGCCTGACATCGAGGTGGATCCCGAAACCTACGAGGTCCGCGCCGACGGCGAACTCTTGACCTGCGCTCCGGCCGAAGTGCTGCCGATGGCGCAGCGCTATTTCATGTATTGAGGTGGCCAACGGTTTCCCTCCCCCTTGCGGGGAGAGTCGGCCGAGCGAGGCGATGCGCAGCATCGACGAAGTGGAGGCCGGGGTGGGGGTGCCCCACGCGCCGCTTTCCCTGTTGCAACCCCCACCCGGCATGTCGTTCGCTTCGCTCTCGACAAGCCACCCTCCCCGCAAGGGGGAGGGTGAAGAAAGCCCCCCTTCAATCCCGCGCTATAACCTCCTAAGGTCCGTCCCGGCCGTCTCAGTGCCATAACAAGAACCCGGGAGAATTCGCCTTGATCTACGTCGTTGCCACATTGACCGTGAAGCCGGAAACGCGCGCCGAACTGATTGCTGCCGCGCAGGCCTGCATCGCGGAGACCCGCAAGGAAGCCGGCAATATCGCCTATGACATGCATGAGAGCATCACCGACCCGACGCAGATGGTGTTTGTCGAACGCTGGGAAAACGCCGAGGCGCTGGAGCCGCACCGCAAGAGCGATCACATGCGCGCCTTTGGCCGTGTCGTCGTCAATTGCCTCGCCGGTCCGCCGAAGATCGAAGTCATCACCCCCGCCGACGTTGTGGTGCGATAGTCACATGACGGCGCGGAATCAGAAAATGAGAGTACGACCATGATCCGCGCCATCGACGTGCACGGCCAGCACCATTGGAAAGAAGCGGCGACCGATACCGTCGTGCTGGATTTCGACGATCGCCATCGCCGCCGCATGGCGATGGTGGGGACGCGCGGGCTGGAATTCCTGCTCGATCTGGAAACCGCGGTTGCGCTGCGCGGGGGCGATGCGCTGGTGCTGGAAGACGGCCGGCTCATCGAGGTGGTCGCCGCGCCGGAGCCGCTGATCGAGATCCGCGGCACCGAGCTGGCGCATCTGGTGCGTGTCGCCTGGCATCTCGGCAATCGGCATCTGCCGACCCAGATCGTCGGGAAGGGCCTGCGCATTCGCCGGGATCACGTGATCGAGGACATGGTGAAGGGACTCGGCGCGCGCGTCATCGAGATCGAAGCGCCGTTCGATCCGGAAGGCGGCGCCTATGCCGCGGTGGCCGAGACGCATGACCATGCCGGACATGGTCACGCGCATCACGATCACGGCCACCATGGCCACGACCATGGCAAACATGATCACGACAAGCACGATCATGCCGCGCACGGCCATGCCGAACACGTGCACGACGAGCACTGCGGTCACGATCACGGCCATCACGATCATTCCCATGCTCATGACCACAAATAGGCAGGCGGATCTCACGCCTGTTGTCGAACCCGTCGCGTTGTCGGCGGATGAAGGCGCGGCGCTGTACCGGTTGATGACCTGGCTGTCGCCGGCGTTTCCGGTCGGCGCGTTCTCTTATTCTAGCGGCATTGAATGGGCGGTGGAAGCCGGTGACATCACCGACGCCGCCACGCTACAGAACTGGCTGTCGTCGATGCTGACCGACGGCGCCGGCTTTTGCGACGGCGTGTTTCTCGCCCATGTGCATCGCGCAGTGATGGCCGGCGACGACGCGGCGTTGCGCGAGGTCGCCGAACTGGCGAGCGCCTTCGTGGCCTCCAAGGAGCGCCAACTCGAGACGACGTCGCAGGGCAGGGCCTTTATCGAGATCGCCCGCAGCGCCTGGAATCATGACGGCCTCGAACACCTGATCGCCGCCTGCGACGGCGCGATCGTCTATCCCACAGCCGTCGGCCTGGTCAGCGCCGCGCACCGCATTCCGCTGGCCGCCACCATGCACGGCTTCTTCCATGCGCTGACCTCGAACTGGATTTCGGCCGGCGCCCGCCTCGTGCCGCTCGGCCAGACCGACAGCCAGCGCGTGCTTGCCGCACTGGAGCCCGTCGTGGTCGCGACCGGCAAGCGCGCGATGGAAGCTTCTCTCGATGATCTCGGTGGCGCGACCTTCCGTGCCGATATCGCTGCCATGCGGCACGAAACACAGTACACGCGATTGTTTCGGTCATGACTGTATCTTGTCGAGCGCTCGGCCGCGCTACATCCTCCGCTGCCATCGCCCGGCTTGACCGGGTGACCCAGTATACGCCGCGGCCAGTGCTTCAAAACGGGCCGCGCCGTTTACTGGATCCCCGCATGCGCGGGGATGACATTTATTTGTTTAGCTACGCCTCAGCGCAACATTCGAACCAAGAGAGCATCTGACATGTCCTCCTTTCACGGTCCGCTTCGCGTCGGCATCGGCGGTCCTGTCGGCTCCGGCAAGACCGCGCTGATGGACCTGCTGTGCAAGACCATGCGCGAGCGCTACGACATCGCGGCGATCACCAACGACATCTATACCAAATGGGACGCCGAATATCTGGTGCGCTCGGGTTCGCTGACAGCGGATCGTATCGCCGGGGTCGAGACCGGTGGCTGTCCGCATACCGCGATCCGCGAGGACGCCTCGATGAACCTCGCCGCGGTCGCCGACATGCGCGCCAAGTTTCCCGACCTCGATATGGTGCTGATCGAATCCGGCGGCGACAACCTCGCCGCGACCTTTTCGCCCGAACTCGCCGACCTCACCATCTACGTCATAGACGTCGCCGCGGGCGACAAGATCCCCTCCAAGGGCGGGCCGGGCATCACCCGCTCGGACCTGCTGGTGATCAACAAGATCGACCTGGCGCCCTATGTCGGTGCGTCCCTGGAAAAGATGGACATTGACGCCAGGCGGATGCGCGGGGCCCGGCCTTTCGTGATGACCAACATGAAGACCAATGAGGGGTTGGACCGCATCATCGCCTTCATCGAGGCCAAAGGCGGGTTGAAGGCCAAGGCGGCGTAGACGGAAACTCACTCCGGGGCGGGCGGTTACAGGCCGTCCGTCCTTTCTTCAAATAAATCCCGATTCGCCCGGAACAAATTGGCTCCGACGTGATTGGGCTACACCTGACCGCGATCAATGGTCTATCGGGGGCTGGTGACGTTCCCTTCATGATTCCGGGCATCTGGCGTGCAGTTCATTGTTAGTCCGTCCGCCCACCCGGATTTTCCCGCAATCTGCGGATTTCTTCTTCGTTTCCGAGTAAACGCGTGATCCGGCTGGGGTTTATCATCATTGTCATGGCACTGGCCGGGGTGCTGCTGTCGGGCTTGGCGGCCTTTCGGGTGCACGATCAGGAACTGGTGATCGACAGCATTGCGCTGGGGCGGGGCGTCGATATCCACGCAAGTCTGGTGCAGGAGCGCCTCAGCGAGCGCGAATTGCTGGCGCGGGTGGCCTCCGGCCTGTTCAGGGCGCCGTCGGTGATCAAGGCCAACATGCTGCAGCCGCTGCGGTCCTCGATCTACGCCTTCAAGACCGACTTCGTGTTAGCCAGCTGGATCGCGCGGCTGCAACCAGGCGAGTTGCCGGCTGCCCGCGCTGAACTTGCTGCCGCGGGCTTCCGCATTCCCACCATCCGCAATTTCGACGATAGCCCGCTCGATCCGAAAGTGCTGGATAAGCCTGTCGATGTCCTGATGGACGTCGAACCGCGCAACTCGGTCACCGAGGGCGTGACCGGCCGTGTTCTCAATGATGGCCCGTCGATGGGACCGACGCTGACCCTGGCGATGTCCGATGGACGGCCGGTGGCCTCCGACCCGACGACGCTGATTGGGCCGGGCGGGCCGGTGGGTCTGGTGCTCGCCGCCCCGGTCATGCAGGAAGGCAGTGCGGCCCCCGTCGGCTTCGTGTCGTTTTCCTACGAACTCGGGTCATTGATGCTGGCCAACGACGACCTGTCGCTGTTTTCGGTGGCGCTGAAAGACCCGCGCAAGGTCGATACCGAACTGGTCGCCGACGAGCGTGGAATCGTCACCGCCCGGCCGCTGATCGCCAACAAGGCGATGGCGATCCAGCGCATCGTCAGCTTCGGCGGCCGCGACTGGTCGCTGGGCTACTATCCCAAGACGGACGTGACGATGCGGGCGCAGCGCGTGGCGGTGATCGTCGGTACGATCGGGCTGGCGCTGACGGCGATCATCTGCGGCCTGTTTGGCTACGTCTCCTACAACAATTTGCGGCTCAGCCGCGAGATACAGCGGCGGATCGGTTTCGAGCGCCGCCTCACCGCGGTGATCGACGAACTCAATCACCGCGTGAAGAACATCCTGGCGGTGATCCAGTCGATCGTGACCCGCACGCTGCGCCACGGCTCCGATCTCGATGTCGCGCGTGACCTGCTGATCGGCCGTATCCATGCCATGAGTAACGTGGTCTCGCTGCTGTCGGAGAGCCAGTGGCAGGGCGTCAACCTCAAGGGCCTGTTCGAGCCGCGCGCGATCCCGCGTGCCGACCGCATCGCCGCCACCGGCCCTGACATTGTCGTCAGCGCCCGTGCCGCACAGAGCCTGTCGTTGCTGTTCTACGAACTGGCCTCGCATTCCGACGAAGGGCTGTCGCTGGTCGGCAAGCACCCGCATATCGTCGCGCACTGGGAAATCACCGGCGACGGACCGGACTCGATGTTCAATTTCCGTTGGGAAGAATTCAACACCAGCGATGCGACGCGCCGGCGGGACAGCGACTTCGGCGTCGTGCTGCTCGACCGCGTCGCGCCGGAAGCGCTGGGCGGCACCTCGAAGCGGTACTTCACTGAAGTGTCTTATGTCTATGAGTTGACCGCGCCGATGGAAACCGTCGTCGACATGACCGAACGGGACCGCACCGAGGCGCTGGCGAAGCCGGTGAAGTAGTCCCTAACCTTGCCGTGCAAGAACGGGCGAGGGAACGCGCGGACGATGCTCCTTCTTGTATATGCACCAACAAAAAGCGGCCACCGAAGTGGCCGCTTTCCGATAATTGCTGCGTCCTGTGCTATCCGCCGCTGCCGCCGATGACCGCACGGATGGTATTGTCCGGGCCGAAATCGTCGGTGCCGTCGACATAGAGCAGGGCGCTCAGCTTGGAGCGCGCGCGGTTGACGCGGCTCTTGATGGTGCCCACCGCGCATCCGCAGATGGTCGCCGCGTCCTCGTAGGAGAAGCCTGACGCGCCGACCAGGATAAGCGCTTCGCGCTGGTCCTGCGGGAGCTTCTCCAGCGCTGCACGAAACTCCTCGAACTCCAGATGCGCATTCTGCGACGGCTGGGTCTTCAGCGTCTTGGCGTAGCTGCCATCGGCATCCTCGACCTCGCGCCGCCGCTTGCGATAGTCAGAGCGGAACAGGTTGCGCAGGATGGTGAACAACCATGCCGGCAGGTTGGAGCCGACCTGGAACGAGTCGATGTTGGCGAGCGCCCGGAGCAGCGTTTCCTGCACCAAGTCGTCGGCGCGGTCACCGTTGCCGGACAGCGAGATCGCGAAGGCGCGCAGGCTGGGCACCGATGCCAGAATGTCGTCGCGGAGTGAATCGGAGAGAGGCATTAGTCCCTCCCGTCGGTTTTCGGGTCGGCCACGGCGGCCTGGGCAGCGGGTTCGTCCATCTTGCGGATCAGCTCGGCGAAACGATCTGGCACGCCCTGGCGCACCACATCGTCGTACATGGCTCGCAGCTGATGTCCGATGCGGGATTGGATCTCTGAATTGAGACCTCCCTGCTTTCCGGGTACCGCGCTCTTTTGTGACTTCACATCTTTCATGACCCGTTCCACATTCCCCAAGAGGTAAGCCTCTGGAATTCGAGAGTTTTTCTTGATTGTGAAGCCTTTGCGGCTTCTGTTACGGTGCTAATTCAGAGCCCGGCTTAAAGTTCCGGTCGAAGGGAACTTTCCTTCGGTTCAAGCGTAAACCCGCACATCAGAGGCGGTCGGGGGTGTTCATTCCCGCACCCTGATGGGTGACACAGAAAGATGGAGTGGGGATGTCCCGATCACAGCTCGTAGCTGAACATTTACCGCTTTTGCGGCGCTATGCCCGTGCCCTGACAGGTAACCAGGCCTCCGGCGACGCCTATGTCGGCGCCATGCTGGAAGCGTTGCTGCAGGACCAGTCGCTGCTCGACGAGCAACACGGACCGCGCGCCGGGCTTTTTCGCCTGTTTACGCAGATCTGGAATTCCGTCGCTCTTAACGAAGATCCCGAAGTGACGCCGCTTTCGACGCCGTCCGAGCGCCGGCTGTCGAACATCACCGCGTTGCCGCGGCAGGCCTTCCTGCTGCTGTCGCTGGAAGGGTTTTCGGAAGAGGAAGTCGCCTTTATTCTTGATACCGACGTCGCGGAGACCCGCGTGCTGGCCGATACCGCCGGCCGCGAGATGGCTGCTGAAATCGCCACCGACGTGCTGATCATCGAGGATGAGACCTTCATCGCGATGGACCTTGAAAGCCTGGTGAAGAACCTCGGCCACAATGTCATCGGCGTCGCCCGCACCCATACCGACGCGATCGCTCTGGCGAAGAACAAGAAACCCGGCCTGATCCTGGCCGACATCCAGCTCGCCGACGGCAGCTCGGGGCTCGATGCTGTCAACGAATTGCTGCGGCTGTTCGAGGTGCCGGTGGTATTTATCACCGCCTATCCCGAACGTTTCCTGACCGGCGAGCGTCCGGAGCCGGCCTTCCTGATTTCGAAGCCGTTCCAGCCCGCGATGGTCTCGGCCGTCGCCAGCCAGGCGTTGTTCTTCCAGCGCAATTCGCGCAACAAGGCGCCGAAGGCTGCGGCTTCCTGAGGCTTTCAAACCACTTATAATCAAACCACTTATAAAAAGGCGGCTGCGTTCGGCGCAGCCGCCTTTTTCATGCGCACTGCCTGAGCCTGGCCGTTAACACACGGTTAAGTGATTGGGCAGCCAGAACCCCGACCGAACCTGCCGCGTTGCTGTTCCGACCACCACATGATCGGTCCAGCAGGCGAGGCGGCACATGTCTCACATCACCAGCGGAATTTTGGGCGGCGCGGCAGCGGCAGTGTTGTTGGGTGCGATCCAGTTCGCCTTCGGCGGCGATCTGCGCGTGACGGTGCCTGCCAACGTCACCGAAGCCAGCCAGGTCAATTCGGAAGCCGTCAACCGCAGCGCCAAGTCGGATCGGGCAGAGGTGGTCACCGTTCAGGATGGTAGCCGTACGCTGTCGTTCAGCGTCCAAGGCCTGAGCGGCACGTCGCTGCTCCTGCGGGTCGCACCGACCCCGGTCAAGGTCGAGAAAATCAGCGTGAGATCGGAAGTCGCTGTCGCGCAGCGGGCCTTCAAGGCCACGCCGCAAAAGTCTGCCGTGGCCTGCGAGCCGCCGGTCAGCGTCCTCACCGAGGTCGCCCGACTGCTGGAGCCCGGTCGCTGCGTGACCTGATCCCCGGTCAGGCGGACTCGTCTTCACCCTCGGCGGCGTCTTCGGCCGGTGCCGCATTCCGACTGACATAGTAGCCGTAGGCCACGCCAGCCACCGCGAGCAGCGGGATCAGCCGCGTCAGTCCAATCGCCCGGATGATCGGCAGCGCGGTTGCCAGCAGCATTGGATCGATTAACGGGGCTGCGGCTGCTGCGGCCCGCGCAGCGCGCTCGGCTTCCGCAAGCGCGCGCGCCTTGGCGCGGCGCTTCTTGGTGAGATAGATGCCGCCCACCACCAGCGAAATCAGCAGGAAGATGCCGGCGATGGTCAGGCAGGCCTCGATCGCCCCGTACCGCTGCATGACGGCCACGAACACCGCCGCGCAAAGGAACGACAGCGTAATGAACAGTGCCAGTCCCGCCAGCGCGACCAGCGACGTCATCCGCAGCGTTGCACCGGTGGAATCCTTGAGATCCTCGATCACCCGCTGAAACATCTAAGCCCCCTGTAAATACGCGCCACCATAAACAAACTGACGACGCCTCGCGGCGCCGCCAGTCCAAATTAAAGCCATATACGCCAATGGCCCAGATGTCTCACCGCATCAGCGGCGCCAGGCAGCGCCGATCAGGATGCCCACGCCCAGCGCCAGGCCGACGGCCGCCAGCGGGCGCTGGTGGATCGCATCTTCTACCGTCTCTTCCATGGAATAGGCAGCGTCATACGCCGCATCATAAGCCGCACCGCCGCGCTCCTGCACATCCGACATCATCGAATCCGCATTGGATCGCGCCTGCTTGAGACCGCGGCGGGCCTGCTTGCTGGCCTGACCGGCGAAGCTGTTGAGCACGTCGGTGATCTGGTCGGTGAGGGTCGAGATGTCGTTTTTCACGGCTGATAAATCCTTTTCGAGGCGTGCATAGGTGGTTCTGTCCGTCAGGGTCTTCAATTTTTCTGTGCCGTCGATACGCATGTCAGCCCCTCCAGGTCGATACTGCTGCGGAAACGCCGGGTCGGGCTGGAAGTTCCACTACGCCAGTGGAGCGGTGTCAGTTCGGCGGCAGTTGTGGCGTATCCTCCGGCATCAGGTGCTCCTTCAGGATCAACCCGACGATCAGGATCGGTGACGCCAGGAAGCCGCCCATCGGCCCCCACAGCCAGGTCCAGAATGCCAGCGCCAGAAACACCGCGAGCGCATTGAGCTGCAGCCGCCGGCCGATGATCGTCGGCGTGACGAAATGACCCTCGATAAAGGTCAACCCAACGAACGCCGCAGCAGCGACGAGACCTGCACCGAGTGTGGCGGAGGTGATAACGCCGACGCCCGCCAGAATGACGAACATCGCAACCGGGCCGATGATCGGAAAGAAGTTCAGCGTCGCAGCCAGCGCGCCGAGGCCTGCGGGATTTGGCATGGCGGTGACGGCGCAAATCAGGCCGGTGGCGATGCCGACGCCGAAGTTGATCATGGTCACGATGAGCAGGTAGCCGCCGAGATTGGTCTCGATGGCGTTGAGAATCCGCAGCGTGCGCAGACGCCATTCATGGTCGGCGAAGTTCATCACCATCGCTCGGCGCAGGTCCTTCCAACTGGCGATGAACAGTATGAGGATGGCAAAGAACAGCAGGAATTCGGTGAAGGTCGGCGACAGGAATTCGACGGTCGGCGCGACCCAGTCGATCTTCGGCATTTCGAACTTCGTTGTGGCCAGCGATTCCGAACCGCCGAACATGACCTGCATCTGGTGCCACAGCGCCAGCGGCCGATCGAAGACGTGCAGCTTGTCCTTGAGTAGTGATCCCAGCTCCGGCAACCGCGTGGTCCATTCCATCAGCGGCGCCGAGATCAGCCCGACGATGAAGGCAAGCCCGCCGGTGACGCCGGTGACAATCAGAACCGCAGAGACCGCGCGCGGTATGCGGTGCTTTTCAAGAAACGTCGCGGCCGGCGACAACATTGTGCCGACGATGAAAGCGGTAACGATCGGCAGGAAAAACGCCTTGGCGACGTAGAGCACCGCCACGACGGTGATCACCAGAAGCGATATCAGAGTGAATGCTACCACCTCGGCGCGGCGGATCACCGGCGGCTGCTCGGCGCTGCTGTCCGGCATTGGCGTGCCGGGCTTCGTGCCCGCGCTTTTGGCTTTGCCCGGTCTGGCATTGCCGCCCGAGGCTTCAGGGAGAGCGCGAACTTTAGTCATCGGGCCGGCGCTCCGTAAGTTCCCGCAACGCAGAGGCGATTCCCGAGGGATCACATGCCTGAGCCGCCACAACCGGCCTTCTTCGAAAAGGTTCCGTCGCGGAATCGTGAGCGTGCCGGTGGTTGACAGTCATGCGAAGCGCGGCAGGCGGACGGAACCGTTGCGCCCCGGCGTTGTTGTTTGCCCAGTCATCCTCACGATGAATGAACGGGGCCGATCATGTCGCAGGCATTTTCCGGAAATCGCAAATTCTCGCTGCGCGCCACCACTTCTCTGGCTTTCGCCGCCGCGCTGGTTCTAGCACCGACGTTGTGGTCGAGTTCTGCGTCCGCGCAGGTGATGAGCTACGCATCGACCTCGTCGAGCGCGTTTCCGGACGACGATGTGATGGTTGTGCCGCAGGTTGATACGGCTGTCACGCCGGAGCGTTTCCGCCGCACCGAGGTGACGTTCAACACCCGCGAGGCGCCCGGTACCATCGTGATCGATACCGCCAACACCCAGCTTTACTACGTGCTCGGCCCAGGCCGCGCGATGCGCTACGGCGTTGGCGTCGGTCGAGAAGGCTTCACCTGGGCCGGCACGCAGACCATAACGCGCAAGGCGGAATGGCCGGACTGGCATCCGCCGGCAGCGATGATCGCACGCCAGCCTTATCTGCCGCGCTTCATGGCGGGCGGTCCCGGCAATCCGCTCGGTGCGCGCGCGATGTATCTGGGTTCCAGCGACTACCGTATCCACGGCACCAATGATCCCTCGACGATCGGCAAGTTCGTCTCGTCGGGCTGTATCCGCCTGACCAATGAAGATGTCGCCGACCTGTTCAGCCGCGTCAGCGTCGGCACCAAGGTCGTGGTGCTGCCGAAGTCCGGTTCTTCGCCGCACTTCGAAGCGGTTCGCGACGTGCCGCGCGCCACCACAGCGACCTCGGTGCATCCGGCTGCCGGACGTCATGCGATGAACCTTTCGGCGTCGTCGGCATACTGACATCGATCCGCGCATTTGTAGGAGATGTAGGAGAGGCTGACATGAGCTGGATTTCAGGCAAACAGTTGGCCTTTGGCGCGGTCGTACTCTCGGCTTCGCTCGGCTCCCTGCCGGGCGCACATGCACAAGATTTCTTCTCCGCTTTGTTCGGCGGCTTCGGTGGCAGTCGCCCGGCGCCGCAGATGTCGTTGCCTTTAGCCAACGAAGGGGATTACGGCGAGCGCCGCGAACCCCGGCAGCGGGCGAGCGGTGGCGGTCGACAGGCGTTCTGCGTGCGCGCCTGCGACGGCCGCTATTTCCCGATTACCGCGACCGACAACGCCAGCCGCGCGGCATCCTGCAACAGTTTCTGCCCGGCCAGCGAAACCAAGGTCGTCTACGGTAGCAGCATCGATCAGGCGGCGACCGAGACCGGAAAGCCGTATTCCGAGCTACCCAACGCCTTCAAGTACCGCACCGAGCTGGTGGCCGGCTGCACCTGCAACGGCAAGGACCAGATTGGTCTTGCGCCCGTGAAGATCGAGGCCGACCCGACGCTGCGAAAGGGTGACATCGTGGCCGGCGCGGACGGCCTGATGGTCACCAACCGCCCCGACGGACGCGGCGCCTCGCTCAACATGTCGCCGGCCCCGGAAGCGATCAAAGCGAAGTTCGAGCGGCCGGCGGTGGTGGAATAGCCGGTAATAATCGGTTCCGGGGATGGAACTCCGGGGTTCCATCGGGATTGTCCCTCATCGCACCATGCCGATCATGGCGGTGCTCATTTGAACAAGGCTGGGGGAGATCACAATGCTCGTCGGCGTCCTGATTACGTTTCTCGTCGTTATTCTCATTCTTTATCTGATCAACCTGTTGCCGATCGACGGCCGCGCCAAGCAGATTTGTCGCGTGGTGGTCATCATTCTCGGCGTGATCTCGTTGCTGAAATACATCGCGGTATTCTAGAGCAGCTTCTCGAACGAAAAAGCCCCGGCGACTTGCCGGGGCTTTTTTTGTTCTGTCTGTTGTCCTGTATCAGGCCTGCGCCTTCGCCTCGCGACGGCGTGCGGTCAGGATGAACTCGGTGTAGCCGTTCGGCTGCGCGCGGCCCTTGAAGATCAGGTCGCATGCGGCCTTGAAGGCGATGCCGTCGAAGCTGGGGGCCATCGGCTGGTAGATCGCGTCCGTGTCGTTCTGTTTGTCGACGACCACCGCCATCCGCTTCAGCGATTCCATCACCTGTGCTTCGGTGATGACGCCCTGATGCAGCCAGTTCGCCAGATGCTGGGCGGAGATGCGCAAAGTGGCGCGGTCTTCCATCAGGCCGACGCCGTGGATATCCGGCACCTTGGAGCAGCCGACGCCCTGGTCGATCCAGCGCACGACATAGCCGAGGATGCCCTGGCAGTTGTTGTCGATTTCCTGCTTCACATCATCCGGCGCCCAGTTCGACTGCGACACCGGGATGGTCAGGATCTCCGACAGTTTTGCGCGCGGGCCGCCTTTGGCGAGTTCTTTCTGCCGGGCAGCAACATCCACCTGATGATAATGCAGCGCATGCAGCGTCGCGGCGGTAGGCGAGGGCACCCATGCCGTGGTGGCGCCGGCGTTCACATGGGCGATCTTCTGCACCATCATGTCCGCCATCTTGTCGGGCGCCGCCCACATGCCCTTGCCGATCTGGGCATGGCCGGGCAGGCCATCGATCAGGCCGACATCGACGTTCCATTCTTCATACGCCTTGATCCAGGGCGTCGCCTTCATGTCGTTCTTGCGGATCATCGGACCCGCTTCCATCGAGGTATGGATCTCGTCGCCGGTGCGATCGAGGAAGCCGGTGTTGATGAACATGATGCGCTCGGAAGCATTCTGGATGCAGGCCTTGAGGTTCACCGTGGTACGGCGTTCCTCGTCCATGATGCCGACCTTCATGGTGTTGACCGGCAGCTTCAGCATTTTTTCGACGCGGGCGAATGTCTCGCAGGTCAGCGCGACCTCGTCCGGGCCGTGCATCTTCGGCTTGACGATGTAGACCGAGCCGGTGCGGCTGTTGCGCAGGCCGGTGGACTTCAGATCGTGGATCGCGAGCAGGCCGGCCACTGCGGCGTCGAGCAGTCCTTCCGGGATTTCCTCGCCGGCGCTGTCCAGCACCGCGTCGGTGAACATGTGGTGGCCGACGGCGCGCATCAGGAGCAGGCTGCGGCCATGCAGCGTCAGTTCGCCGCCGGCGATGGTCTTGTAGGTGCGGTCGGGATTGAGCGCGCGGGTCAGCGTCTTGCCGCCCTTCTCGAAGTCGGCGGACAGCGTGCCGTTCATCAGGCCGAGCGTGTTGCGATACACCAGTACCTTGTCGTCGGCGTCCACCGTGGCGACGCTGTCTTCCATGTCGAGAATGGTGGAGACTGCGGACTCGATGATCATGTCGGCAACGCCGGCGGAATCGTCCTTGCCGATGATATTGGCGCGATCGATCACGACTTCGATGTGCAGGCCATTATTGACCAGCAGGATCGAATTCGGCGAGGCGAAATCGCCGAGATAGCCGGCAAGCTGGCTCTCGTTCTTCAGCGCGGTCATGTTGCCGCTCTTCAGCTTCACGGAAAGCTGGCCGGCAACGATGCTGTACGCGGTGACGTCGGTGTGGCTGCCGGTGGCCAGCGGCACGGCGTGGTCGAGGAAGGCCTTCGCCTTGGCGATCACGCGGTCGCCGCGCGCCTTGTTGTAGCCTTTGCCGCCATCGGTCGCTTCATGCGGGACCGCGTCGGTGCCGTACAGCGCGTCATAGAGCGAGCCCCAGCGCGCATTGGCGGCGTTCAGCGCATAGCGGGCGTTGGTGAGCGGCACCACCAGCTGCGGGCCGCAGATCTGGCCGATCTCGATATCGACATTGGCGGTCTCGACGGTCTTGGTCGCCGGCTCCGGCAGCAGATAGCCGATCTCTTTCAGGAACGTGGTGTAGGCGTCCATTTCGAAGGCGGTCTTGTGGGCGCGGTGCCAGGCGTCGATCTTGTCCTGCAGCGTGTCGCGCACCTTGAGCAGTTCGCGGTTCTTCGGCCCGAGATCGCTGAGGATGCCGGCAAGGCCGGCCCAGAACGCATCCGGCTCGATGCCGGTTTTGGGGGCGGCTTCCTTGGCAATGAAGTCGAAAAGGACCGGGGCGATCTTCAATCCGTGGGCGTCGATACGTTTCATGATGGGGTTTTCTCGCGAAAGCGGCAATTCTGCTCAATTTTCAGGGAAAGCGACGTCAGATACGCCCTGCGGTGGCGCATGATCGCTCTCTTTTAGCGCCAAACACCCGCGGCTGAGAAGGGGGGCGTCAGGGCTCAGTGGCCGGGTGGCCGGGCGGGGGTTACATCAACCTCGCGGCTGATCCTCTCCAGCACCGCCTTGATGACGATGGTGACCAGCGCCACCGCGGTCAGCACGGTGGCGGCGGCAAAGGCGCCGGCGACGTTGTAGTCCTGGTACAGCAATTCGATCTGCAGCGGCAGCGTAGTGGTCTGGCCGCGGATATTACCGGAGACCACGGAGACGGCGCCGAATTCGCCCATCACCCGGGCATTGCAGAGGATAGCGCCGTACAGCACGGCCCAGCGCACATTGGGCAGAGTCACCCGGAAGAAGGTGGCGAAGCCGGAGGCGCCCAGCGTCACGGCGGCCTCTTCCTCGTCCGTGCCCTGCACCTGCATCAAGGGGATCAGCTCACGCGCCACGAAAGGCGCGGTGACGAACATGCTGGCCAGAACGATCGCCGGCAGCGCGAACATCACCTTGAGGCCGAAATAGTCCAGCAGCGGCCCGAACAGCCCCTGCGAGCCGTAGACGAACAGGTAAGCGACGCCGGCAACGATCGGCGAGATCGAATAGGGCAGTTCGATCAGCGCGATCAGCAGCGTGCGGCCGGGAAATACGAATTTCGTGACGGTCCATGCCGCGGCAAGGCCGAACAGGATATTCATCGGCACGGCGATCAGGGCCGTGATCACCGTCAGCCAGATGGCGTGCTGGGTGCCGGCGTCCGACAGGCTGCGAAAGAACACGCCGACGCCCTGCGACAGCGCGGAGCTGACGATCAGCGCCAGCGGCGCGACCAGAAACAGCAGCGTCACCACGGCGACGATGCCGAGCACGACGCGTCGCGCGACGGGGCCGGCGCCGACCGGCGTCGACATCCATTCGGTATGCGCGCGTTCGGAAGGAGGCTTCTGCATCACGCGTCCCCCCGGCCGAGATAGCGCAGGTGCCAGGCCTGAACGGCGTTGGTGATGATCAGCATCGTGAACGCCATCAGCAGCATCACCACCGCGATCGCGGCGGCGGCCTCGTAATTGTATTCCTCAAGCCGGATATAGGTCAGCAGCGCCACGATCTCGGTCTTCATCGGCTGGTTGCCGGCGATAAAGATCACCGCGCCGAATTCGCCGAGGCTGCGCGCGAAGGCCAGCGAGCAGCCGGCGAGAAACGCCGGGAAGATCGCCGGGAAGATCACCCGCCACAGGATCTGGAAATCATTGGCGCCGAGCGAGCGGCCGGCTTCCTCGACGTCGGAGCCGAGGTCTTCGATCACCGGCTGCACCGTGCGCACCACGAAGGGAATGCTGGTGAAGGCCATCGCAATGGCGATGCCGAGCGGCGTGTAGGCGACCTGCAACCCGATGGCGTCGAGCGGTGCGCCGAACCAGCCGTTTTTCGAGAACAGCGCCGTCAGCGCCAGGCCGGCTACCGCGGTCGGCAGCGCGAACGGCACATCGACCAGCGCGTCGAGAAGGCGTTTGCCCGGGAATTCATAGCGCGCCAGCACCCAGGCCAGCAGCAGGCCATAGACCGCGTTGAAGGCGGTGGCGGCCAGCGCCATCGTCACAGTGACGCGCAGCGCCGACAACGTCCGCGGCGATGAAAGGATACCCCACAACTGCGTGAGCCCGATATCTGATGCCTTCAGGATCATCGCACACAGCGGCAGCAGCACGATCGCCCCGAGATAGAGGACGGTAATGCCGAACGCGAGCCCGAACCCTGGAATGACGCTACGCCGCAAGATGGAGAGACCTGATCCGTGACAACTGGTGGGCTTCTCTTAGACGATTTGCGTGGAAAGGGAATGCAGGAGCGCTCTCCGTCCTCATGGTGAGGAGGCGCCTTTTGGCGCCGTCTCGAACCATGAATGCGCTTGCCGCCATCCTTCGAGACGCACGCAAGTGCGCGCTCCTCAGGATGAGGTCGATGGATGGCGGCCGCAGCGCCTTACTTGCCGCCGAACAACTGATCGAGCTTGGCGCCGGCATTGAGGTGCTCGGCATTCAGTTTGTCCCAGCCGCCGAATTCGTCCTCGACGCGGTACAGTTTCACGTCGGGGAACTTGTCCTTGTGCTTGGCCATCACCGCCGCGTCGGCCACGCGGTTGTAGCCCTTCAGCTCGATCGCCTGGCCTTCCGGCGAATACAGGAATTCGAGGTAGGCGGTGGCCAGCGCGCGGGTGCCGTGCTTGTCGGCGTATTTGTCGACCAAGGTGACCGGGAATTCCGCCAGCACGCTGGTCGGCGGCACCACGACTTCGTACTTGTCGCGGCCCGCGAGATCGCGGATCGACGAGGTCTCGGCCTCGAAGGTGATCAGCACGTCGCCGGTGCCGCGCTCCACGAAGGTGGTGGTCGCAGCCCTGCCGCCGGTGTCGAACACCGGGACGTTGGCGAACAGCTTCTTGATGAACTCGTCGGCCTTGGCCTCGCTGCCCAGCGTGTTCTTCGCATAGGCATAGGCGGCCAGATAGGTGTAGCGCGCGTTGCCCGAGGTCTTCGGGTTCGGGAAGATCACCTGCACGCCAGGCTTCACCAGGTCGCCCCAGTCCTTGATGCCCTTCGGATTGCCCGCGCGCACCAGGAAAGCCGGCAGCGAGTAATAGGGCGAGGTGTTGTTCGGCAGCCGCGTCGCCCAGTCCTTGGGGATCAGCTTGCCCTTGTCGTACAGCACCTGCACGTCGGTGACCTGGTTGAAGGTCACGATATCGGCCTCCAGCCCTTCGAGGATCGAGCGCGCCTGCCGCGACGAGCCGTTATGCGACTGGTTGACGGTGATGTCCTGGCCGGTCTTGGCCTTCCAGTGCTTGATGAAGGCGACGTTGATCTCGGCGTAGAGCTCGCGCGCGATGTCATAGGAGACATTGAGCAGCGTGGTCGGCGTCTGCGCACGGACCGGCGCTGCGGCCGAAACGGCCAGGGCGCTGAGAGCGGCAGTGAGGGCGATGGCAAAACGGTTCAAGACGGATCCCCTTGATGGATGAACGAGAAGACGGCGACAGGTCCCGGCCCGGAATATGTTGCTGCATTTCGCGCAATCGGTACGTGGCGGCCTGGCAAACCGGCGGCCGTCGAACGTCCCGGATCGCGTCGAGAATAAACAACCCCGGCGCTTGGCGTTTGAAGACAAAAATTCTATAGTTAGAACGCTTCGAAGAAGAAATAAATTTCTCTTTGCTAGGCGTGATCGAGACATATATAGAAAATAATTCCAGTCAACCCCGGAATTCGGGGAGTGGAGCGTTGATGCGATTCCTGCCGGTGTTTCTCGATTTGCGAGCTGGGCCGATCCTGCTGGTGGGAGCGGGAGAACTCGTGCGCGCCAAGTTGCGGCTGCTGCTGGCGGCAGGCGCGCGGATTCGCTGGTACGCTACTGACGGCAATCGCGACACCGCCGGGCTCGATGCCGATGACGTCGCCCGCATCGAATTCGCCGAGGGCGATCCGCTCGACGCTGACCTTTCCGGCCTGATCGCCATCCTTTGCGCCGGGGCCGGCGCGGCCGGCGAGGCGATGTCTGCGCGGGCCCGGGCGATCGGCCTGCCGGTCAATGTGATGGATGATCTCGTCCACTCCACTTTCATCTTTCCGGCGATCGTCGATCGCGGCGACGTCGTGGTGGCGATCGGCACCGGCGGTTCGTCGCCGGTGGTGGCGCGTCGCATCCGCGAAAAGATCGAGGCGTTATTGCCCGCGCGGATCGGCGATCTCGCGGGCTTTATCGGTCGCTGGCGCAAACCGATGTCGGGCCGGTTGCCCGACATGTCGCTGCGCCGCAGGTTCTGGGAGCGCATCGTCGATGGCCCGATCGGCGCGATGGTGCTGGCCGGCAAGACAATGGAGGCCGAAGCCGCATTGCAGGAGATGGCCGAT
Source organism: Tardiphaga sp. (assembly GCF_028290495.1). Lineage (GTDB taxonomy): Bacteria > Pseudomonadota > Alphaproteobacteria > Rhizobiales > Xanthobacteraceae > Tardiphaga. The sequence goes on from NZ_JAQGJT010000139.1 coordinate 19,223, forward strand.
CCGATCGCTTATGCCGGCACAACGGCCATTGCGGCGACGCAAGGCCACGTCGCGCTGGTGGGGGCCGGGCCGGGCGATCCGGATCTCCTGACCATCAAGGCGTTGCGCGCGCTGCAGGACGCCGACGTGGTGTTTTACGACGAACTGGTATCGCCGGAAATTCTCGACCGCATCCGCCGCGACGCCTCGCGGATTCCGGTCGGCCGCCGCGTCGGTAGACCGGGCATTGGCCAGCACGCCATCAACAAGTTGCTGATCGAGGCCGGGCGCGCCGGACAGCGCGCGGTGCGGCTGAAGGGCGGCGACGGCTTCATCTTCGGTCGCGGCGGCGAGGAGATCGAGGCGCTGCGCGCCGCCAACGTCGCTTACTCCGTGGTCCCCGGCATCACCGCCGGCCTCGGCGGCGCCGCGCAATACGAAGTGCCGCTGACTTTCCGCCACGAGGCGCTACGCCTCACCTTCCTGACGGCGCACAAGGCACGCGATGCCAACACCGTCGACTGGGGCGCGCTGACCGACGACAAGATGACGGTCGTCGTCTATATGGGCATGACCGCCGCCCCCTCGATCCGCGCCGGACTGCTGGCGGCCGGCCGTTCGCCGCACACGCCGGTCGGCGTGTTCGCCAGGGTCACCCGGCCGGACTCGCAGGCCGTCGTCGGTACGCTCGAAAATCTAACATCCTTGGTCGCGCAGATCGAAGCCGGCCCGGCGATCCTGATCATCGGCGATGTCGTGGCGCATTCCGCGCCGTGGCGCGCCTCCGACCTTCCTCCCTCTATCTCCGAACTTTTGGTAGCCGCCGAATGACCTCTCCGCTGCAACAGAAAATCAAGATCACCGGACCCTCGGTGGTCACCGCCAACCGCACCTGGGATGGTGTGGTGATCTGGCGCAATGCCAACAAGGGCTGGAGCACCGACCTCTCGGACGCCGCGATCGTGCGCACCGCCGACGAAGCACGCGCGCTGCTCAGTGAATCTGCGGCCGATGATGTCGGCGCCATCGGCCCCTATATTGCGCCGGTCGCGCTCGACGATCGTGGCGCCATCACCCCCGGCAACCTGCGCGAACAGATCCGTTCGGCGGGCGTGACCATCGATCTGCCGGTTCCGGCATAAGGCTTTTACCATGTACACCTATGACGAAATCGATCGCACGCTGATCAACGAGCGCGTCAGTGAATTCCGCGATCAGGTGAAGCGCCGCCTCAAGGGCGAGCTCACCGAAGACGAGTTCAAGATGCTGCGGCTGATGAACGGCGTCTATCTGCAGCTGCACGCCTATATGTTCCGGGTCGCGATTCCCTATGGCACGCTGTCGTCGGCGCAGATGCGCAAGATAGCGCATGTGGCACGGCGCTACGACCGCGGCTACGGCCACTTCACCACGCGGCAGAACATCCAGTTCAACTGGATCGCGCTCTCCGATCTGCCGGACGCGCTGGAAGACCTTGCCGAAGTCGGCATCCACGCGATGCAGACCTCGGGCAATTGCACCCGCAACATCACCACCGACCAGTGGGCCGGCGTGGCGCCGGGCGAAGTCGAAGATCCCCGCATCTGGTGCGAATTGCTGCGGCAGTATTCGACGCTGCACCCGGAATTCTCGTTCCTGCCGCGCAAGTTCAAGTTCGCGATCACCGCCTCGGCACATGACCGCGCTGCCATCAAGGTGCATGACATCGGCCTGCGGCTGCACAAGAACGATGCCGGCGAAACCGGCTTCGAGGTGCTGGTCGGCGGCGGGCTCGGCCGCACGCCGTTCATCGGCAAGGTCATCAAGCCGTTTGTGCATGGCCGCGATCTGCTCGGCTACGTCGAGTCGATCCTGCGCGTCTACAACCAGTACGGCCGCCGCGACAACATCTACAAGGCGCGCATCAAGATCCTGGTTCATGAACTCGGCATCGAGAAGTTCGCCAAAGAGGTCGAGGACGAATGGCTGCAGATGCGCGACACCGCGCTGACGCTAGACGACGAAGTAGTCGAAGACATCCGCTCGCGTTTCACCTATCCGCACTACAAGACGCTCACCGACCTGCCGGACGAAGTGAAGCACGCCTCGGCCGATCCGCAGTTCGAGGCGTGGCGGCTGAACTCGGTCGCGCCGCATAAGGTGCCCGGCTATTCGATCGTCACGCTGTCGCTGAAACCGATTGGTGGCCCGCCCGGCGACGCCACCGCGGACCAGATGGATGCGATTGCCGACCTCGCCGAAAAATATTCGTTCGGCGAAATCCGCGTTGGCCACGAACAGAACCTGGTGCTGCCACACATCGCGCAGCGCGATCTGCCGGCGTTGTGGAAGGCGCTGGAGAAGATCGGCGTCGCGACGCCGAACGTCAATCTGGTCACCGACATCATTGCGTGCCCTGGGCTGGATTACTGCTCGCTGGCCAACACCCGCTCGATCCCGATCGCGCAGGAACTGACGCGGCGCTTCGCCAACCACGACACCGCCAACCTGATCGGCCGGCTGCACGTCAACATCTCCGGCTGCATCAATGCCTGCGGCCATCACCATGTCGGCCATATCGGCATTCTCGGCGTCGAGAAGAATGGCGAGGAGTACTACCAGATCACGATCGGCGGTCGCGCCGACGAGCATGCCGTGGTCGGCACGCTGATCGGTCCGGCGGTGCCCTATGCCGAGGTCGCCGATGTGATCGAGGATATCGTCGAGGCCTATCTGGCGCTGCGCCAGCGGCCTGATGAATTGTTTGTCGAGGCCGTGACGCGGCTCGGCGTCGAGCCTTTCAAGGAGCGCGTCTATGCCACTCGTTAAGAACGGCAAGATCGCCGCCGACAGCTTCGTTCATGTCGCCGACGACGCGGAAATCCCGGTCGATGGCGCGGCGCTGATTTCAGCGGCGCGATTCATGAAAGATCCAGAGGCGCTGGTCGCGCGCAACAGCCCGACCGGCGTGATCTGGCCGAACAACAGGGATATCGACGAACTCGTGCCCTATCTCGACCGGCTCTCGGTGGTGGCTCTGGTATTTCCGAGCTTCCGTGACGGCCGCGCCTACAGCCAGGCTCGGCTGCTGCGCGAGCGCTACAAGTTCAGCAACGAGTTGCGTGCCACCGGGCAGGTGCTGCGCGACCAGTTCGTGTTCATGCTGCGCGCCGGCTTCGACGCCTTCGAGGTTATCAAGGAAACCGATGCCGAAGCCTTCCTCGCGACGGCCAAGCGCTACACGGTGTTCTACCAACCGACCGGCGACGGCCGCATTACGGCGCTGCACCGTCGCATGCAATTGCGCCATTCGGAGAGCGCCAGCTAAACCTGTGGTGGACCGGCGGAATGTCACATCCATCCAGATGCGTTTTTACAGGACAATGCCGCCGTCATCGTGCCAACATTGAAATCTGGTTTCGTTGACTTCGCGCTCGGCGTTTACGAGTCTGGCCATGTTGCGGATGGCGCTTTTGTCGTCTCGCTGGATGGAGATCGCCATGATCTTACGTAGTTCAATTCGCCGCATCGTGCCCGCATTGGCGGCGTTGCTGTGGGCCGGTTCCGCACTGGCCGCCGACGTGTCGCTGCTCAACGTGTCCTATGATCCGACGCGCGAACTCTACGTCGATTTCAACAAGGCGTTTGCCATTGCCTACCAGAGGGAGACCGGCAAGAGCATCGAGATCAAGCAGTCGCATGGCGGCTCGGGCTCACAGGCGCGCGCGGTAATCGATGGGCTGCAGGCTGATGTTGTCACTCTGGCGCTGGCCTACGACGTGGATGCGATCGCTGCGAAGAAGCTGCTGCCGCCCGACTGGCAGAAGCGTCTGCCGCAGAACGCGTCGCCCTATACGTCGACCATCGTGTTTCTGGTGCGCAAGGGTAACCCCAAGGGCATCAAGGACTGGGACGACCTGATCAAGTCCGGCGTCAGCGTGGTGACGCCGAACCCGAAGACCTCCGGCGGCGCGCGCTGGAATTACCTCGCTGCATGGGGCTACGCCCTGAAGAAGTTCGGCTCCGAGGACAAGGCCAAGGAATTCGTCGGCAACGTCTTCAAGAACGTGCCGGTGCTCGATACCGGCGCGCGCGGCTCGACCGTGACCTTCGTCGAACGCGGCGTCGGCGACGTGCTGCTGGCGTGGGAAAATGAAGCGTTTCTCGCGCAGAAGGAATTTGGTAAGGACAAGTTCGAGATCATATCGCCGCCGCTGTCGATCCTCGCCGAGCCTCCGGTCTCGGTCGTCGACGTGGTCGCCGACAAGAAGGGCACCCGCGCCGCCGCGGAGGCCTATCTGAAATACTGGTACACGCGAGAAGGTCAGGAAATCGCCGCACGCAATTCCTACCGTCCGCGCGATCCGGAGATCGCCAAGGAATATGAGAAGTCCTTCGCCAAGGTCGAGCTGTTCACGATCGACGATGTGTTCGGCGGCTGGACCAAGGCACAGAAGACGCACTTCAGCGAAGGCGGCGTGTTCGACCAGATCTACAAGAACTGACGCGAGCGCAGGGAAGCAGGGGGACAGGTGAACGGGGGGACGGGACGACGAAACACGCTGCCGGGGTTCGGCCTGACGATGGGCCTGACGCTGATGTGGCTGTCGATCATCGTGCTGATCCCGCTCGCCGGGCTGGTGCTGAAGACTTTTGAACTGAGCTTCGAGCAGTTCTGGGCCATCCTCACCAGTCGGCGCACGCTGAATGCACTGAACATTTCCTTCGGCCTCGCCTTCCTCGCCGCCATCGTCAATCTGGTGATGGGCATGGTGATCGTCTGGGCGCTGGTGCGCTATCGCTTTCCCGGCCGCCGGCTGTTCGATGCCATCGTCGATATCCCCTTCGCGCTGCCAACCGCCGTAGCCGGCGTCGCGCTGACCTCGCTGTTCGCGCAGAAGGGCTGGCTCGGTGCGCCCCTCGCCGAACTCGGCATCAAGGTGGCGTTCACGCCGACAGGTATTTTCATCGCCATGATATTCATCGGCATTCCGTTCGTGGTGCGCACCGTGCAGCCGGTGCTGATCGATCTCGACAAGGAGATCGAGGAGGCCGCCGCCAGCCTCGGCGCCAACCGCTGGCACACTGTGTTCCGGGTCATCCTGCCGAGCCTGATCCCGGCGATGCTGACCGGCTTTGCGCTGGCCTTTGCCCGCGCGGTCGGCGAATACGGCTCGGTGATCTTCATCGCCGGCAACCTGCCCAACATCTCCGAGATCGCGCCGCTGCTGATTGTGATCCGGCTGTCCGAGTACCGCTACGCCGACGCCACCGCGATTGCCGTGGTCATGTTGCTGGCGTCTTTCCTGATCATCTTCGCGATCAACCGGATCCAGCGCTGGGCGCAGATCCGCATCCCGACCCATTGAGCGCGATGGCAATGACGCAACGCTCCCTCGAATTTAACGCGGCGCGCGATGACGCGCGCACCGAGCCCCGCTGGATACGCTGGATCATCATCGCGCTGGCGATCGCCTTCCTCGTGGTGTTCGTGGTGCTGCCGCTGGTGCTGGTGTTCAGCCAGGCGTTCTCCCGCGGCGTCGGCGCCTATTTCAAGGCGTTGGCCGATCCGGAAGCGCTGTCCGCTATCCGGCTGACGTTGATCGTTGCGGCGGTCTCGGTCGGCACCAATCTGGTGTTCGGCTTGATGGCTGCCTGGGCCATCGCCAAGTTCGACTTCCGCGGCAAGACCGCACTGATCTCGCTGATCGACCTGCCGTTTTCGGTCAGCCCGGTGATTTCCGGCCTGGTCTTCGTGCTCTTGTTCGGCGCCCAGGGCTATTTCGGGCCGTGGGTACAGGGCCACGACATCCCGGTGCTGTTCGCGGTGCCCGGCATCGCGCTCGCGACCACCTTCGTCACCTTTCCCTTCGTCGCCCGCGCCCTGATTCCCTTGATGCAGGAGCAGGGCACGCAGGAGGAGGAGGCCGCGATCTCGCTCGGCGCGTCCGGCCTGCAGACCTTTTTCCGCGTCACTTTGCCCAATATCAAATGGGGCGTGCTCTATGGCGTCTTGTTGTGCAATGCGCGCGCGATGGGCGAGTTCGGCGCGGTGTCGGTGGTATCCGGCCATATCCGTGGCGAGACGAACACCATGCCGCTGCTGGTGGAAATTCTGTACAACGAATATCAATTCATTGCCGCCTTCGCGATCGCCTCCCTGCTGGCCATGCTGGCGCTGATCACTTTGGTGGCGAAGTCGATCCTGGAACGACATCTCGACGAGGAACAACCGCGTGGCGATTGAAGTCAAAAACATTGTCAAGAAATACGGCGCCTTTGCCGCGCTCGACGACGTCGATCTGAAGGTCGCGAACGGCGAGTTGCTGGCGCTCCTCGGCCCGTCCGGCTCCGGCAAGACCACGCTGCTGCGGATCATCGCGGGGCTCGACTGGCCGGATTCCGGCGAGGTCTCGTTCGATGGCGAGAACGCGCTAGCGCGCGGCGCCGGCGAGCGCCATGTCGGCTTCGTGGTCCAGCATTACGCGCTGTTCCGCCACATGACGGTATTCGAGAACGTCGCCTTCGGCCTGCGCGTGCAGCCGCGCGCCGTCCGCAAGGACGAGGCGGCGATCCGCGCCCGTGTCAAGGAACTGCTAGATCTCGTGCAGCTCGACTGGCTCGCCAGCCGCTATCCCAGCCAGCTTTCCGGCGGCCAGCGCCAGCGCATCGCGCTGGCCCGCGCGCTGGCCATCGAGCCGCGCATCCTGCTGCTCGACGAGCCGTTCGGCGCGCTCGACGCCAAGGTCCGCAAGGAGTTGCGGCAGTGGCTGCGCACGCTGCATGAGGAGATCAACGTCACCTCGAACTTCGTTACCCACGATCAGGAGGAGGCGCTGGAAGTCGCCAACCGCGTGGTGGTGATGGACAAGGGCAAGATTGAGCAGATCGGCACTCCCGGCGATGTCTATGATCACCCGGCTACCGCCTTCGTGCATTCCTTCATCGGCGAATCCATCGTGCTGCCGGTCGACGTCAGCAACGGCCAGGTTCGGCTCGGCAGCAAGGTTCTCAACGTCGATGCCGGCGGCGTCTCCGGCCCGTCGAAACTGTTCGTGCGCCGCCATGACATGAATGTCGGTCCGGTCGGTGAAGCCGCCACCAACGGCGCGCTCGAAGGCACCGTGCGCCGGGTCCGCAGCTTTGGCCCGATCCAGCGCGCCGACATTGCGTTGTCGGGCGACGCCGACACCTTGGTCGAGATCGACGCGCCGCGCGACCGCAACCTCGCCACAGGCGATCTGGTCAGCCTGCAGCCCCGGCGTTACCGGATTTTCGCCGGCAGGGATTGAGCACTGCTTACCTTGCCACACTCTCTGTTGTCGTCTCCGCGAAAACGGGGACCCAGTAAACGCAGGTTGGTGTGTTGATCGCGAGAGCCGGTGTCTACCGGGTCGCCCGGTCGAGCCGGGCGATGACAGCCGAGATGAAGGCGAGGGCGGCGTATCGTTCACCTTTCAGCCACGGTTGATGTGCAACAACGGCCCCTTGCTTGGGGGATTACCGATGATACGCGTGGCCACTGCCATTCTGGGATTTTTGCTGCTTGGCGGTTGCGCCGCGGATGTCGTCACGACGCCGGACCAGCCCACGATGTATCTCAGCATGGCCAATGGCGGCGCCAAGCTCGATCCTGTCGCGGCCGCCTCGATGATTTCGCTGTACCGCTCCAACAACGGCCTCGGGCCGGTGGTGGTCGATCCCGCTTTGATGGCGCTGGCGGAAAGCCAGTCGACAGACATGGCCAAGAAGAACAAGCTCGACCATGACGTCAGGGCGCCGTTGGCCAAGCGCCTTAACACTTCCGGCTATCCGGCCACCCTGGCCGTCGAGAACATTTCCGCCGGCTACCACACGATGGCCGAGGCCTTCTCCGGCTGGCGGGATTCGCCGCCGCACCGTGCCAACATGCTGAAATCCGGCGTCAACAAGCTCGGTATCGCCGCCACCTATGCGCCCGGCACCAAATACAAGGTGTTCTGGACCATGATCCTGGCCTCGACCGACGCTAAATAGGGATTGCTGTCCCGCAGCAACGGCGTTGACGGAGCGACAAACGGAGGCCACGTTGGACTCCCTTTCAGTTGTTCCGGCAGGCCGACATGGACTCGTCCGATCATCCACCGACCGAACCCGCCAAGGCGCATCGCGTGCTGGTGCTGCAGGGCGGTGGTGCGCTGGGCTCCTACCAGTCCGGGGCCTATCAGGCGCTGTGCCATCACGATTTCGAGCCGGAATGGGTCGCCGGCATCTCGATCGGCGCCATCAACGCTGCGATCATCGCCGGTAATCCGCGCGAGAAGCGCATCGGGCGGCTGAAGGAATTCTGGGAGATGGCCTCGGCGCCGGTGCCGTGGAAGCCGGTGTTGAAGGGCGATCACGCCCATACCGCCTTCGACAACGCCTCTGCGGCGATGATCATGGCGTTCGGCGTGCCGGGCTTTTTCACGCCGCGGTTTCCGCCGGCGCAGATTTTTCCGTCCAGCGACCTTGCCACGATGAGCTATTACGACACCACGCCGCTGCGCGCGACGCTGCTGCGGCTGGTGGATTTCGAGCTGATCAACAGCGGAACTCCGCGGTTCAGCGTCGGCGCGGTCAATGTCGCCACCGGCAATCTCGAATATTTCGACAACACGACGGTGAACGACGACGGCACGCGGAAATACATCATCGGCCCCGAGCACATCATGGCCTCGGCGGCGCTGCCTCCGGGCTTTCCCGCGATCAAGGTCGGCGAGGACTATTACTGGGACGGCGGCATCGCCTCCAACACGCCGCTCGACTACGTTCTGCTGGAAGAGACCAAGCGCGACCTGCTGATCTTTCAGGTCGACCTGTTCAGCGCCCGTGGGCCGCTGCCGACGACGCTGAACGACGCCGCCGAGCGCGAGAAGGACATTCGCTTCTCCAGCCGCACCCGCATGAACACTGACAAGAACAAGACCATCCATAACGCTATCAAGGCGATCGGCGACCTGATCGGAAAGCTGCCCGACGAGTTGAAGAACGATCCGTCTGTTGCGTTCCTGACCGAGGTGACCAAGGAAAATACCGTCACCGTGGTGCACCTGATCTATCGCAGCAAGCTCTACGAATCCTCGTCCAAGGATTACAATTTCTCGCGCCTTAACATGATCGATCACTGGCAGTCCGGCGAACGCGACGTAGGCCTGTCGATGAAGCACACCGAATGGTTCGAGCGTCCGCAGAACGGCGAGACGATGGTGACGCACGATCTCACCGATGCCGATTACAAATAGCAACCAGGAGAATTGGAATGGCTAATCTCAAGGGCAAGGTCGCCGTCGTCACCGGTTCGACCAGCGGCATCGGTCTGGCCTATGCGCGCGCTTTCGCCGGTGCGGGCGCCAACATCGTGCTCAACGGCATGGGCACGCCTGAGGATATCGAAAAGGAACGCGCCGGGATCGAGAAGGACTTTGGCGTCAAGGCGATCCATTCCCCGGCCGATATGACCAAGCCGGCGGAAATTGCCGGGATGGTGGCGCTCGGCGAGAGCACGTTCGGCTCGGTCGATATACTCGTCAACAATGCCGGCATCCAGTTCGTATCGCCGATCGAGGATTTTCCGATCGAGAAATGGGACGCGATCATCGCGATCAACCTGACCTCGGCGTTTCACGGCATGCGCGCCGCCATTCCCGGCATGAAGAAGCGCGGCTGGGGCCGGATCATCAACACCGCCTCAGCGCATTCGCTGGTTGCCTCGCCGTTCAAGTCGGCCTACGTCTCCGCCAAGCATGGCATCGCCGGCCTGACCAAGACCGCGGCCCTGGAACTCGCCACCTTCAAGATCACCTGCAACTGCATCTCGCCGGGCTACGTGTGGACGCCTTTGGTCGAGAAGCAGATTCCTGACACCATGAAGGCCCGCGGCCTCACCAAGGAGCAGGTCATCCATGACGTGCTGCTTGCAGCCCAGCCGACAAAGGAATTCGTGACGTCGGAGCAAGTCGCCGCCTTGGCGCTGTTCCTGTGCGGCGACGACGCCGCACAGATCACCGGCACCAACCTCTCGATCGACGGCGGCTGGACCGCGGAGTAGAGGGCTCCAGGAATAAAACACGCATGTTCGTCATGGCCTGGCTTGCCCCGGCCATCCACGATGTTCCGCGATACAGAACGTGGATGCCCGGCACGAGGCCGGGCATGAGGGCACCAGAGTTGCGCTGTACAGAACATGTTCTCTGCGCAAATTACTGTCGCTTGCCGAACGCCAGCACGTGCAATCCCAACCTCGTGCGCACGATCCAGAACAGCAGCACGGTCTCGAAGGTCAGGGCGATCGATGTTGCCGCGGCGGCGCCGTGGCCGCCGTAGCGCGGCACCAGGGCGATGCAGAGCGCCAGGTTCAGCGCGAACGACACGGCATAGGCCAGCGCACAGATTTTCTGGTGCCCGAGCATGTTGAGCAGGCGCTCCACCGGGCCGATCGCCGAGCGCACCACGAGGCCGATCGCGGCGATGAACATGATGTCGTAGCCATCGACGAAGCTCGGTCCGAACAGCCACAGCAACGGCTTGCCGAGCGCCAGCAGAATGATTGTGGCGGCCAGTGACGGCCAGAACGTCCACTTGATCGCGTGCGTCACATAGGCCGCAAGTCGGTCGTTGTCGCCGGCGGTATGATATTCGGTGAAGCGGTGCGCGGTGGTCGCCGACATCGCGTAGTGGATGAACGATACCAGCGCCAGGGTCTTCACGACGGCGAAGTACACGCCGACTTCCTCGGAAGAGCGGAACTGCTGCAGCACCAGCACGTCGGTGTAGGACAGCAGCAGGTAGAAGCTTTCCACCAGGAGGATAGGCAGCGAGGTCGCAAGCCAGCCGCGGTAGTCGTAGGCCCTGGGGCCGGGCGCGATATGCGCAGCGAGACGACGGTTGAGCACGACCATCTGGCCGATCATCGCGACCCACACCGCGCCGACGCTGGCCAGCATCGCGATGGTGGCGCCAAGCTGAAAGCCGAGCGCGAAGGCGCCGGCGGTGAAGCCGATGATCAGCGATTGCCGGACGATAAACTGCGGCATCAGGCCGAGCGTCATCCAGTCGTGCGAGCGCGCGATGCCGTCCTGGGTGTTGGCGACGACGAAGGCCGGCAACGTCAGGCAGCCCAGATAGAGCGGCACGATGCTGTCAGGCGCGATCCACGGCGACAGCAGTTTGATGAGCCCGGCGAGGCCGAGCGAGATGATCGCGGACACCGCACCGGTCATCCAGCGGCTGCCGGACAGGAAGCCTCGCAGCAGCGCGTGGTCGCCGCTGGCGCGGTATTCCGGAATGATCTTTTGCGCCGAGGCCGCGATGCCGAAATCCATCATCGAGCCGAGCAGCAGCACCCAGGTCCAGACATAGACGTAGATGCCGTAGTCGGAGCCGCCCATCCAGCGCGCCAGCAGAATCTGCGAGAAATAGGCCAGGCCCGCCGAGACGACGCGAATGAGGAAGATCGTGCCGGCCAGCCGCCGCGTTAGCGCGGCTTCGCCGGCGCCGCCGAGTTTGGCGCGCAGCCGAGCCACAAGGCCGGCGGGCACGGCAGGTGAGGAGTCGATGTCCATTGCGGCCACAGCAAACGTCCTGGCCGCGTCGGCGCGGCAATGCCCGGAGATAGCAAACAGACGTTAATATCGGGTTGGGCGGGAGAAACCCGCGGTCGTTCTATTTGGTCGTTCCGGGCATGCGTCAGCCGGCGCAGCTGGCTGGGGCGTGAACCCGGAATGACAATCAGTTCAAATTCACGTTGAACTCGTAGGCCTTCTCCGCGCCCACCAGCGTCAGTTTCAGTGCGGCCCCGTCGGCGCTGGCGCCTGATGGCAATCCCTCGAGATCGAACGCGAAGCGTTTCACCCCGGCGGGACTTTCCTTTAGCCGCTTCGGCACGGGCAGCGCCCATTCCTCAGTCGGGCCTTCGACGAACAGATCCGCAGGGCCGTCGGGGGCGATCACATCCACCAGCACCCGGTTGCCGTCGCGCTTGACGTCGCGGACCGTGAGCGGGCTGGCGTCGCCAAGCGTGGCCGGCTTCGGCACGGTATCGAGCGCCGCCATCAGCGCGCTGTCCTCGGTGCTGGCAACGCTTGTGAAGGCCTGTTCGGCCGTCGCCTCGACCGGCACGCAGAGCTTCTCGCACACGGCATAGTTGATTGCGGCGCGCAGCGTCACCGGTTTGCTCGGGTCTTTGGCGACCACCCGCAGCGGCAGCACCACCTTGCTGAGATAGCCGAGCGAGATGCCACCAGCACCGTCTTCGAATTTGGTCGGCGCCGGCCACAGGATGGTGACGGCCTCGACATTGTCGGATTTGGAAAAATCGAACCGCGGCGGCACGCCGGAATCGCCGGGGTTGCGCCAATAAGTGTGCCAGCCCGGCTGCAACTGGATCGCGATGCCACCGAGCATCACCGGCCCGCTGCGCGAGCCAGCCAACAGGCGCAACTGCGAATGGTTATCGATCTGCCACGGCGAGGCGTCCTGCGCGGCCGCAGCGGTTGCGGTGAGCAATGCGATACAGGCAGCAAGGCGTAGCGGAACGAAGGCGATCATCGGACGTCCTTATAGGTCACTAGAGTATAGGCCATGAAATGGCTGGTGGTACGTTTTGCTGCGTCGCGGAAGGTTGATTGACAGACGAGCGACCCAATATCAGGATGGACACAACGAGAAAGCGCTTTGCCGATGGAACCGACCCGCAAGCGACCCCGTAAAAGCCGCGCCAAGGCTGCTTCTCCAGGCGCCGGCGGCTATCTTGATGGCCAGCTCCTGATCGCGATGCCGGTGATGGAAGACGAACGTTTCGCGCGATCGGTGATCTATCTCTGTGCGCATTCCTCCGAAGGCGCGATGGGCATCATCGTCAACCGTCCTGCCGGCAGCATCGACTTTCCCGAGTTGCTCGCGCAGCTCGACATCATCGACAAGGCCGATGGCATTAAGCTCCCGGAAAGCGCCGAAACCATGAAGGTGCTGAAGGGCGGCCCGGTGGAAACCGGCCGCGGCTTCGTGCTGCATACCAGCGACTTCTTCATCCAGGACGCCACGCTGCCGATCGACGACGGCATCTGCCTCACCGCCACCGTCGATATCCTGCGCGCGATCGCGCAGGGCGGCGGGCCGAAACATGCGATTCTGGCGCTGGGCTATGCCGGCTGGGCGCCGGGCCAGCTCGAAGCGGAGATTCAACACAACGGCTGGCTGCATTGCACGGCCGACGAGGAACTGATCTTCGGTGGCGACGTCGACGCCAAATACCAGCGCGCCTTGCACAAGATTGGCATCGAGCCGGGGATGCTGTCGAACGACGCCGGCCACGCCTGAGCTAAGGCTGGTCCCTCAGCGGACAGGCCACCAGCACCAATCCCATGTTGGCGCCTTCGATCTCGACGCAGGCCTGCGTCGTATCGACGCTTAACCCGTAGGCCGCCAGCAACTCGACCGGATAGGGTCGGCCCTTGATGTGTATTTCCCACACCCCGCCCGGCAGCGGATGGCTGAGCCCGTCACGAATCCGGCGATCGAATCTCCCGCCCGGCATGATCGGCAGCGCCTGGTCCGCGATCATCGCGAAGCGCGATCCCTCGGGCAGCTGCGGCGCGATGAAGGACAGCGGCTTGTCGAGCAGAAAATAGGTCGCCGGCTGCGCCAGGCGTGGCGAGATCACCGGCGCGTAAGGATTGGACCACGGCCGTCGCCACCAGTCGGTCGGCTGCGTCCAGGCCGAGGCGATCGCCGCGATGGCGAAGATTGCGAAGTTGCTGATGCTGCGCGACGGCACGAAGGCCGACCCGATCCGCGTCAGCAGCAGCACGATGATCGGGCCGCACAGCAATTCGAGCAACACGACGTAGCGCTGGATCGAAAACAGCGTCAGCCAGATCGCCAGCGATACCGCGAAGAACACCAGCAGCTGCACGTCGCGGCGCGTCAGCCGCGCGGCCGCGGATTTCAGCGATGCCACGATCGCCAGCGGCAGCAGTACGATCGCCAGCGCAAAACGCGCATCGCGAAACGGCAGCTCGGAGCTGCGGAAATCACCGACCATCCAGAGGAACGGATAGCTCACGCCATCCCAGAAACCGCGCGGGATGAACTGGCGGTCGAGCAGCGTCACCTGCTTCATCTCCGCGGACGGGAAGAAGCTGTTCACCAGCGGGAAGAACGGATTGCCGAACTCGCGCCACAGCATCAAGCTCCACGCGCCGCCAGTCAGGACGCTGCCGACCGCGCCGCCGATGGCGAGACAGGCCAGCGCTAGCAGCGGCTGCACGGCTATGAGCGCCATCGCGGCGATCCCCAGCGCGAAGACGATATTGGTGAGTTTAATGCCGACGGTGAGGCCGAGCAGCAGGCCGGCGACGAGATAGCGCCACGGCCGCGGCCGCTCGGGCTCAAGGATCAGCGCCAGCGCGATCAGGGACGGGATTGAGGTCAGGATATCGGAAAAGCTAGCGCCGACTTCCGACAGCGTCATCGGCCCGAATGCGGCGAGCAGCACCGCTGCGCCGATCGTCCATGCGTTGCCGGTGACGCCGAGCAGGATCTTCGACAGCCACGCCACGACGGCAAGATTGAGCCCGTGCACAGCGCCGATGATCATGCCGGCCGCGAGCGGCGGCAGCGCATGGCGCAGGGCGTACCACGGGAAATAGATCAGCGGGTTGAAGAAGGTCTGGAAGCCCGGCGGGATCGCGTCGCGCTCATAGCCGCCATGCAGCAGCGCCCAGATGTTGTATTCGTGGTAGTTCTGCCAATCCCAGTTGGCGTCCTCGCCGAGATACGCCGCATAGGCTGCCCCCAGCGCCATCGAGGCGACGACGATGGCGAGCGTCGTCCAGCCCTTGCGGCGCGGCGCGGAAGCATCAACGGCAATGGACACGGTGGCTCCCTGCGCGCCCTGGCGGATGCCCATCACTAAGCAGCTAACATTGAAGATTTGCTAAGCGTGGCAGGCACAGACCGTTGTAAACCCCCTCTCCCGCAATGGGAGAAGGGAAGCGCGCGTCAGTTCGCGGCTTCCAGCCGTTCTTCCGTGAGCAGGCGCATCGCGGCGTCGGCGTCCATCGGTTCGCCGAAGGCAAAGCCCTGGGCGTATTCGCAGCCGAGCTGGTACAGCTCGACGGCGTCCGAATCCGTCTCGACGCCCTCGGCGACGACGTCCATGCCGAGGTCGTGAGCCATCGCGATGATCGATTTCAGGATCACCGGGCGGGTGCCGCGGGTGGTGGTGCGGACGAACGACTGGTCGATCTTCAGCGTGTCGAACGGGAAGCGCTGCAGATAGGCCAGCGAGGAATGGCCGGTGCCGAAATCGTCCAGCGACAGGCCAGTGCCGAGTTCGCGGATCCGGAGCAGCATTTGGGCGGCGTGTTCCGGATTCTCCATCACCAGCGATTCCGTCAGCTCCAGCTTCAGCGTGCCCTTCGCCACCGAGGAGCGCGACAGCACGGTGCGGATGTCGTGCAGCAGGTCATGGCGCAACAACTGCCGCGAGGACACGTTGACGCTCGCGAAGATCGGCTCGCGGGCGCGCATCGCGCGCTGCCAGATCGCCAGCTGGCGCGCGGTCTGGTCCATCACGAACATGCCGAGATCGATGATCAGGCCGATCTCTTCGGCGATGGCGATGAATTCCACCGGCGACATGCGGCCGAGCTTGGGATGATCCCAGCGCGCCAGTGCTTCGAAGCCGGCGATCGAGCGATCTTCCAGCCGCACGATCGGCTGGTACAGGATGGTGATTTCCTGCCGCTCGATGGCGCGGCGCAGTTCGGATTCC
Source organism: Tardiphaga sp. (assembly GCF_028290495.1). Classification (GTDB taxonomy): domain Bacteria; phylum Pseudomonadota; class Alphaproteobacteria; order Rhizobiales; family Xanthobacteraceae; genus Tardiphaga. The sequence continues at coordinate 34,977 of NZ_JAQGJT010000139.1, forward strand.
AGCGTCAGGCGGTCTGTTTTTCGGGCGCGCATCGCGGGTTTATAAACATCGATACGGTCACCGCCGATCCGCTTCGAATGATACATAGCCAGTTCGGCGTCCTTGATGATCTCGTCCGAGAGCGGGACGGTGGGGTCGGACAGCGCCAGACCAATCGAGGCGGTGAGGAAGATTTCGCGGTCGTTGAAGGCGATCGGCGCGCGGATGGTCTTGCGGATGGTCTCGGCGAAGGCGGTGATCTTGGCGGGGTCCGTCTCCGACATCAGGATCAGGCCGAACTGGTCGCCGGCGAGACGAGCCAACGTGTCCTGCGGTTTCAGGATGCGGGCGAGGCGGCGTGCCAGCGTCAGCAAAATGGAATCGCCGACCGCAATGCCGACGGAATCGTTGACCTGCTTGAAGCGGTCGAGGTCGATCACCATCAAGGTCGGCCGCAGCGTCGGCACCGTCTTCGAAAAATTGGCGACAGCGCCGAGCCGGTCGATGAACAGCTTGCGGTTCGGCAGGCCTGTGAGGTTGTCATGCACGGAGTCGTGCAGCATGCGCTCTTCGGCGTTCTTGCTCTCGGTCACGTCGGTCAGGGTGCCGACGACGCGCGACACTTCGCCGTCGGAACCGACCACCGGGCGCGCCTTCAGCGCAAACCACATGAAGTGGCCATCCGGGGTGCGCAGCCGGAAGTCCTGCACCAGCCGGCCGCGGCGCTGATCGAGCACGCTGTCCAGCGCAGCGCGGAAGCGGTCCTGGTCGAGCGGATGCAGCACTTCCAGCCATTTTGCGGCGGGGCCTTCCAGCGTGCCGCGCTTGAGGCCGAGCAGGGCTTCGGTTTCCGGCGAGGTGAACACCTTGTCGGCGGAGACGTCCCAGTCCCAGATCAGGTCACCGGAGCCGGTCAGCGCCAGCGCACGGCGCTCGACGTCGGACACCACGCCATTGGTGGCGCCGCCGCCCGCAAAGGCGTGCTGCATCACCGTGAAGCCGATCAGCATCACGATCAACACGAGGCCGCCGAGCAGCGCAGGTCCCACGATGTCGTTGGTGACGCTGCCCGCCACCGTCATGCCAGCGGCGACGACCCACACCACCAGCAGGAACCAGGTCGGGATCAGCAGCACCGCGCGGTCGAAGCCATGTGTCGAGAGATAGACGATCAGCCCGAAGCCGGCGAAGGCGATCAGCACCAGCGAGATGCGCGCGATGCCGGATGCGACCGCGGGATCGAACAGCGCCAGTGCTACCAGCGATCCCAGGAACAGCAGCCAGGCCAGCGTGATGTGCGAGTAGCGCACATGCCATCGATTGAGGTTGAGATAGGCGAACAGGAACACCAGCAGCGTCGCCGCCAGCATCGCTTCACCCGCAGCGCGCCAGATCCGCTCGGCGCCGGATGACATGTCGAGCACCTTGCCCCAGAAGCCGAAATCGACGCCGATATAGACCAGCACGGCCCAGGCCAGAGCCGCGGCGGCAGGGAACATAATGCTGCCCTTGACCACGAACAGGATGGTCAGCACCAGCGCCAGCAGGCCGGAGATGCCGATCACGATGCCCTGGTACAGCGTGAACGAGTTGACCTTGTCCTTGTAGGCTTCCGGCTCCCATAGATAGAGCTGCGGCAGTTTGCCGGTGCGCAGTTCGGCGACGAAGGTGATGACGGCGCCGGGATCGAGCGTGACACGGAAGATGTCGGCGGTGGCCGAATCCTGCCGCTCCGGGCGGTCGCCGGTGGAGGGGGTGATGGTGGCGATGCGCGACATGCCGAGGTCGGGCCACAGCAGGCCGGACGACACGATGCGATAATGCGGCGCGACGATCAGGCGGTCGAGCTGATCGTCGGTGTTGTTGGCGAGCGCGAACACCACCCAGTTCTGTCCGGCCTCGCGGGCGCGCACCTCGATGCGGCGAACGATGCCGTCGGTGCCCGGCGCGGTGGAGACCTGGATGCGGTCAGTTTCGCTCTGCTGATATTCGAGGATCGCGGTGAGGTCGATCGCAGGCGCGTCACCACGGACGCTGACGGCGTCAATGGCATGTGCCTTTGGTGAGGCAACGATAATCATGAGGCCGAGCGCGAGCGGCGCGAGCCACCTGATCAAACGCAATGTCATTACTCCGCCATCACCGAATGGCCGGGCGGCCTCTCATGAAGCCGTCCCGGCGAACCCCAAATCCCATGCGATAAATGACATGAAAGCGAGAGTTTTCAAAGGCTTTCCGGTCGTCTTCCGGCCCTAAACGACCAACACAATTTTGCCAATATGTTCGCTGGTTTCCATCCGGCGATGAGCATCTGCGGCATGTTCCAGCGGGAAGTTGGAATCCATCAGCGGCTTGACCTGGCCTGAGCGCAGCAGCGGCAGCACATTGGCCTCGATCGCCTTGACCATTGCGGCCTTGTCGGCGAGCGAGCGCGGCCGCAGCGTCGAACCGGTATAGTGCAGCCGCTTCACCATGATCTTGGCGGCATTGATGGTCGCCTTCGGCCCGTTCAGCACCGCGATCTGCACGATGCGGCCATCGACCGCCGCGCAGTCGAAATTCTTCTCGACATATTCGCCGCCGACCATGTCGAGGATCAGCTCGACGCCGGCGCCGGAGGTGATCGCCTTAACCCGGGCGACAAAATCCTCGGCCTTGTAGTTGATGGCGTGGTCGGCGCCGAGCTTGAGGCAGGCATCCGCCTTGGCCTGCGAGCCGACGGTAACAATCACCCTGGAACCGAGCGCCTTGGCGAGCTGGATCGCCATCGTGCCGATGCCGGAGGAGCCGCCGTGGATCAGCAGCGTTTCGCCGGGCTGCAGCCCGCCGCGCTCGAACACGTTGTGCCAGACGGTCATCAGCGTCTCGGCGGTGGCGCCGGCCTCGATCATCGAGAATCCGTCGGGGACCGTCATCGCCTGCGCGTCGGGCGCGATGCAATACTGTGCATAGCCGCCGCCGGCGACCAGCGACATCACCCTGTCGCCGAGCTTGTGCTTGCTGACGCCTTCGCCGAGCGCGACGACTTCGCCGGAGATTTCAAGGCCGGGCAGGTCGGAGGCGCCGGGCGGCGGCGGATAGCTGCCTGAGCGCTGCGAGATGTCGGGCCGGTTGACGCCGGCGGCAGCGACCTTGACCAGAATCTCGCCGGGGCCGGGCTTCGGCACTGCGCGGGTTTCCGGGATCAGTACCTCGGGACCACCGGGCTTGCTGATGCCGATAACGGTCATTTGCGCGGGCAGCTGTTCCATGATTTGTCCTTGGCGACAGTGTTAAATCGAGCTGGCCCCTGATTAGCCAGCCGCAATCGGGCTGGCAACCATTCGGGTGGCCGCGAGGCAGGGCATATGGCGACCGACGACGACGACAAACCGAAAAAGAAGATTAGCCACGAGATCGGCCAAGACCTGACACTGCTGTCGGTCGAGGAACTGGCGGAGCGCATCGCGCTCCTCAATGCCGAGATCGCGCGCCTGCAATCCAGCATGCAGCTGAAGCGCGCCACCCGCGATGCCGCAGACCGGTTCTTCAAGTCGTAAGAGCGGGCTCGTGCCCGGACGCGATGCAACATGACGTGTTGCTGACACGCAGTGGGACAAGGACGCTGCAGTGCGTCCGGTACACCATAGGTATCCTTGTCGCTTGTTTAAAGATGCGTCCCGTTTTGGTACACTTCGGCGCGAAACTCTCAACGCATCCCCAGCTGAATCCCCGTTATTTACGAGCGATTAAGCTTTCTTGCATATGAATCAAATTGTCCTTGTTTGGACACCGAGTGGCTCCTGTCCACTCTGTTTGACGCCTCCCTGTTATCAACTTTAAAGCCGCCGGAAACGGCGGCTCTTTTTTTTGGGGGCGTCCGCAGCGCTGCGCTGTAAAGCATAAATACTTCTTTAATTTTGATCCGCTGGACTCTGCGCCGGGGGCGCGTAATGATTTGTTCACCATTTACCGGCGGATTTTCAAAGCCGGGCGCGTAACCAGTTGCTTGAGGCGTCACCCCCATGTCGGATCGTTCGCACGGCGAAGCTGCTCTCGTTCATTTCAGCGAGCGGCTGACGAATTCCGCGGCCTTTGGCGCACTGTTTCGCGAGGGCATGGACCTGGTCGAAGAGACCGCAGCCTATCTTGACGGCGTCGGTCGCTCCGAGGCCAAGGCGCTGGATCGCTCCGTCAGCCTGACCTACGCCACCGAAAGCATGCGACTCACCACCCGCTTGATGCAGTTGGCCTCCTGGCTGCTGCTGCACCGCGCGGTCAAGGAAGGCGAGATGACGCTGATCCAGGCGAATCGCGAAAAGACCAAGGTCAAGCTCAGCGCCGCCGATCCGAGCCCGGACGACATGCTGCTCAAGCTGCCGCAGCAGTTGCAGGACCTGATCGTCCGCTCGATGACATTGCAGAGCAAGGTCCGTCGCCTCGACGTCACCATCCACGCCTCCACGATCGAACGCGCCGCCATCGGTAATCCGCTGGTGCCGCAACTCAACCGCCTGAAGGCTGCGTTCGAGCGCTGAACGCCGCTGTCATTCCGGGACGCGAGCGCGCGAGCGGCGAGCGAACCCGGAACCTCGACATGAGACGATGAACATCGCCAGATTCCGGGCCTGCATCAGCCGGCTTCGCCGTCTGCTTGCATCCCGGAATAACGTGAATTCTGAACACTCGCATCTTTGAAAAATGCGCTAAACATACCCTGCGCGGGCAGGGGCATGTGACATGGCGGCAGATATCAGGGCGTTGACCGGAGTGCGCGGCGTCGCAGCTGTCATCATCGTGGTCTATCACTTTGGCGACGTGCAGCTCTCCACCGGCGGAACCGCTTCGTATTTCCGGATTCCGTTCGGCTATCTGATCGTCGATCTGTTCTTCATGCTCAGTGGTTTCGTGATGGCGCTGACCTATCGCGACGCTTTCGAGGATCTCACGCTGTCGAAATTCGCGACCTTCATGCTGAAGCGTGTCGCGCGGCTGTATCCAGCCTATTTCGTGATCGGGCTGTTCTATATCGCCAAGATCGCCGCCGGCCTGTCGGGTGAAAATCTCGAGATGTATTCGGCGTGGGACTGGATGGGCAACCTGCTGATGATGACCGGCTGGGGGCTATATATCTTCCCGGTGATCGGCGTCGCCTGGGCGGCGAGTGCGGAGATGGGCTCTTATCTGCTGCTGCCGATCCTGATGGCGTTCACGCTGCGCAAGAGCACGCCGACCTGCGCCATCGCCGTGCTGGCGGCGCTGCTGGCGATCTATGCGGTCAGCATCAGCGGCCGCGGCTCCAGCGGCCCGCTCGATGTCGTCAACGGCAATTCGTTCTATCCGCTGCTGCGCGCCGTCGCCGGCTTCGCGCTGGGGCTTGCGATATTCCGCTTTGCCGGCGTGATCGACCGGCTGTCGATGGCGATGCAGGATGCGCTGGTGATCGGTATCCTGATCGCGATCGTCGCCATCGGTAGTTTCAGCGTCAGCGACCTGCCGATGTATCTGTTGTTCATCCCGCTGGTCGCCGTGCTGTCGCGCGACGGCCGTATAGCGCAGGCCCTGTTCGGCAATGCGCTGGTCTATCGGCTCGGCATCATCTCCTACTCGATCTATCTGATCCACCCGCTGTTCGTTTCGTTCGCGGTGCGCACCTGGCGGCATTTCGGTGAGACCGAATTGGTTTATATCGCCGCGGCCTTCATCTGCTTCGCCATCATCTGGGGCCTGTCGGAATTGAGCTACCGCTTCGTCGAGATGCCCGGTCGCAAAGCGATCGTCGGATGGTTCGGACCTGACAGAACGCGCGCCGCCGGCTAGGCCGGCATTCGAGGATTGCTGCGGTCGTGACGCCTTGTCACACCGGCCCTTAATCGCGATGTGTCATGTCGGGGTAGGGAGCGGCCAGTTGCCGCTCGAACTCCGGGGTGACATGTCTTTTTCTCGAATTCTGGCGGCCGTTGCTGCAGCGATGGCCTGTTCGGTTGCCGCTTATGCCCAACCTGTCGCCGTGCTGCCGGCGCCGCCCGTGATTCTGCCGTTCATCCCGTCGCCGGTCGGTGGCTGGACCGTCACCGTCGGCCTCGGCGGCGAGGTGGAGCCGTCCTTTGCAGGCGCCAACAGTGTCCGCTTCAGCCCGGTGCCGATCTTCTCGCTGCGCCGTGCCGGCACGCCGGTGCGTTTCCGCAGCATGCGCGATGGCGCCAGCTTCGCGATCTTCGATCCCGGCAACGGGTTCCGCGCCGGCCCGGTCGGCAAATACAAGCATTCGCGCAAATCCTCGGACCATGCCGAACTGACCGGCCTGCGCGATGTCGATTTCGCCGTCGAGCTCGGCGGTTTCGCGGAATATTTCGCGATCGACTGGCTGCGGCTGCGCGCTGAGGTCCGTCGCGGTTTTGGCGGCCATGAAGGCGTCATCGCCGATTTCTCCGCCGATGTGATCGTGCCGCTGGCGGAACGGCTGACCTTCGCGGCCGGCCCGCGCTACACGGTGACGAATGCCGGCTACGCTTCGACCTATTTCGGCGTCAGCGCAGCCGAATCGCTGGCCTCCGGCCTGCCGGTCTTTGACGCCGGCGGCGGCTCGCACACGGTCGGCGCTGGCGCGCAATTGCGCTATCAGCTCAATCCGCAGTGGGAAGTGCGCAGCTATGTGGAATTCGATCGCCTGCTGGGCGCGGCCGCTGACAGCCCGCTGGTGCGGCTGCGCGGTACCCCGAACCAGACCACCGGCGGCATCGGGGTGGCCTATTCGTTCGATGTCGAGGTCAGGTAGGCGACTCGGAAATATGACCTGCGTCCCCCGCCGAAGCGCGGGGGGCAGGCTCAGTCGGCCGACACAGCACCCCATAACGAAAAACGCCCCGCTAAAGCGGGGCGTTTTTGTAGCAAAATCAGAGGGATCAAGCCGAAGCGGCTTCGTCCTTCTTGAGGAAGCCGGAGAACTTCTTCTGGAAGCGCGAAACGCGACCGCCGCGGTCGAGCATCTGCGCGCTACCGCCGGTCCACGCCGGATGGGTCTTGGCGTCGATGTCCAGGTTCAGCTTGTCGCCGGGCTTGCCCCAGGTCGAGCGGGTCTGGAACTCGGTCCCGTCGGTCATGACGACCGTAATCATGTGATAATCGGGGTGGACATCGGCTTTCATGGCAATTCCTTCGGCGCGTACGCGCCTGCATCACGGCGTAAGAGGAGCGGATTTGGCCGGTCTATATCGCAGGACTTGAGCCAAGACAAGGACTCCTCGGTGGATCGTGGTCATTTGCCACCAGCCTGCCACCGGCCTATCTGAAGCGGGCATTGAGGACGGCGAGAGATCATGAGTGCAATTGAACAGCTTGAAGCGACCAGCGCCCCGAAACCGCCGCTCCCGCGGCCGGAACCCGTGCTGCCGGAACCGTCGCTGGTCGATGCCGTCGTCGATGCTCCCGCGCCGGGCCGGGCGAAGCTCCGGCCGCTGATGGCGCTGGCGCCCTATGTGGGGCGGTACCGGGTTCGGGTGATTCTGGCGCTGATCTCGCTGACGATTGCGGCCCTGACCACTTTGGTGGTGCCGGTCGCGGTACGCCGGATGATCGATTTCGGCTTCAGCCCCGAGGGTATCGCCCTGATCAATAGCTATTTCAGCGTGATGATCGCGGTGGTTGCCGTACTCGCCGGCGCCAGCGCCGCGCGATATTATCTGGTGATGACGATAGGCGAACGCATCGTCGCGGACCTGCGCCGCGACGTGTTCGCGCATCTCACCGCGCTGTCGCCTGCGTTCTTCGATTCGGCGCGCTCTGGCGAACTGGTGTCGCGCCTCACCGCCGACACCACCCAGATCAAGTCCGCCGTCGGCGCTTCCGTGTCGATCGCGCTGCGCAATATCGTGCTGTTCCTCGGCGCGGCCACCATGATGGTGATCTCGAGCCCGAAACTGTCCGGCTTCGTGCTGGCGGCGATTCCGCTGATCGTGATTCCGCTGGTGGCATTCGGACGCTGGGTGCGCAGGCTGTCGCGCGACGCGCAGGATACGCTGGCGGACGCCTCGGCCTATGCCAGCGAACTGGTCGGTGCGATTCGCACCGTGCAGGCCTACACCAACGAGGGCCTCGCTAACGACCGCTTCGCCACCGGCGTCGAGCGGTCCTATAAATCCGCCGTCAGCACGACACGGGCGCGTGCGGTGCTCACCGCGATCATCATCTTTATCGTGTTCTCCAGCGTGGTCGGTATCCTCTGGGTCGGCTCGCACGACGTGCTGGTCGGCGCGCTGACGCCGGGCCGGCTCGGCCAGTTCGTGCTGTACGCGGCGTTCGCGGCCTCCAGCCTTGGCCAGCTCAGCGAAGTCTGGGGCGAGGTCTCCGCAGCGTCGGGCGCCGCCGAGCGGCTGTTCGAAATCCTGCACGTCAAATCCGCCATCGTCGCCCCGGCATCGCCGCGCGCGCTGCCGCAGCCGGCGCGCGGCGATGTCACGTTCGACAACGTCACCTTCGCCTATCCGACCCGCCCCGACATTCTCTCTGTCGACGGCGTATCGCTGGCGGTGAAGTCCGGCGAGAAGGTCGCGATCGTCGGTCCCTCCGGCGCGTGCAAGAGCACGCTGTTTCACCTGCTGCTACGATTCTACGATCCCCGTAGCGGCGTGATTTCGTTCGACGGCATGCCGCTGCGCGATACCGATCCGCGCGAATTGCGCCAGCGTATCGCATTGGTGCCGCAGGATTCCGTGGTGTTCGCCGCCAATGCCCGCGAGAACATCCGCTTCGGCCGCCCCGACGCCACCGACGCCGAGGTCGAACATGCTGCCAGCCTCGCGCACGCCACCGAGTTCATTACCCGCCTGCCGGAAGGCTTCGACGCCCAACTCGGCGAGCGCGGCGTAACCTTGTCCGGCGGCCAGCGCCAGCGCATCGCCATTGCGCGGGCCATCCTGCGCGACGCGCCGCTGCTGCTGCTCGACGAAGCCACCTCAGCGCTCGATGCAGAGTCCGAAACGCTGGTGCAGACCGCGCTGGAAGAACTGATGAAGCACCGCACCACTTTGGTGATCGCGCATCGCCTCGCGACCGTATTGTCCTGCGACCGCATCCTGGTGATGGAGCACGGCCGCATCGTCGAGCACGGCACGCACGCCTCGCTGGTCGCGGCCGGCGGGCTGTATGCACGGCTGGCGCGGCTGCAGTTCGGGATGTGAGCGGGCGCGTAGCCCGGTTGGAGCGAAGCGAATCCGGGGACAGCGTTTCAACGGATGGGCCGACCCTGGATGTCGCAAAGGCTCATTCGGGCTACGAACCGGCAAGCGGCGCGGCTTCAATTAAGGCCCTGCGGGTTCAGCCGTCGTTGCGAGCGCAGCGAAGCAATCCAGAAGGTCGCAAGTGAAGAACTGGATTGCTTCGTCGCAAGGGCTCCTCGCAACGACGGCTCAGGCGTTTTTCCAAGCCATCAGTAGCACTGCCCGCCCCGAGGAATTCACTTCCTCGCCCTCCTGCACAAACCCGTTGCACTCATAAAACCGGATGGCGCGAAAGTTATCGGCGTTGACCTTCAGCGTCACGCCTTCTGGCGACAGCCGCTTGGTTTCGTCCACCAGCGCCTTGCTCACGGACGTGCCCCATTGCGCGGGGCTCACCACCAACTGGTCGAGATAGCCGGCGGCATCGATCGTCACAAAGCCGATCAGCGCGCCATCCTGCTCGGCAACCACAATCTGCGCCAGCGGCACCAGTTCGGTCCGCCAGCGCTCGCGCCACCAATCGACGCGGGCGTCGAAGTTGATCGAGGGATAGGCCTGCCGCCAGGTTTCCAGCCACAGCGCGATCGACGCGTCCTCATCGACGTCCTGATATGGTCGCAGTTGATACGGCGTGCTCAAGATCAACGCTCCGTCAGCTTCAGCTCGATACGGCGGTTGCGTCGATAGGCTTCTTCGGTAGTGGCGACATCGAGCGGCTGGAATTCGGCGAAGCCGGCGGCGAGCAGGCGCTGCGGCGGCACGCCAAGCGAGACCAGATACTGCACCACCGAGATCGCGCGCGCCGACGACAATTCCCAGTTTGATTTGAACAGCGGGCTATTGAGGATCGGCCGGGAGTCGGTGTGGCCGTCGACCCGCATGACCCAGGCGATTTCGGCGGGAATCTGCTTGTCGAGTTCGGTCAGTGCGGTCGCGACCTTGTCGAGTTCGGCCTTGCCTTCCGGCAGCAGCAGCGCTTGTCCGGTGTCGAAGAATACTTCCGACTGGAACACGAAACGGTCGCCGACGATGCGGATGTCCGGCCGGTTGCCGAGGATCGCGCGCAGCCGGCCGAAGAATTCCGAGCGATAGCGCGACAGTTCCTGCACCCGTTGCGCCAGCGCCACGTTGAGGCGCTGGCCGAGATCGGCGATCCGGGTCTGCGATTCCTGACCGCGTTTCTCAGAGGCGTCGAGCGCTTCTTCCAGGGCTGCGAGCTGGCGGCGCAGCGCCGAGATCTGCTGGTTCAGCACCTCGACCAGCGCCTGAGCCCGCGCCGACAACTGCTTCTCGGAATCCAGCGCCTTGTTGAGTTCAGTGGCGCGACCGGCGGCGTCGTTGCCGGCATTGGCGAGGCCGTCATACAGGCCCTTGACGCGGTCGCGCTCTGTTTCGGCTGAGGCTAGCCCTGCGCGCATCTGCGACAGCTGGTCGTCGAGGTTCAGCTTGCCGAGCTTCTCCAGCGAGAGGAGGTCGTTGAGTTGCGCCAGCCGCGCGTTGAGCTGCTCCAGCGCCTTGTCCTTGCCGGAGATCTCGTTGGACAGGAAGAATTGCACGACGAGAAATACCGACAGCAGGAACACGATCGACAGCACCAGCGTCGATAGCGCATCGACGAAGCCGGGCCAGTAGTTGAACTCCGAAGAACTGCGGCGTCCGCGTGCGAGGGCCATGTCAGTTTTTCTCGGGCTGGCGGGCGATGTGCTCCAGCAGCTTCTTGATTTCGCGGCTCTGCTCGCCCTGGCCGTCGGCCCATTCGCGGATCATCTCCTGCTCGGTGCGCATATGCGCCACCAGGCTCTGGATGGCGTCCGCGAGGTTGGCCATCGCCGCGGTGGTGCCGCGGTTGTTGCCGCCTTCTTCCATCGTCAGGCGCAGCCGCTCGATCGCGTTCTGCAGGTCGCCGGAGGCGCCCGCAGCACTCTCGCCGGAATATTCCTTCACGGTGGAGGCGAGCCAGTCTTCGAGGTCAGTATAGAAACGGTTCTGCGCCTGGCTGGACTGCAAATCGAGGAAGCCGAGGATCAGCGAACCGGCAAGGCCGAACAGCGACGACGAGAACGAGATGCCCATGCCGCCCAGCGGCGCGGCAAGGCCTTCCTTCAGCGTGTCGAACAGTGAACCGGAATCGCCGCCGACCTTCAGCCCCTCGATCACCTTGCCGACCGAGCCAACGGTTTCGATCAGGCCCCAGAACGTGCCGAGCAGGCCGAGGAACACCAAAAGGCCGGTCATGTAGCGCGAGATGTCGCGGGCCTCGTCGAGCCGGGTCGCGATCGAGTCCAGGAGATGCCGCATGGTCTGCTGCGAGATAGACATCCGCCCGGAGCGCTCGCCGCCGAGGATCGCCGCCATCGGCGCCAGCAGGGTCGGGCGCCGATCGAGCGCGAGGCCGGGATCGGAAATCCGGAAATTGTTGACCCACGATACTTCGGGATACAGCCGCACCACCTGCCGGAACGACAGGATGATGCCGATGAACAGCACGCCGCCGATCAGCGCGTTGAGGCCGGGATTGGCGAAAAAGGCGGTGATGATCTGCTTGTAGAGCACCGTCATCACCAGCGCGCACAGCACCAGGAACACCAGCATCCGCACCAGGAAAATCCGGGGTGAGGACAGCTTGGTCAGTTCGATCTCCATCGCGGAGCGGGAAGTAGTCGCCATGGGTTGGGTCATCTGCGTGCGAGGAACGGATCAGATGCGCAATATGGCACAGCGCGGCGACAAGAAAAGATCGCTGCCGCCGGATTCGCGTCTTCGCGGGAACTTCCGGCTGAAACCCGGCTTGAATTGCAGCGTATTTGTGAAACGCGCGGTCGTTCAGCCGCTTATCGGGACTTTCCATGACGATTTTGTATCTTGAGGCGCTGATCGCGATCGCACTTTGCCTGTCGGTTCTGATGGCTGGGGCCTGGCTGGTGCAGCAGCGCACGGGCAATTCCGGCTGGGTCGATACGATCTGGACATTCTCGCTGGGGCTGGTCGGCGCAGGCGCCGCGCTGTGGCCGGTGGCGGGCGCAGCGCCGAATGCAAGGCAGTGGCTGGTCGCGACGCTGGTCGTGATCTGGTCGGTGCGGCTCGGCTCGCATATCGCTGCGCGTACCGCAAAAATCACCGACGATCCACGCTACGCGGAGTTTGCCAAGGATTGGGGCGTCGATTCGCCGAAGAAGATGTTCATGTTCCTGCAGAACCAGGGTTTCGGCTCGATCCCGCTGGTGTTCGCGATCTTCGTCGCTGCGCGGTTTCCTGATTCCGCGCTGCGTCTGCAGGATGCGCTCGGTGTGCTGATCCTGTTCGCCGGCATCGCGGGAGAGGCATTGGCCGATTCGCAGCTCAAGGTGTTTCGCGCGGATCCCGCGAACAAGGGCCGTGTCTGCGACACCGGCCTGTGGCGCTGGTCGCGGCATCCGAACTACTTCTTCGAATGGTTCGGCTGGCTGGCCTATCCGGTGATCGCGCTTTCGCTCGACTATCCGCTAATTTATCCTTGGGGCTTCGCCACGCTGCTGGCGCCGCTCTTCATGTTCTGGATCCTGCGTTACGTCACCGGCGTGCCGCCACTGGAAGAGCAGATGCTGCGCTCGCGCGGCGACGGCTACCGGGCCTATCAGGCGCGCACCAGCGTGTTCTTCCCGCTGCCACCCAAGGAAATGAAAAAGAAAATGAAAAAGGAAACGAACAAGGAAGTTACGAAGGAGGCGACCCGATGAGTTTCGTTTCTCGCATTATTGGCACCGCCGAACGCGTGCCCCTGCCGGACGCCATGATCCGCGCCGGCATCCAGCAGCTCTGCTCGCGCACCGCGACGCGGCTGGCGTCGGGCGACGCCGTGAGCGATGCGGCTTTCGCCAGCGAGATGGCGGCGCGCAGCATCGCCGAACATACCGACGCGGCGAACGCACAGCACTACGAAGTGCCGGCGGCATTCTTCGCGCTGGTGCTGGGGCCGAACCGCAAATACTCGTCGTGCTTCTACAAGGAACCGGAATCGATCTTGCAGGAGGCCGAGGAGGAGGCGCTGCGTCAGACGATAGAGCATGCAGATCTGGCGGACGGGCAGGCGATCCTTGAACTCGGCTGCGGCTGGGGTTCGCTGTCGCTGGCGATGGCTCGGCAGTTTCCCGGAGCCCGCATCACTGCGGTGTCCAATTCAAATTCGCAACGCGAATATATCGAGGCTGAAGCAACGTCGCGCGGCATCTGCAATCTGCGCGTGATCACGCAGGACATGAACGTGTTCGCGCCCGTGCAAAAGTTCGACCGTATCGTCTCGGTCGAGATGTTTGAGCACATGATGAACTGGCGCGAGCTGATCCATCGGGTGCGCGCGTGGCTGGCGCCGGATGGCCGCTTCTTCATGCACATTTTTACGCATCGCTCAGGCACCTATCTGTTCGATCGCGCCGACGAGGAAGACTGGATCGCGCAGCACTTCTTCACCGGCGGCGTGATGCCGAGCCATCACCTGATCCGGCAATACGGCGACCTGTTCGCCGTCGAGAAGGAGTGGCGCTGGAGCGGCGTGCACTACCAGCGGACCGCGCTCGACTGGCTCGATCATTTCGACCGCAACCGTGTGGCAATCGAACGTATCCTGCGCCCGGTCTACGGCCGCGACACTGCATTGTGGATGCGGCGCTGGCGCTGGTTCTTCCTCGCCACCGCGGGCCTGTTCGGTTACGGCGACGGTAGCGAGTGGGGTGTCAGCCACTACCGGATGACCGCTGTTGCCTCGGCTCACGCGCCAGCACGATCGCGTGATGGGTAAAACATGCTGTAATATCAAGGAAGTACGGCGCTGTGGCAATGAGCCGCCGCGAAATGTGTTGCGCTGCAGCGTGGCCGATTTATCGTGAAGTATCAAACAGGTTCGAGAGTATTTCAGCAACCGCAGGGGTAATGCCGCTGTGGTGCGTCGAATTTTGTGAGACCCGATTCAGGAACGATGGACGCCATGACGATATTGAACGCACGCTCCGCCGGCCTTGCGCTGCTGCTGGCAGGCCTTGCGCCACTGCTTGCCGGCTGCAACGAGCCCAAGAAGGCGGTAGCGGCGGAGCAGGTTGTGGAATCTGAAGTCAGCGTTGTCTCCGTGCGGCCGCAGCTGCGCGCGCTGATCCGCGAATTGCCCGGCCGGATCGCACCGACCCGCGTCGCCGATGTGCGTCCGCGCGTCTCCGGCATCGTCGTCGAACGCCTGTTCCGTCAGGGCGCCGAAGTGAAGGCCGGCGAGCCGTTGTACCGCATCGATCCGAAGCCGTTCGAGGTCGAGCTGCAAGCCAGCGACGCCGCGCTCGAAAAGGCGACTGCGGCCTATGATCTCGCGGCCCAGCACGCTACGCGTATCGCGACGCTGGCCGGCCAAAAGGCTGTCTCCGAAGCCGAGAACGAAAAGGCCGTCGGCGCGATGCGTCAGGCCGCCGCCGAGATTGCCGGCCGCAGGGCCGACGTCGCGCGCGCCAAGCTCAATCTCGATTACGCCACCATCCGCGCGCCGATCAGCGGCATCATCGGTGCCGCTCTGGTCAGCGAAGGCGCGCTCGTGGTGCAGAACGAGAACGTCAATCTTGCGAGTATCCAGCAGCTCGATCCGATCTACGCCGACTTCACGCAGTCGGTGTCGGAATTGAACACGCTGCGCCGCGCCTTCGATAGCGGCGAGCTCGACCGCATCGCGCCGGGCGCCGCCAAGATCCGCCTGGTGCTCGACGACGGCACGCACTATCCGCTGCCAGGCAAGTTGCTGTTTTCGGATGCCAAGGTCGACGCCTTCACCGGCCAGGTCACCTTGCGCGGCGAGTTTCCCAATCCGAAGCGCGAATTGCTGCCGGGCATGTATGTCCGCGTCGAGATCGAGCAGGGCATCGACACCGATTCGATTTCGGTGCCGCAGCAGGCCGTGCAGCGTAACGGCGGCGGCGGCAGCGAAGTCTTCGTGGTCAAGGATGACGGCCGTATCGCGACGCAGGTCGTGCGCGTGGGCGCGGTACAGGACGGCCAGTGGTTCGTCACCGAGGGCCTGAAGGGCGGCGAGAAGGTCGTCGTCGAGGGCTTCCAGAAATTCGTGCCCGGCGACAAGGTCAAGCCGCTGTCGTGGGCAGCCGCCAGCGCGCCCGGAGGCTCCGCACCTCCCGGCGACACCCAGACCACGCAAGCGAAGCCCTGAGATCTGACAAATGGCTAATTTCTTCATCGACAGGCCGATCTTCGCCTGGGTCGTGGCGCTGTTCATTTGTCTGTTCGGCTTCATTGCGATTCCGCAGTTGCCGATCGCGCAGTATCCGATCATCGCGCCGCCCTCGATCTCGATCTCGACGAGCTACCCCGGCGCGTCGCCCGAGAATCTCTACAACAGCGTCACACGGCTGATCGAGGAAGAGCTGAACGGCGCCGCCGGCATCCTCAATTTCGAATCGACTTCCGACTCGCTCGGCGCCGTCGAGATCATCGCCAACTTCGTGCCTGGCACTGATACGAGCCAGGCCTCGGTTGAAGTGCAGAACCGCCTGAAGCGCGTCGAGGCGCGGCTGCCGCGCGCGGTGATCCAGCAGGGCATCCTGGTGGAGGAAGCCTCCGCCGCTGTGCTGAACATCATCACACTGCGTTCCACCGACGGTAGCATGGATGAAGTCGGCCTCGGCGACTTCATGATCCGCAACATCCTCGGCGAAGTCCGCCGCATTCCCGGCGTCGGCCGTGCCTCGCTGTATTCCACCGAGCGTTCGCTGCGCGTCTGGGTCGATCCCGCCAAACTGGTCGGCTACAATCTCACATCGGACGACGTCAACAAGGCGATCACTGCGCAAAACGCGCAGGTCGCCTCCGGCAGCGTCGGCGCCGAGCCGAGCACCGCGACCACCAAGACCTCATCGCTGGTGCTGGTAAAGGGCCAGCTCTCCACGCCGGAAGAATTCGGCGCCGTCGTTCTGCGCGCCAATGCCGACGGCTCCACCGTGCGGCTGCGCGACGTCGCTCGCATCGAGATCGGCGGCCTCAGCTACCAGTTCACCACGCGTCTCAACGGCCAGCCGACCGCCGGCCTCTCGGTGCTGATGTCGCCGAAGGGCAATGCGCTGGCCACAGCCTCTGCCATCGAAGCCAAGATGAAGGAGCTGTCGAACTTCTTCCCGGCCAACATCGCATACGACATTCCCTACAACGTTACACCGGTGGTCAAGGCCTCGATCGAAAAGGTCGTGATGACGCTGATCGAGGCGGTCGTCCTCGTCTTCATCGTGATGTTCATCTTCCTGCAGAACTTCCGCTACACACTGATCCCGACCATCGTCGTGCCGATCGCTTTGCTCGGCACCTGCACGATGCTGCTGATGGCCGGCTATTCGATCAACATGCTGACCATGTTCGGCATGGTGCTGGCGGTGGGTATTCTCGTCGATGACGCCATCGTGGTGGTCGAGAACGTCGAACGTATCATGAGCGAGGAGGGGCTTCCGCCGAAAGAAGCCACCAGGAAGGCGATGGGCCAGATCTCCGGGGCCATCATCGGCGTCACGCTGGTGATGATCGGCGTGTTCGTACCGATGGCGTTCTTTCCGGGCTCGGTGGGCATCATCTACCGTCAATTCTCGGTGACGATGGTGGCTTCAATTGCGTTCTCCGCGCTGCTGGCGCTGTCATTGACCCCGGCTTTGTGCGCCACCTTCCTGAAGCCGGTGAAGGCCGGCCACGGCCACGCCAAGAAGGGCGTGTTCGGCTGGTTCAACCGCAAGCTCGACTCCACCCGCGACGGCTACTCGAAGACCGTCGGTTGGTCGCTGAAGCGCACCGGGCGATTGCTGATCGTCTATGTCGCGCTGCTGGTCGGTCTCACCTGGGGCTTCATGCGGATGCCCGGTGGCTTCCTGCCGATCGACGATCAGGGCTTCATCACCACGGACGTGCAGACGCCGTCGGATTCCTCGTTCAGCCGTACCGAAGGCGCGATCGAGAAGGTCGAGGCCTATCTGGCCAAGCGCGCCGGCGTTGAGAACGTCGTGTTCCTCACCGGCTTCAGCTTTCTCGGCCAGGGCATGAACACCGCGCAGGCCTTCATCACGCTGAAGGACTGGGCGGCCCGCCCGCCCGGCGATTCCGCCGCCGCCATCGTCGCCGACATCAACAAGGAACTGCTGTCGATCCGCGACGCCAAGATCTCGGCGCTGCAGCCGCCGCCGATCGACAACCTCGGAAATTCTTCGGGCTTCAGCTTCCGCCTGCAGGACCGCGGCCAGAAAGGTTTCGTCGCGCTCAACGCCGCGTCCGACAAATTGATCGCGGACGCCAATGCCAGCCCGGTGCTGCAGAAGGTGTTCGTCGAAGGCCTGCCGCCGGCGCCACTGGTCAATCTGATGATCGACCGCGAAAAGGCTGGCGCGTTCGGGGTCACCTTCGAGGACATCAACGCCACCATCTCGACCAATCTCGGTTCGAACTACATCAACGACTTCCCGAACCGCGGCCGCATGCAGCGCGTCGTGGTGCAGTCGGAAGCCGCCAACCGGATGAACGCCACCGACATCCTGAACTACAACGTCAAGAACAGCCGCGGACAGCTGGTGCCGTTCTCGTCCTTCGCCACCGTGGAATGGGCCAAGGGGCCGACGCAGATCACCGGCTTCAATTTCTATCCGGCGGTGCGCATCTCCGGCGAGGCGCGGCCGGGCTTCACGTCGGGCGACGCCATCTCGGAGATGGAGCGGCTGGCGGGCCTGCTGCCGCGCGGTTTCGGTTTCGAATGGACCGGCCAGTCACTGCAGGAAAAACTGTCGGGCTCGCAGGCGCCGTTGTTGCTGGGCCTGTCCGCGCTGGTGGTGTTCCTGGTGCTCGCCGCGCTCTACGAGAGCTGGACGATCCCGCTGGCGGTGCTGATGACGGTGCCGCTCGGCATCTGCGGCGCCGTGCTGGCCGCGACGCTGCGCGGCCTGCCGAATGACGTGTACTTCACGGTGGGTCTGATCACGATCATCGGGCTCGCGGCCAAGAATGCGATTCTGATCATCGAGTTCGCCAAGGATCTGCGCGCGGGGGGCAAGTCGCTGGTGGACGCCACGATGGAAGCCTGCTTCCTGCGCTTCCGCCCGATCGTGATGACGGGCCTCGCTTTCATCTGCGGCGTGCTGCCGATGGTGATCGCCAACGGCGCCGGTGGCCAGAGCCAGCAGGCGCTCGGCACCTCGGTCACCGGCGGCATGATCGCGGTGGTGATCCTGGCGCTGTTGATGGTGCCGGTGTTCTTCGTCTCGATCCAGCGGCTGTTCTCGCCGGACAAGGAGCAGCCCGAACAAGCCCCACAGGACGAGCCGGCGGGGCATCCGACGGTCGCGCATTCGTAGTGTAGCCCCTCATGGTGAGGAGCGCATCTGGCGCGTCTCGAACCATGTGGGCGTGAGCTCCGCCGTCATCCTTCGAGACGCAGCGCCAAGCGCGGCTCTTCAGGATGACGCTGCGTGTTACGCTACGCCCGCCGCCAGAATCACGCCGTAGCTGATCAGCGCCAGTACGATCAACGACAGCGTTACTGCGATGGTCACAGGAAGGCCGGCCTTCGCCACGACGCGGACATCGACGCCGAGTCCGAGGCCGGCCATCGAGATGGTGGTGAGGACGCTGGCAAAGGTCGCGATCGGCTTGATCAGCGCCTCCGGAATGAATCCGAGGGAACGCACAGCCGCGACCAGCAGGAAGCCGATGATGAACCACGGCAGCAATTGATGGATCGCCAGTTTCGGCGGCTTGCCACCGGGCGCACCCTTGTCGTCCTGCAGACGCCGCGCGACGAGGGAGAGAATGAACACCACCGGACCCAGCATCAGGACGCGCACCAGCTTCACCACGGTGCCGATCTGGTTGCTGAGCGCGCCGATCGGCAGCGTGGCCGCCAGCACTTGCGGCACCGCATAGACGGTGAGGCCCGCCAGTACGCCGTATTGCGTCAGTGACAGCTGCAGCAGCGGCACGAGCAGCGGCAACAGCAGCACCACGACGACGCCAAGCACCGCCGTAAAGGCGATCGAGGAGGCGACGTCGTCGCTGTCGGCGCCGATCACGGGGGCCACGGCGGCGATCGCAGAATTGCCGCAGATCGAATTGCCGCAGGCGATCAGGATCGCCATTTTCTGCCGCAGGCCGAGCGCGCGGCAGATCGCGTAGCTGCTGGCGATCGCGAAGACCACCACGACGACGATGCCGACCAGCAGGAGCGGGCCAAGCGCCAGCACGGTGTGCACGCTGAGCGCGGCGCCGAGCAGCACGACGGCGATTTCGAGCAGGAGCCTGGCGGAAAAATCAATGCCATCCTGCCAGCGAGGCCCCGGCGCCCAAGCGGTGCGCAGCGCGACGCCGATCAGGATCGCCAGCACAAGCGCCTCAAGGTAGGGCTCGCCGACCAGGGCGACCTCGATCTTCTCGAGTAGCATCGAGAAAATCGCAACGCCAATGCAGAGCGCGAGGCCCGGCAGGCTGGCGAGACGGAACGGCCTCACCTGGTGGGGCTGCTGGCGGTTGTCACACCAGCGGCTTGAGGATGCGCGTCAGCTCGCCGTTGACGTACTCATTGCCGCACACGACGTTGCAGGTCTTCAGCACGTCGCCGCCGTGGATGTCGCCGGCGGTGCCGCCGGCTTCCTTGACCAGCACGAGACCGGCCGCGATGTCCCACGGCTTCAAGTTGCGCTCCCAGTAGCCATCGAGACGGCCGGCGGCGACGTAGGCCAGATCCAGCGACGCCGCGCCGAAGCGGCGGAGCCCGGCGACCTTCGGCTGCAGCGCGGTCATTTCCCGGCGCGACAGTTCGTGGTCGCCGCGGCCGAGATGCGGCAGGCCGCAGGCGATGACGCATTCGTTGAGCTGCTTGCGACCGGCGACGCGCAGACGCGTGTCGTTGAGGAACGCGCCCGAGCCCTTTTCGGCCATGTAGAGTTCGTCATTGGCGGGATTGTAGATCAGGCCGGCGAAGGGGACGCCGTCGCGCAAAAGGCCGATCGACACCGCGAAATGCGGAATGCCGTGCAGGAAGTTGGTGGTGCCATCGAGCGGATCGACCACCCAGCAATGGCTCTTGTCGGTGCCTTCGCGGCTGCCGCCTTCCTCGCCGAGGAAGCCGTAGCCGGGACGCGCCTTGTTGAGATCGGTGTACAGCATCTCCTCGGCGCGCTTGTCGGCGAGGCTGACGTAATTTGCCGGGCCCTTCATCGAGACCTGCAGGTTCTCGACTTCGCCGAGGTCGCGCTTGAGGCTGCGGCCGGCACGGCGTGCGGCCTTCACCATGACGTTCATCAGGGCTGAATTGATCATGATTTCGCTCAAGACGACCTGAAAGTCAGGTCTCAATTAGAAGGACAGGGGATTTGCTGGGGCGATGGGTGCCCTGCAAGTGCGCGAAGGTCAAGAGCCGATCATTTGGGGCTGCCAAGCCATTTGCGCGCGGCGTCCTGTGCCTTGGTCCGATCCTCCGGCGTGGCATTGGCCAGTGCCTCGTCGAGGAACAGGTCGCCCTTGCCGGCGGTCTTGGCGACAATGTGCCATTTCAGGCCCTCCAGTCTGTCGGCGGGGTCGTTGCGGCCAATCAGTACCCGCGCCAGCCGGTTCTGCGCGATCGGGCTGTTCTGTTTCGACGCCTTGCGTAGAAGCGCCACGGCGGCGGCTTCGTTCTTCGGTGTTCCGGTGCCATTGTACAGCGCGATGGCATACTCGACCTCGGCATCGACATTATCGGCCAGCGACGCCGCCTGCAGCAGCCGCACCGCCTTGTCGACGTTCTTCTCGACCCCGGTGCCTTCCTTGTAGAACGTGGCAAGCGCGTATTGCGCCTCGGGGTTGCCGGCATCGGCCGCTACCCGCAGCAACTCGGCGGCGCGCTTGAGGTCCTGCGGGAAGGTCTGGCCGTCGAGGTACAGCAGCGCCAGATTATACGCGGCCTTGGGATTGCCGAGTTTGGCGGAGGAGGCCAGCCATTTGGCGCCTTCCTCGCGGTTGCCGGTCTTGCCGCGGTCGGACAGCCGCAGCATGGCCAGCGCAAACATGCCCTCGCGGTCGCCGCGCTCGGCGGCGCGCTGATACCACTCCGCCGCCTTGGCGTAGTCGCGCTTGACGCCCATCGCGTTGGCGTAGAGCTCGCCGAGCATGGTCATCGCCTTGGGATCGTTGTTCTCCTGCGCGCGCCGTGTGGCGAGCTCGAGGGCGGTCTTGTACTGGCCGCGCTGATAGGCGCCGTACACCAGATCGAGGTTGGGGTCGCCCGGCGCGGCGGCCTGCTCCGCAGGCTTGGCGGCAGGCGAAGTGGCAGGCTTCTTGACCGCCGCGGGCGGTTTGGCCGCAGCAGGCGCCTTGGCGGGCGCGGCAACCTTCGGTTCCTGCTTCGGGGTCGGTCTAAGCGGAGCCGGTTTGCTCGCCGCCGGCGGCGGCGCCAGGGTCGCAGGCGGCGTCAGCGAAATCTGCGCCGACGCCGGCAGCGCAGCGGTCGCGCATCCAGCCAAAAGAGTGAGGCAACGCAGAACCTTCATTCCGGCGTCAATCCTGTTCGGCGCTGGCTTTGGTCGATATCGAGGCATGACCCTGCCTGATCGCCGCTTCAGCGTCCACCAGCGCCGCCGCGGGGCCGCGCGGATCGTCCCAGATCAGGTCCCCGACCAGCACGAAATCCGCGCCGGCCGCGGCGAATTCGCGGGCTTCAATGAGTGTGGCGGCGTAGCCGACGCAAGGCGGCTCGAACAATTCGGCCCACCATTGCAACCGCTCTGCGATCGCGTCCACGGAGGGACGCTCCCCCTTGGCGTCGGGCTCGCCGAACAGCACATAATCGACGCCGGCTTCGCCTGCTGCCATCGAATCGTGCCGGGTCGGCAAGCCGCCGACGCCGGCGATCCAGTCCGGCTTCAACGACGACATCGCGTCTTCAAGCGCCTCGATGCCGTCGATATGGGCGCCATCGGCGCCGGCACGCGCCACCAGTTCGGCGTGGCGGTCGATCAGCAGCGCTGCGCCGCTTGGCTGGATCGCCGGCGCCAGCGCCTTGATGCGCGAGATCATGGTGCGCTGGTCGGTCGTCTTCAGCCGCACCAGTACGGCGGCAACGTCCGCCTTCTTGAGCAGTTCCGGCAGGGTGGCGATCAGCGCGGCGGGATCTTCCAGCAACGGCGTCGCGAGATAAAGCCGCGGCGCGGGCGGCGGTGGAACGGGCTTAGCCAAGACTATGCTGCCTTTTCGGTTTCAAGATCGGTGGTCCACTCGCCCTTGCTGGCGAGTGAATTCATTCGTGCACGATGCGTGAAGGCCTGCTGGCCGGCGCCGACATTGGCAGCCAGGCCGGCCCATGTCTGCTGCGGCGCCGCCTGCAACGCGCGACCATAGGAGAAGGTCAGCGGCCACGGCAATCCACCCATCCGGTTCATCGCATCGAGATGCGCGGTGGCGTCGGCGTCGGATTGGCCGCCGGACAGGAAGGCTATCCCCGGCACCGCCGCGGGCACGCAGTTTTTCAACATCCGCACGGTCTTCTCGGCGACTTCCTGAACGCTTGCCTGCGTCTTCGATTTCTTGCCGGAGATCGCCATGTTCGGCTTCAGCACCATGCCCTCCAGCGCAACGCGCTGGACCCGCAATTCCTGGAACGTCTTGTTGAGCACGCGCGTGGTGACCTCGACGCAGCGGTCGATGTCGTGGTCGCCGTCCATCAGCACTTCCGGCTCGACGATCGGCACGATCTGCGCGGCCTGGCACAGTGCGGCATAGCGCGCCAGCGCATGCGCGTTGACGTGGATCGCCGTCATGCTGGGGATGCCGCTACCGATATCGATTACCGCGCGCCATTTCGCGAACCGTGCGCCGCGCTCGTAATATTTCGCCAGCCGCTCAGCAAGCTTGTCGAGGCCTGAGGTGATGAGTTCGCCGGGGCAGCCCGGCAGCGCCTGGGTGCCTTCGTCGACCTTGATGCCGGGGATAGCGCCGGCCTGTTCGATCAGTCTCACCAGCGGCGTGCCATCGGCAGCATTCTGCCAGATCGTCTCGTCATAGAGGATCACGCCGGAGATGAACTTCGACATCGCCTCCGTGGAGCGAAACATCATCTCGCGATAGTCGCGGCGTGACGCCTCCGTCGACTCCACGCCGATCGCATCGAAGCGTTTCTTGATCGTGCCGCCGGACTCATCAGCCGCCAGCAAGCCTTTGCCGGTTGCGGTCATGGCGCGGGCGATTTTGTTGAGATCGGCGAGGTTCATCGGGCGGTCCTGCATGGTAGCGTTATTGAAGGTCAAAGGTGACGGTTGTCAGGCGAAGCCCAGGAAGACGGCCAAAGCGCGATCTACCGCTGCCATTCCTTCGCCCGACAGCTGACCAATCCTTGCACCGATCTTGTTGGTTTCTACCGTCACGATTTTATCGACCATGATCTGCGACGGAAGCATAAGCCCATTGGACGTGTCGGGATCAACGTCGATACGCACCGCTGGTACATTGCGCAAATCACTGGTGAGCGGCAGGACCGCCAGAGAAGGAATGTCAGAGAACTGGTTGGCCTGAACGATAAGTGCAGGTCTCGGCTTGCCAAAGTCGCCGGCAATGACGACGGAGACGATTTCGCCCCGTCTCACTTCCAGCCTTCATGGTCGAACCACTGCTCGATCTCTGCCAGAATTCTC
The DNA here is from genome assembly GCF_028290495.1 of Tardiphaga sp. GTDB lineage: Bacteria > Pseudomonadota > Alphaproteobacteria > Rhizobiales > Xanthobacteraceae > Tardiphaga. Next base: position 58,795 of record NZ_JAQGJT010000139.1, read on the forward strand.
GGCTCTTGCGGATCATTCTTCAAGATCAGGCACTGCCTGCGAATCTCTTCCCGATATCCCGGCGCGTTCAAATCCGGCACCCAGATGGTCACCGGCTTTAACCCGGCGGCCTTCATCTTGTCGCGGTGCTTGCGCACGCGCCCGGCTCCGTCGGTCATGGCAGACCTCCATACGTTACATGTAACATATGGCAGGCCTGCCGAGCCTTCAAGAACGAAACGGGAAGATCAGGCGATCCCGCTCAGGCGATCTTGGCTGCCAGTTCACCGGAAGCGTAGCGCTTCGCCATGTCGGCGGTGGTGTAGACCTTCTTGAACTTGCTGGCCTGGCCGGCGGTATTGAACTCCTGCAGGCGCTGCTTGCAGAGCTTGACCATCGCGTCCATCGCCGGCTTCAGATATTTGCGCGGGTCGAATTCGCTGGGGTTCTCGCTGAGAATCTTGCGGACCTGGCCGGTCATTGCCATCCGGTTGTCGGTGTCGATGTTGATCTTGCGCACGCCGTTCTTGATGCCGCGCTGGATTTCCGACACCGGCACGCCCCAGGTAGGCTTCATCTGGCCGCCAAAGGCGTTGATGATGTCCTGCAGGTCCTGCGGCACCGAGGAGGAGCCGTGCATCACCAGATGGGTGTTGGGCAGCTTGCGGTGGATTTCCTCGATCACGTTCATGGCCAGAATATCGCCGTCCGGCTTGCGGGTGAACTTGTAGGCGCCGTGCGAGGTGCCCATCGCGATCGCCAGCGCGTCGACCTGGGTCTCCTTGACGAATTTCACGGCCTCGTCGGGATTGGTCAAAAGCTGGTCGTGCGACAGCTGGCCTTCGGCGCCGTGGCCGTCCTCGGCTTCGCCCATGCCGCTCTCCAGCGAGCCGAGCACGCCGAGCTCGCCTTCAACAGAAATGCCGCCGAGATGTGCCATGTCGGTCACCGTCTTGGTGACTGACACATTGTAGTCCCAGTCGGCGGCGGTCTTGCCGTCGGCCTTCAGCGAGCCGTCCATCATCACCGAGGTGAAGCCGGCCTGGATCGCGGTCATGCAGGTTGCCGGGCCATTGCCGTGGTCGAGATGTACGCAGACCGGGATCTGCGGGTAGATTTCGGTGACGGCGTCCATCATGTGCTTCAGCATGATGTCGTTGGCGTAGGAGCGGGCGCCGCGCGAGGCCTGGATGATCACAGGCGCGTCGACGCTCGACGCCGCCTCCATGATCGCCAGCGCCTGTTCCATGTTGTTGATGTTGAAGGCCGGCACGCCGTAATCGTGTTCCGCGGCATGATCGAGCAGTTGACGCAGCGTAATGCGGGCCATGGGAACTCCTGGTGAGAGGTGGGGCGGTGCGGTCTGCGTGACCGGCAACCGGAGAAGGCAGCCTCGCTATTACCGCGGTGACCGCAGGAATCCAAGTCGCCGAACGTCGCGGATAATGCGGAGGTTAATGGGAGGACTGTGAAGGAGCGCAGCGATTCTCAGCTCGTCCTAGCTTCCAACGCAGATACGCTCTTCGACCTCATTCACTCGCAGGTCAAAATCACCGGCTGTCGCGCACATCATCACCAGCATGCCGGCGCTATCGCGGCGCTGTTTGTGCATGATGCTTTCAATGCGTTCAAACCGTGCCTCGGTTGCAAGTCTGAACTGCCCCAACTCGGACCGGAGCGCGCCGATGCTTTCCTGAATCTTGATCAGAACATCCAGCGTGACATCTCTCGGATTGTGAGTCAGGACGGGAACATAGCATAAACACCGCGGCCGACAATGCTGTTGTCAGCCCTTTGCCGCCGCCCGCAGCACGTCCACGCCCGGCAGAGGCTTGCCTTCCATCCATTCGAGGAAGGCGCCGCCGGCGGTGGAGATATAGGAGAAATCATCGGCCACGCCGGCGTGGTTCAGCGCAGCCACGGTGTCTCCGCCACCAGCAACCGAAATCAACTTCCTGGCCTTGGTGCGCGCTGCTGCGTGCTTCGCTGCGGATACGGTGCCGGTATCGAACGGCGTCATCTCGAACGCGCCGAGCGGGCCGTTCCAGACCAGGGTCGCAGCGTCATCGATCGCGGCATTGATGCGAACGATCGATTGCGGGCCGACGTCGAGAATCATGCCGTCGGCGGGAATGGCGTCGAGGCCATAGGCCTGCGACGGCGCATTGGCCGCAAAATGAAACGCGACCACGGCGTCCACCGGCAGGATGATCGCGCAGCCCGCGGCTTCCGCCTTGTCGATGATGCGCAGCGCGGTCGCGGCGAGATCCTTCTCGCACAGCGACTTGCCGACGCCGATGCCCTGCGCGTGCAGGAAGGTGTTGGCCATGCCGCCGCCGATCACCAGCGCATCGACCTTGGTGACCAGGTTCTCCAAAAGGTCGATTTTCGACGACACCTTGGCGCCGCCGACGATGGCGATCACCGGACGGGTCGGTGCATCCAGTGCCTTGCCGAGCGCATCCAACTCAGCCTGCATGGTGCGGCCGGCAAAGGCCGGAAGCTTGTGTCCAAGGCCTTCGGTGGTGGCGTGGGCGCGGTGCGCGGCGGAGAAGGCGTCGTTGACCCAGATGTCGCCGAGCTCCGCCAGTTCGGCCACGAAGGCCGGATCGTTCTTCTCTTCGCCGGGATGGAAGCGGGTGTTCTCGAGGCAGAGAATGTCGCCATCCTGCATGGCGGCAACGGCCTTGGTGGCGACGTCGCCGATGCAATCGTCCGCGAAGGCGACCGGCTTGCCGATCACGCCGGCGAGCGCGGCGGCGACAGGCTTCAGCGACAGCTTGGGATCGACGCCCTTGGGGCGTCCGAAATGCGCTAGCAGGATCACCTTACCGCCCTTGCCGGAAATCTCGGTGACGGTTGGTGCGATGCGCTCGAGCCGTGTCGCGTCGGTGATGCGGCCGTTATCCATCGGGACGTTGAGATCGACGCGCACCAGCACGCGTTTGCCGGAGACGTTGACATCGTCGAGGGTGCGGAAGGAATTGGTCATGTGCGTGTGTCCCGGGAGGCGGTGCATCGATGCGGAGCACCGCGAAGCCGGGACCGCGACGGATTGAAACGGTCCCGGGCGCGGTGCATCACCGAGTAATGCACCGCGCCCGGAACACGCTGGTTAGATCAGCTTGCCGATCGCGACGGCGGTGTCGGCCATGCGGTTCGAGAAGCCCCACTCATTGTCGTACCAGCTGAGCACGCGGACCAGCGTGCCGTTCTGCACCTTGGTCTGGTCGAAGGCGAAGGTGGAGGAGTGCGCATCGTGGTTGAAGTCGATCGACACATTCGGGTGCGCGGTGGTGCCGAGGATGCCCTTGAGGTCGCCGCTCTCGGCAGCTGCCTTGAAGGCGGCGTTGATCTCGGCGACCGTGACCGACTTCTTGGCGATGATCTTGAGATCGATCACCGAGACGTTCGGGGTCGGCACGCGGATCGAGACGCCATCGAGCTTGCCGGCCAGTTCCGGCATCACCAGGCCGATCGCCTTGGCGGCGCCGGTCGAGGTCGGGATCATCGACATCGCCGCGGCGCGGCCGCGGTAGAGATCGCTGTGCAGCGTGTCGAGCGTCGGCTGGTCGCCGGTGTAAGCGTGGATCGTGGTCATGAAGCCGGTCTCGATGCCGACCAGCTCGTTCAGCACCTTGGCGACCGGCGCCAGCGCGTTGGTGGTGCAGGAGCCGTTGGAGACGACCAGATGGTCCTTGGTCAGCGTCTTGTGGTTGACGCCGTAAACGATAGTCGCGTCAGCACCATCGGAGGGCGCCGACACCAGCACGCGCTTGGCGCCCGCGGTGAGGTGCATCGAGGCCTTCGCCTTGGCGCTGAAGATGCCGGTGCATTCCAGCGCGATGTCGATGCCGAGGTCCTTCCACGGCAGCGTGTTAGGATCGCGCACCGCGGTGACCTTGATCTTGCCGCGGCCGATATCGATGCTGTCGCCGTCGACAGTGACTTCACCGGGGAAACGGCCGTGCACGCTGTCGAAGCGCAGCAGGTGCGCGTTGCTCTCGACCGAGCCGAGATCGTTGATGGCGACGACTTCGATGTCGGTGCGCTTGGACTCATAGATCGCCCGCAGGACGTTGCGGCCGATGCGGCCAAACCCGTTGATCGAAACCCGGACTGCCATTCAACTTCTCCCTTAGCTCAAAACCTTGATGTTGCTCATATATAGTGCGCTTGACGACCGTTTCATGCCCTGAATGGAACGCTGGCGCAATGCGTCTGAATCGCCAGCGTTCCGACAGGGTTAAGCCGCGTTGTGACGTCGCGTCGCGGCTTCCACCACGGCTTCGACGGTAATGCCGAAATGCTTGTAGAGGTCTTTGGCCGGGGCGCTGGCGCCGAAGCCGGTCATGCCGATGAACACGCCGTCATGGCCGATCACGGCATCCCATCCGAACCGCACCGCGGCCTCGATGGCGATCTTGACCGGCGCCTTGCCGATGATGGCATCCTGCTTTGTCGCCGGCTGCTGCAGCAGCAGTTCGAGCGATGGCACCGATACCACGCGGGTGGCGATGCCCTTCGCGGCAAGCTGCTTCTGCGCGATGACGGCGATCTCGACTTCGGAGCCGGAGGCGTACAGCGACACCTTGGCTTCGCCGTCGGCGGCGATCAGCTCGTAGCCGCCGGTGGCGCACAGGTTCTCGGCCTTGGCGACGGTACGGGCCGGGATCAGGTTCTGGCGCGACAGCGCCAGCACGGTCGGGCCCTTGGTGTTTTCCAGCGCCAGCAGCCAGCATTCGGCGGTCTCGATCGCGTCGGCCGGGCGGAAGGTGCGCATGTTCGGCATCGCGCGCAGCGAAGCCAGATGCTCGACCGGCTGATGGGTCGGGCCGTCTTCGCCGAGACCGATCGAATCGTGGGTCATGATGTAGACCACCGGGATGTGCGACAGCGCCGCGATCCGCATCGAGGGCCGCGCATAGTCGGTGAAGCACATGAAGGTGCCGCCGGCCGGTGCGAAGCCGCCGTGGGCGGAAATGCCGTTCATCGCGGCGGCCATGCCCATTTCGCGGATGCCGTAATGGATGTAGCGGCCGCTGAAATCGCCGGGCTTCACGTCCTTGGCGTTCTTGGTGCGCGTGTTGTTGGACGGCGTCAGATCGGCGGAGCCGATCAGCAGTTCCGGCATCACCGGCACCAGCGCTTCGAGTGCCAGTTCGCTGGCCTTGCGGGTCGCGATGGTCTGCGGCTCGGCGATCAGCCTGTCCTTCAACTTGCCGATGGCCTCGGCCATCGCGGCCGGACGCTTGTGGTCGATGCGACGTTGGAATTCGCTGCGCTGCTCGGCCGGCAATTTGTCGAAATTCTTCTTCCACTCGGCATGCGCCGTGGCGCCCTTCTTGCCGACGTCACGCCAGGCGGTGAGGACGTCATCGGGAATCTCGAACGGGCCGTAGTTCCAGCCCAGTGCCTTCTTGGCGCCGGCCAGTTCCTCGGCGCCGAGTGGCTCGCCGTGGGCTTTCGAGGTGCCGGCCCGGGTCGGTGCGCCGAAGCCGATGGTGGTCTTGCAGGCGATGAAGGAAGGCGCGTCGGCCTTCTGCGCGGCGCGAATCGCAGCGGCAATGGCGGCCTGGTCGTGGCCGTCGACATGCACCGCGTTCCAGCCGTGCGCCTTGAAGCGCGCGACCTGGTCGACGCTGTCGGTCAGCGACAGCGGGCCGTCGATCGAAATGCCGTTATCGTCCCACAGGAAGATTAGCTTCGACAGCTTCAGATGGCCGGCCAGCGCCATCGCCTCGTGGCTGATGCCTTCCATCAGGTCGCCGTCGGAGCACAGCGCATAAGTATAGTGGTCGACGATATCGCCGTATTCGGCGGCGAGCAGCCGCTCCGCCAGCGCCATGCCGACCGAGGTGGCGATACCCTGGCCGAGCGGACCGGTGGTGGTCTCGACGCCGGCGGTCATGAAGCTCTCGGGGTGGCCCGGGGTCTTCGAATCGAGCTGGCGGAATTTCTTGATCTGGTCGAGCGTGACGTCCTCGTTGCCGGTCAGATACAGCAGCGCGTAGAGCATCATCGAGCCGTGGCCGGCCGACAGGATGAAGCGGTCGCGGTCCGGCCAGCGCGGATCGGCGGCGTCGAATTTCAGGAACTCGGACCACAGCACGGTCGCGATGTCGGCGGCGCCCATCGGCAGGCCGGGATGGCCGGAATTGGCCTGCTGGACAGCGTCCATCGCAAGTGCGCGGATCGCATTGGCCATTTTATTGTGATCAACCTGCGCCATGTTCATTCCGCCTGAAGTGAGATGTTGGGGACGTTGTGCATCCGCTGGAGAATGCGGCGTTGCAGCAAGTCGTGGTATGCCAGTGGAGGGGGGCTGGATAGCATCTGCCCGGATCAGAGTCCAAGCCGGTTGGGCTTTTCCGCGCCATTTTGTGGTGCTTTGCGGTGCATAGCTTCCGTGCGGCGTTGCGCGGGGCTTGCTTGCCACGTAAATTTCCGCGCCTAAAGGCTTGCCGAGCCGTGGCTTTTGCGTCCCGGCCGGTTTTCACCGAGCTTCGTCACTCAAGGTCCCGCGTCCGGAATGATCGATCGCCCCGCTTATGGTCCTGCAAGCCCGGATCCCGCCCAGAGCGGGATGGCGGAGATCGACGCGGCGACGCGGCGGCTGATGGCGGCCCTGGCGTCGCTGGAAAGCGCTGTGGAGCGCCGCCGTGAGGCCGACCGCGATGAGGACGAGCTGGCGACGCGAATCCAGGCGCTCGGCGCCGACCGCTCGCGGCTCGCCGACGAGCTCGACGGTACGCTGGTGAAATCGCGCCGGCTGGAGCGCGCCAACCGCGACATCGCCGACAAGCTCGATGCGGCGATCGGCAGCATCCGCGCCGTGCTCGAGGCTGACGACACCACGGACGATGCCGCATGAGTCACGTCAACGTCACCATCAATGGCCGGCAGTATCGCATGGCCTGCGAAGAGGGCCAGGAAGCCCGGCTGCTGCGGCTGGCCGAGAGCCTGGAATCCCGCGTGGAGAATTTGCGCGGCAAGTTCGGCGAGATCGGCGACGCGCGCCTCACGGTGATGGCCGCGCTGACGGTGGCCGATGAACTGCTCGACGCCAACCAGCGCATCCGCGCGCTGGAAGAAGAACTCGCCGCCTTGCGCGATGTCCGTGTGGTCGCTGCTGACCGTGCCAGGGCCACGCAGAGCGCGGTTGCCGCCGCGCTGAATTCTGCGGCCGACCGCATCGAGAAGACCACCCAGATTCTCAACCGCACCATCGGCGGCGGCATCGCCATCGGCTAGGTGGATAGGGCCGCGTTGCCACTGGCGTCCGCCATCCATAGCGCCTACATTGCGCTTGCGAGGCTGCGTCGCGCGTCAGGAGCCACATATCCCCGGGGCCTTATCGATCCTCACGGGAACTGTCCCTGGCCAGGTCCGTGGACCTGGCTACATGGTGCCCACCTACTTTCGTAGGTGCTCCGGGATCGAGTGCTTCAACGGCCACCGCGGCTTCGCACTTTTATTTTTGATGGTTGTCGATTTGAACATCGCCGCTCACATCCGCACCATCAGGCGAGACTTCAGCGCCGGCGCTGAATGTCGATGACGCCCGGTTCTTCAGACAACGATAAAGCGACGCTCCGCATCGCAGCCCTTGCGCTGCGCGCCGAACTCTCCGGCACGCAACGCCGTGCCGCGGCGCAGGCGGTCGCGTCGCACGTTTTTCCGCTGCCGATCATCCGCGGCAGCATCATCGCCGGCTATTCGCCGATCCGCAGCGAGATCGATCCGTTTCCGCTGATGCGGCAGCTTGCAGCAACGCATGGCGCGCGCCTCGCGCTGCCGGTGGTGGTCGCCCGCAATGAGCCGCTGCTGTTCCGCCAGTGGTCACCCGCCGATGCGCTTGTTCCCGGCGAGATGGGCATCCCTGAGCCGCCGATGGAGGCACCGGAATTGCTGCCGGACATCCTGCTGGTGCCGCTTGCCGCCTTCGACCGCGCCGGCCATCGCATCGGCTACGGCGCCGGGCACTATGACCGCACCTTCGCGCTGTTGCGGGTGACAAAACCGTTCATCGCGATCGGGCTCGCCTTCGACCTGCAGGAAATCGAGGCCGTGCCGGCCCAGCCGCACGACGTAAAGCTGGATTATGTGCTAACGGAAACCCGAGTAATCGATTTCCGGAGCATTTGATTTGCGTATTCTTTTCATCGGCGACGTGGTCGGCAAGACCGGGCGCACCATCATCCTCGACCGCCTGCCGGGCCTGGTGCGCGACTGGAAGCTTGATCTGGTCGTCATCAATGGTGAGAACGCGGCCGGTGGCTTCGGTATTACCGAGACGATTTACAACGATCTGGTGGACGCCGGCGCCGACGCGGTGACGCTCGGCAATCATGCCTGGAATCAGAAGGAGGCGCTGGTGTTCATCGAGCGCGCGCCGCGCCTGATCCGGCCGCTGAATTTCCCGCGCCACACGCCGGGCAGAGGCGCGGCAATGATCGATGCGAAGAATGGCGCCCGCGCGCTGGTGATGAATGCGATGGGCCGCGTCTTCATGGAGCCGCTCAACGACCCGTTCAGTGCCGTCGGCAAAGAGATCGATGCTTGCCCGCTGGTCGAAGCGGTGGACGCCATCGTGGTGGATTTCCACGGCGAGGCTTCCAGCGAAAAGCAGGGCATGGGCTACTTCTGCGACGGCCGCGTCAGCCTCGTCGTTGGCACGCATACCCATGTGCCAACCGCGGATCACCAGATCCTGGCGGGTGGCACTGCCTACATGACCGACGCCGGCATGACCGGCGATTATGATTCCGTGATCGGCATGCAGAAGGAAGAGCCGGTGCGGCGCTTCACCACCGGGATTCCGTCCGGGCGCTTTGAGCCGGCCTTCGGCCCGGCGACGCTATCCGGCGTTGCGGTGGAGACCGACGACAAGACCGGGCTTGCCGTGCATGTTGGGCCGGTGCGCCTCGGCGGTCGCCTGTCGCAAGCGGTGCCGGAGTTCTGGGTCAACTGAGGGCCTTAGGCGTCAGAGCTTGTACGCCGTCCGAAACCCGCCCCAGTGCCGGCCCTGTACGCGGATTGGTACATCGATCTCGCGCATCATCACGGTGATGCCGTTGCCCATGTCGCGGGCGTAGCTCTGGACCAGATAGGCGCGGGTGTTGCGGCCAGCCGCAAGGCCCGCGGGATCGTTGAAGATGCGGCGGTTGCGCGAGTTGGCGGTGTTGAAGGCGACGTCGCCCGGCCGCTGCGG
>NZ_JAQGJT010000141.1 GCF_028290495.1 Tardiphaga sp.
TGATCGGGACAACAGCGATGGAGACGGCACATGACGATCGATTTGCAGCCCCAACTCGATTCCCGCGCGGTCGCCGCCTTGCGTGAAGTGCTGGAGATCGCCGTCGAACATATTGCCGTGCAGCACCGCACGCCGGCGACCAAGGCGAAGATGGCGCAGACGATTCTGCACAGCGCGCGTGGCGGCGTCACCGACCGGCATGCATTGTTGCACCACGCCGTGCAAGCAGGCGCGGACGGCGCGCCATGATGATGGTCAATCGAGGGGTGCAGCTCTCCCCGCCGTCATCGCGAGGTCAGGGGAAACCGGCTTGCCCGTTTTCCCCTTAACGAAACGACGCGGCAATCCAGGGCCACAAGGGAAGACTGGATAGCTTCGTCGCAAGGGCACCTCGCAATGACGGAGCTTCGTCAGCTCGACCGAGGAATGCCTTGTTCCGCCCTGCTCGGGATCACTCGCCCCAGGCGGCAAACGCGTCGTTGAAGGCGCGCTCGCCGGGCGAGCCCTTTTCGATCGCGATGATGGCCCGGCGCTGGTTGCTGTAGACCAGCGGAATATCGAACCAGGAGCGCTCCTTGAGGAGCTGCAGGTTGCGGACGCGGTCGCTCTCGACGTTGCTCAAGCCCACCAGGAAGAAGCCATCGGTGACCTTGACCGCGAGACCGGCCAGCGGGGTGCCGCGCGCCTGCTCGTTCGACTTCATCAGCACGCCCGGCACGTTGGCGACGCCGCCACCGGAAAAATCAGACGGCAGCACGAAGGTCAGCTCAGCGGTGTGGCTGGCCGGGAGTGAGGTGTCGGTGTTGCGGCGGAACGACATCGTCATCTTCAGCTTGCGCTCGGGAATCTCGATATCGGCGCGCACCGCGATGTCGCCGGGCTTGCCGCCCGACGCCTTGATCTGCTCGGTGCGCCAGACCACCGTGCCGACATATTGCTTGCCCTTCGGCTCGGCCGGATCCTCATCGTACAGCACAACGCGCTGCGCCACCGGCGCGAGCTGCTCGCTGGTCGAGGGTTGGCCGACGCGATCGGCGATCTTCGGCCGGGGCGCCAAAGGCGCGTCCTTCGAGGAATCCACAACCACTGGCGCGGTGCTGCCTAAGCCGCGCACGGTCTGCCACAGCTTCGGTCCGGCCAGAATGCCGGCACCGATCAGGATCATCACCAGACCGATCAGGACGGCGGTCTTGACCGGGAAGCCGCCACTGACGCGCTTTGGCTTCGGTGGCTTGACCGGCTTCGGCGGCTTTTCCTTTTTGGCCTTGGGCTCGCGTATCCGCGACGGCGGTGGCGCGGGTTCTTCCGCTACGGACTCGTCGTAGCCGAACACTTCGCCGCGGTCTTCCATCGTCGGCTCGAGCCGATCGAATTCCGGGGTCGGCGACGGCACGTTGGCATAGGTCTTTCGGGCGGCGCGGTTGGCTTGCGCCGCGGCGCGGCCGAGATCGTCGACATCGGCTGTAACATCGCGAAAGCCGCGCATTGCCGCGGCACCAGGTGCGGGCGGCGGCGGTGGCGTGTTGTTATCGAACCGGCGCGGGCTGCCGGTTCGCTCGCGGGTCGGCGGCAAAGCGGATGACGGGGCTGGATCCTGCAACCCGGCGGCGGGCTGCTGGCGGGGGATCGGCGGCGGATCGACACGCAGGGTGCGGGCCGAACGCGGCTCCTCGGAGCGCGCGGCGGCCGGTTCGCGGGGGCTCGGCGTAATCGGCTGGCGACCGCGCGGCGAGGCGTCGGCGGGATCGATCGCGCGGGCATTGCCGCGCGGATTGTTGTTGCGGAAGGCGTCGCCGGCGCGTGGCTTGCCATCGGAGCGCGGCAGGTCCCGGGCGCGCTGGGCGGCCTCGGACTCGACCTTGCGCACGGCTTCCTCGAGCGACAGCCGCTCCCGCGTGATCTCGGATTCACTGAGCGGCGGCTCGACGCTGCGCAATTGCGCGATCAGCGCGCTACGCGCCCGCTCATAGAGCGCGCGCCGGCTCTCGCCGGGCGCACTGGGGTCCAGTCCGGCGATGGCTCGGGCAATCAACGGGTAGTAGTCGGCCATCTGTACTCGAGTCTGTGAATGCCCTCACTTTGAGGGCATTCCGGTAATACTTCGTTAAGCCTCGAACGGATTTTGTACCAGAATAGTATCTTCGCGTTCCGGGCTGGTGGAAAGCAAAGCAATCGGACAGCCCACCAGTTCCTCGACCCGACGCACGTATTTGACCGCCTGTGCCGGCAGATCGGCCCAGGAGCGCGCATTGGCGGTCGGCTCTTTCCAGCCTTCGATGGTCTCGTAGACCGGCACGATGCGCGCCTGGGCGCCCTCGCCGGCCGGCAGATAGTCGATTTCCTTGCCGTCCAGCATGTAGCCGACGCAGACCTCGATGGTGTCGAAACCGTCGAGGATGTCGAGCTTGGTCAGCGCCAGGCCGTGAATACCGCAGGTGCGGACCGTCTGGCGCACCAGAACGGCGTCGAACCAGCCACAGCGGCGCGGACGGCCGGTATTGGTGCCGAATTCGCGACCGCGCTCGCCGATCTTGCGGCCGACCTCGTTGTCGAGCTCGGTCGGGAACGGGCCGGCGCCGACGCGGGTGGTGTAGGCCTTGCAGATGCCCAGCACGTAGCCGACCGCGCCCGGACCCATGCCGGTGCCGGTTGCGGCCTGCGCCGCCACGGTGTTCGACGAGGTCACGTAGGGATAAGTGCCATGATCGACGTCGAGCAGCGCGCCCTGCGCGCCCTCGAACAGGATGCGCTTGCCCTCGCGGCGCTTCTGGTCGAGCAGACGCCACACCGCTTCCGCATAGGGCAGCAGTTCCGGCGCCAGCGCCATCAGGCCCTTCTGGATCTCCGCGCCGTCGAATTCCGGCAGACCAAAGCCGCGGCGCAGCGCGTTGTGGTGCGCCAGCAACCGGTCGATCTTATGCGGCAGCGCGTCAGGATCGGCGAGATCCATCAGACGGATGGCGCGGCGGCCGACCTTGTCTTCATAGGCCGGGCCAATGCCGCGCTGGGTGGTGCCGATCGCGTTGGCCTTGCTGGCATTCTCGCGCAGCGAATCGAGTTCGCGGTGCAACGGCAGGATCAGCGTGACGTTCTCGGCGATGCGCAGGTTGTCGGGGCCAACGTGGACGCCCTGGGCGCGCAACCGCCCGACCTCATCGAGAAACGCCTGCGGATCGAACACCACGCCGTTACCGATGACACCGAGCTTGGACGGCCGCAGCACGCCGGACGGCAGCAGCGCCAGCTTGTACGTCTTGCCGTCGATAACCAGCGTGTGGCCGGCATTATGGCCGCCCTGGAAACGGGCGACGATATCCGCCTGCTCCGACAACCAGTCGACGATCTTGCCTTTTCCTTCGTCGCCCCACTGGGCGCCGACGACGACAACATTGGCCATTTCGAGGTAATCCCTGCAATTCAAGTGTCGAAGCATGATCAGCACGGAAAACGGTCTGCCGCTTTCCGGATCATGCCGCTGCGCCCAGCCAAACACGGCCGCGGCCGCTCTCATGCGAGGCATGAGGGGGATTAACGGATGCAGGCTGTGGAAGCAAGTTAAAGGGCAGCAAAAAGCCGCCCGGACGGCGCAGGCAAACCCTTGATATCCCCTGAAAATCCGGGGTGGCGTGGCGGCGATGGGGCGGCGACCTAACGGTCAAGCGCGAGTGTCCCCTGCATCATCGCGACGCAGTGACCGGAAATTCGCACGGTCTTCACACATCCATCGCGCTTATTGACCTCGACGCCAATCGCGCTCGGCCGTCCCATCTCGACGCCCTGCTCGATCGTAATCGCGTGGACTGCATCGTGCCGAGGATCGATGCTGGCCAAATAGGCCGACAAAGCCGCCGAGGCGCTGCCGGTGGCGGGATCCTCGGGGATGTTGCTCAGCGGCGCAAACATCCGCGCGCGCAGGTGGTCGATGCCAAGGCCAGTGCGAACATAGACGAACACCGAAAAGCGGTCGTCGCGGTGCCAGTGCCGTCTCCCGGCTTCCGCGAAACTGGCGGTGTCAGGCCGTGCTGCGGCCAAGGCCTCAAGGTTCATCAGTTCCGCGACGGCGAACGGCAAGCCGACAGAAACGATGCGGGGAGGATGCGTTTCGCGCACAATCGCATCCGATGGCAGCGACACGCAGGCCGCCAGCGTCGGCGCGTCGATCTCGTCGCCGAGTTCGAGCGGCTGGGGCGCAATGAAGCCGGCGCCGATGACCTCACTCCCATCGCGCAGCAGGTCGATCTGGACCAGCCCCGCGTTCTCTTCAAAGATCATCCGGTCGGCGACATTCTTTCCGAACACCATCTGCTGGCGGCCGAGCACGAAAGCCGTGCCGACATTGGGATGGCCGGCGAACGGGATTTCGTCGGTCGGCGTGAAGATGCGGACCCGCGCATCATGCGCAGGATCGTCCGGCGGCAACACGAAGGTGGTCTCGGAATAGTTGAACTCGGTGGCAATGGCCTGCATCCGGGCATCGCCGATGCCGCGCGCATCCGGTATCACCGCCAGCGGATTGCCGCCGAACGCACGGTCCGTGAACACATCCACGGTGATATAGTCGATCATTATGCCGCCCCCATCACCCGCGCTACTTGATGCGATAACCAGCGCACGGCGCAAGGCGCGACTGGCCCCCTCCCGGAAATCGAGGTTGCGCGGCCGATCCCCAGCGAGGGCCAAGGCCGGAAAGTCGGCGGGTCGCGGCGACTCAGTGCGAGCTGGTCTCTTCCCACTTTTCCAGATCGGGCTTCGGCATATCCGGCGCGACGGGGTCCTGCACGTTGTGGGCGGGCTGTTTCCAAGGCTCGCCCGTCCCCTTGTAGGGCTTCCCGTCGCTGCGCTGGCGCAGATCCTCTTTTGGGGTTTTCTGGCTCATGCCGGCTCCTTGTGGTGTGAAGTCAGTTCGTAGCGCCGCCGAGCGCGGTGCGGTTGCCGACGCGGCTGGAGGGTACGCTGACATGCACCTCGTGACCCTGCCGCACCGCTAGCGACGCCGCGGCGACGGCAGATTCAAAGGCGGATTCCTTGGTGTCGTAGGTGCCCTCGACATTGCCGTCGTGGAGGATGCACCACTTGCTGGAAATCCGGGCGCCGTCGGTTTCGGTTTTGCCGGTCTCGATAATGGCGTAAGTTGCTAGTCCCATGATTTGCCTCCTCATGCTTCGCCGGGGAAACGTGCAGTGCTGCAACAGGTTCCTGGGACCGGCAGCGGTCAGGAGGGAGAGATGTCGAAGACCACCCGCGCCACGCAGGCACTGAGCAAGCTCGGCGTGGCCTTCACGCTGCACGCCTATGACTACGACCCTGACGCCGAGAGCATTGGAATGCAGGCTGCGCAGGCGCTCGGCATTGCGCCGCAGCGGATGCTGAAGACGCTGATGGCCGAGGTCGATGGCCACCCGGTCTGCGTCGTGGTGCCGTCCGACAGAGAGGTCAGCATGAAGAAGCTCGCCGCGGCATTCGACGGCAAGGCCGCCAAGATGATGCGTCCGGCCGACGCCGAGCGGCTGACCGGCTACCATGTCGGCGGCATCAGCCCGTTCGCGCAGAAGAAGCGCGTCCCGGTCGCGATCGAGCGCGCCGCGCTGGCGGAAGCCACCGTCTACCTCAACGGCGGCCAGCGCGGCCTGCAAATCGAGATCGACCCTAAAGCCGCGCTAACGACGCTGGGAGCCGAGCCACGGGAGCTGGCGGGATGACGGCCTGTCCCGAAACTGTGAATGGCTTTTGCCGCTGGATCGGAACGACAATCGCAGCCTGGAATTATATACCTGCAACCACCGGAGATAATCTCATGCGCTCACTTCTCGCCGCTACTGCGCTCTTGGTCGTAACGGGCGCTGCAACGCCCTCAATGGCCCGCGACTATCCCGTCTGCGCGCGTCTGGTGACCAATGATTTCAACCCGAGCTGCTCCTTCGACACCATGCGGCAATGTATGGCGACCGTGAGCGGAATCGGGGGCGACTGCATCCAGAACCCGGCCTTCGCCTATAACCAGATGCCGCGCCCGCGCCGCGGCAAGGCGGTTCGCACTGCCCCGCAAAACGATTGGGACAATGGCGGCTGGGACTGGAATCGCCGCTGGTAAGACCGGCTACCGGCTGCGCGCAAACGCCCAAGCCGCAATGGCCACCGGCAGGCCCAGCGCGAACCAGCTGAAGATGCGGCCGGGCTGGTCGAGCAATAAAGCCGACAACAGCCCGGCGAGCGACAGCGCGCCGATGGCGAGTGGAATGGCGAAGACGGTTTTCCAGTTGCCGGGGCGACGGGGCGCATTTTTCATGGCGCAGGCTTCAGGCTGTTGAAGGAAGCCGCCGGCGCACGATGCGTTTTCTTGCGTCGCACCCACCACAGATACAGCCCGCTGCCGAGCACGATGATGGTGAGCACATCGAGCAGCGCCCAGATGATCTTCAGCGGCATGCCGCCATAGTCGCCGAAATGCAGCGGCTGCGACACCAGCAGCGCCTTCAGATAGATCGGCAATTCACGGGAGTCGGCGACCTCGCCGGTTTCGCCGTCGAGCAGCACCGGCGTCAGCAGCCGCGCCGTCAGCGTGGTGTTGCCGCGCATGAAGGCAGCGTAGTGGTGCGTCGAGGTGAACGGCGTGCCGGGAAACGCGATGAAGCCGATCTCCATGCCTGGCGCGGCCCGCATGGCATTGGCAGCCACGGCATCGAGCGAAGCCAACCGCACCGGCGGCGGCTTGCCAGCATAGGGCGCCACCATCGCCGCCAACTCGTTGGCCTTCCACCCGCTCAGCATTACTTCCGCCAGCGTATTGATGACGCCGGTGCCGCCGACGACCAGCGCCCATACCACGGTGACGACGCCGAGCAGATTGTGCCAGTCGAGCCAGATGATGCGGCGGCTTTTCCCGGCGCGGATCGTCGCAAAGCGCAATCTCCGGGTGAACGGCCAATACAGCACCGCCCCGGAGACGACCGCGACCATGAACAGGAAGCCCATCGCGCCCATGAACAGCTTGCCTGCCTGCCCGAGATAGACGTCGGTATGCAGCTTCAGCACCACCAGCATCGGCCCGGTTCCGGAAAGGCCAAGCGCGCGGCCGCTATAGGCATCGAACGAGGTGACCACGGCATCGTCGGGCTTGCCGTTCACCGCACTGTTGGTGAAGGTGTTGACGAGGCCCGGCTCGTCCTTTTCGGTGGCGATGTATTGCATCACCTGGCCTGGATATTTTTCCAGAGCGATGCGGCCGATTGTCTCGAAGCCGAGTTTCGCGGATCCGGGCGCGGGCGCCTCGTGCACCGGCGCATAGCCGAGCAGTTCGTCGATCTCGTGGTGAAAGATCAGCGGCAGGCCCGTGAGGCACAGCAGCAGCAGGAACACCGTCGAGACGAGGCTGGTCCACTTATGGACCAGCGACCAGATGCGGGCGGTTCTCGCGTTCAGAACGGCCTCCCCTCAGACGTTACCACTTGTATCCGAGACTCGCGCTGACGCGGCGGCGATCACCATAGAAGCACGAAGTGGTGTTGGCGCAGCTCGCTACATAAGTCTCGTCACCGACGTTCTGAACATTGACCGCCGCGCGCCAGTTCTGCCACTCGTAATGCACGGCGAGATCGCCGAGGACGAAGGACGGCACCACGAACAGGTTGTTGGCATCGGCAAACGACGCGCCGATGTAGCGCACGCCGCCGCCGAGACCGAAGCCGGCCAGCGGACCGGTCTGGAACGTGTAATCCGCCCATCCCGACGTCATCTGCCGCGGCGTATTCACCGGCACCTTGCCGACCAGATAGGACGCTGCTTCCTGCGTGATCTCGATATTATAGGCAGTATGCGAGGCGACCAGCTTCAGGCCGGGCAGCGGATTGGCCACAGCTTCCAGTTCGATGCCGCGCGAACGGACTTCGCCGAGCTGCGACGACAGCAGCGAGTTGGTGAAATCCACCGACGGCGTGTTCTGCCTCGTCAGGTCAAACAATGCGGCGCCGAAGTGGCCATTGAAGCCTGCCGGCTGATACTTCAGGCCGACTTCGGTCTGCTGCCCCGTTTCGGGAAGTCGGATCGCGCCGGTCGAGAAGACGACGCCGGTTAGCGGATTGTAGCTGGTCGCATAAGACACGTAAGGCGCGATGCCGTTGTCAAAGTTGTAGATCAGGCCGGCACGGCCGCTGAACTTGCTGTCGTCGCGGCTGGCGTTCGAACCCGCGCCCAGACGGCTTTCATCGGTGGTGGTGACGAAGTCGTTGCGGCCGCTCAGTACCAGCGTGAAGCGATTCCACTTGATCTGGTCCTGCGCATAGAGCCCGATCTGCTTCTGCGTCAGGGTGCCGTCACGGTAGGCCGCGCCGGTGTATGGCGTGTTCGTGTAGACGGGGTTGATCACGTTGATCGATGCCGCCGGGTACAACGAGGCCTGGTAGTCGTTGATGCTGTAGTGGCGCAGGTCGAGACCGAACAGCGTCGTGTGCTGCACATCGCCGGTGGCAAAGCGGTACTCAAGCTGGTTGTCGAGGTTGGCCTGATCGGCGACACCATGCGTGGTGAAGTACAGTCGCGACAGGTCGCCGGCCGCATCCGTGCCCAGCCCCTGCAGCGTCGTCAAATTGACGTCGGTATGTCCGTAGCGCGCGTTCTGCCGGAAGGTGACGTTCTCGGAAAGGCGCTTTTCGAACAGATAGCCGATCATCTCCTGCTCGCGCGTGAACTTGTCGAGGCTCGGCTGGCTGCCGAAGAAGCCGGTGCTGATACGCCCGTAGGGGGCCGCTGTCACTGTGCCCTCATAGGGCAGAAAGTTCTGTACCCGGCTCTCGTTGCGCGACGCAGAGGCCAGCAGCGTGAAGCTGGTGTCGGCATCAGGCTTCCATGTCAACGACGGCGCAATGAAGTAGTTGTTGTCCGGGGTGAAGTCGGTCTGGGTTTCGCCGCCCTTGACCTGCCCGACGACACGATACGCCAGCGCACCGTTCTGCGCCGGCACCGCGATCGGACCGCCGACGTCGAACGAGACGTAGCCATTACCGTAGTTGTTGACGCCGGTTTCAATGTAGCGGATCGGCTCGAAGGTCGGCAACTTGCTGACGGCGTTAACGATACCGCCGGTGCTGCTGCCGCCGTACAGGACAGAAGCAGGACCGCGCAGCACTTCGACGCGCTCGAGGTTGGTCGGCTGCAGTTTCCAGGTCGCGAAGGCCGTCGAGAACAGTTGCATGCCGTCCAGAAATGTCGAATTGTCATCCGCCTTGAAGCCGCGGATGAGGTACCAGTCGTTGCGGACGTCGGCACCGAAATAGCCACCGACGACGCCGGGCGAATAGCGCAACACTTCGTCGAACTTCTGTGGCTTCTGGTCGCGGATCTGCTCGGCGCCGATCACGGTGATCGCCTGCGGCGTCTCGTTGATGGCGGTGTTGGTCTTGGTGCCGGCCATGCTGCGATTGGCGACATAGCCCTGAATCGCGCCGCGGGGATTTTCAACGAACGGCACATTACGCGGCGCCACCGGTGCGCGCGACGCGGCGGCGCTGCGGGCAGAACGCGCGGCGCGACGCGGCGCCACGGCGGCAGCACGACCGCGCGCTTCCGGCTGGTTGATCACCACCGGCGGCAGCTGCGACACGCCGCTTTGCGCGGCAGCGTTGGACTGCGCCAGCGCCGGGTTCAAGGTCAGCGCGCTGAAGGCACAGGCGCTCGACAACAAGGCCAGTCGCAGCAGATGAATCTTTTTCAACGCGTTCCCCGATCGTGGATACGCATCACCCGGATGATGCGGTTTTGAATTCGACTGGTCATCGGGTAAGCGTACGAACTCGTCTTCGCCATTAGAACGCCTACAAACAAACGCAAGGCGAGTGCATTTCGCCATCGGTGTGCCCGGATTGCAGCAGTTGGGTTACAAAATCACCTTCCCAGGTTCTATTTCCTGCTCCGATAGCATATTGCGCGCATTCGGATCGGCGAGCGGCGTGCCGAAACCCAAGTGCGGACATCGATGACCTCCTCCGAGCCCACGCCCCCCCGATTCGCCGCGCTCACCTGGCTTTCCAACCAGCCCTATCTGCTGCTCAGCCTGACGTCGTTGTTCTGGGCCGGCAATCTCGTGCTCGGACGATATGTGTCCGGGCATGTCCCGCCGGTGACGATGTCCTGCGTGCGCTGGATCGGCGCTTTCCTGCTGTTGCTGCCATTCGCGTGGCCGCATCTGCGGCGCGACTGGCCGGTGCTGCGCGCCCACATCCCGCTGATGCTGGCGCTGGCCTTCACCGGCTTCGCCGCCAATACCGTGCTGGCCTATTGGGGCCTGAAATATACCCAGGCTCTGAACGGACTGCTGATCCAGTCATCCGGCCCGCTCTGCGTGGCCTTGTGGACAATGATCCTGTTCGGCGTGCGGCTGACACTCGCACAACTTCTCGGCATCGCGGCGTCGATGACCGGCGTGCTGGTGATCATCCTGCGCGGCGATCTCACCGCCCTGGCGAGTATCCAGGTCAACAAGGGCGACGCGATGCTGTTCGGCGCGCTGCTGGTGTTCGGCATCTATTCGGCCTTGATGCTGCGCCGGCCGGTGACGCATCCGATGTCGCTGATCGCCTTCACCACCGGCTGCGGCGCGCTGATGACGGTCCCGCTCAACATCTGGGAACTGGCCTCCGGCGCGCCGCTGGTGCTCGACCGGCTGACACTGTTCACCTTGCTCTACATGATGATCTTTCCCTCGGCGCTGGCCTATCTGTTCTTCAACCGCGGCATCGCGCTGATCGGCCCGAACCGCGCCGCGCCGTTTTTCCATCTGATGCCAGTGTTCGGCTCTGTGATGGCGATCGTGTTCCTCGGCGAAAAGCCGGAATGGTTCCACCTCACCGGCTACGCGCTGGTGCTGGCCGGCGTGTTCATTGCGTCACGGAAGTAACGGAAGCGCCTCCATCTGACGCATTCCGTCCGACGGCACATCGCCTTGCGTTGCATCTGCTGCGCGAGCTGCGCTAGCCTGCGCGCAACGACGCCGGGCTCAAATGCCGGCGCGCAGGGAGAGCAAGCGACATGACCGGGCTTTACGGAATTCGACTGGCATTGTGCACGGTGGCCATCGTGCTGGGCGCCGCCACCGCCGCTTCGGCGCAGAATGCGGCCTATCCGAACCGCACCATCACGCTGGTGCTGCCATTCGCCGCCGGCAGCGGCACCGATACCACGACGCGGATCATCTCGCAGCAGCTTGGCGTCGCGCTCGGCGTGCCCATTGTGATCGACAACAAGCCCGGCGCCAACGGCTCGATCGCCGCGACCTATGTCGCCCGCTCGGCGCCGGACGGCTATACGCTGTTCGTCACCACCAACACCTCGCACTCCGCCAATCCGTTCCTGCTCAAGACCATGACCTACGACCCGGTGAAGGATTTCACCGCGATCGCGCGCACCGGCGACCTGCCCTTCATGCTGGTGGTGACCCCCGGCGTCGCCGCGAAAAACGTCGCCGAGCTGGTCGCCTACGGCAAGGCCAATCCCGGCAAGCTGACCTATGCCAGCGGAAGTTCGTCGGCGATCGTGTCGGGCGCCACCTTCGCGCATAATGCCGGCATAGAAATGCTGCATGTGCCCTACAAGAGCTCGCCGCCGGCGATGAACGACGTGATCGGCGGCCGCATCGACATGATGTTCACCGACGTGCCGACCGGCCTGCCGCATGTCACCGGCAAGTCGCTGCGCGCACTGGCCGTCACCACCGCGAAGCGTTCACCGCTGGTGCCCGATCTGCCGACCATGCAGGAGGCCGGCGTACCGGATTTCGACATCACGTCCTGGCAGGCCTATTTCGGACCGGCGGGGTTACCCAAGGAGATCGTGAATCGCCTGAACAGCGAGATCCGCAAGATCGTCGAGAAGCCGGAGATGAAAGCCAGGCTCGCCGAACTCGGCATGGATGCGTTTTCCGGCACGCCGGAAGAGCTTGATATCTTCGTCAAGCAGCAACTGGTGTTGTGGGAAAAGCTGATCACCAACGCGAAGATCGAGAAGCAGTAGGCTCGGCGTTCCGGACGCGCTGCGGCGCCAACTTGCCGCAGCGCTTTCCGCTGCTGTCACCTCGCTGTCATCCAACCGTCAGCGTGCCGTAACGCCCGCCCTCCACAACGCCCGCATGGTCACCACAAGGAGAACCACCATGCGCAAATCACTGCTCTGTTCCGTGGCGTCGATGATGCTGCTGTCGTCCGCGGCTTTCGCGCAAAGCGAGGGCGAGTTTCCCGCCAGGCTGGCCGGCCACGCGGTGCTGCCGGCGGCGTCGACCATCGACGCCCCCACGGATGCGCCGAACGACCTGAAGACCTCCGGCAAATACACCACCGGCAAGCGCGTCGACGCGCTCGGCACCGTGATGGGCAAGTCTTATGAGCGCCCGACCGGCATTTCGCTGCCGATGAAGGGCCAGCCGCTGCAGGGCCATTCCGGCATCAAGGTGATGCCCGACGGCTCGTTCTGGGTGCTGACCGATAACGGCGCCGGCTCGCGCTACAATTCGGCCGACTATATGATCTACCTCAACCACCACAAGATCGACTGGAAGAACGGCAAGGTCGAGCGTCAGGCCACCGTGTTCCTGCACGATCCCGACAAGAAGGTACCGTTCCGCATCGTCCACGAAGACACCACCAAGCGCTACCTGACCGGCGCCGACGTCGATACCGAAGGCTTCCAGATCGTCGGCGACAACTTCTGGATCGGTGAGGAATTCGGCCCCTACATCATCAAGGCCGACATGACCGGCAAGGTGCTGGCCGTGTTCGACACCGTCGCCGACGGCAAACCGGTGCGTTCGCCGGACCATTGGTCGGTGCAGTCGCCTGGCGCGCCGGGCGCCACCTACACCACCGTCAACCTGAAGCGCTCCAAGGGCTACGAAGGCTTTGCGTCGTCGAAGGACGGCAAGTTCCTGTACGGCCTGCTGGAAGGCCCGATCTGGGATGCCGAGAAGAAGGATTGGGAAAAGGTCGATGGCAAGGAAGCGTCGCGGATCCTGGAATTCGACGTCAAGGCGGAGAAGTTCACCGGCCGCTACTGGCAGTACGTGTTCGAACAGAACGGCAATGCGATCGGCGATTTCAACATGATCACCGCCGACAACGGCCTGATCATCGAGCGCGACAACGGCGAAGGCACCAAGGACAAAGCCTGCGCCGACGGCAAGCGCGGTGAAGACTGCTTCCCGGATCTGGCCAAGTTCAAGAAGGTCTTCAAGATCGAGATGAACGACGCCAATGTCGGCAAGCCGGTGCGCAAGATCGGCTTCATCGACCTGATGAAGATCCAGGACCCGGACAAGCTGGCCCGCAAGCCACTCAACGACGGCGTACTGACCTTCCCGTTCTTCACCATCGAGAACGTCGACCAGGTCGATGCGACCCACATCATCGTCGGCAACGACAACAACCTGCCGTTCTCGTCGAGCCGCGATCCGAACAAGGCCGACGACAACGAATTCGTGCTGCTGGAAGTCGGCGATTTCCTGAAGGCGAAGTAAGGCAGACGCGCAGGCATCACCTGAAATGCGAAAGCCCTCCCGCAAGGGAGGGCTTTTTGCTTGAGGCCCGGTTTCTTCCTTCTCCCCTTGTGGGAGAAGGTGGCGCGGACGAAGTCCGCGTCGGATGAGGGGTATTTCTAGCTCGGAGCTTGCGGCACCCCTCACCCGTCTTCGCTGCGCGAAGCCACCCTCTCAGAGGGAAGAAAGATCAGAGCTACGCCGCGCGGATCTTGCCGAGGAAACCGTCAACGGCCGATTGCAGCATCGCCGACTGGTCATCGAGCGCGCGGGCGTTGGACAGCACTTCGCCGGCGGCCATGCCGGTGGCTTCGGCTGCGGCGCTGACACCGCCGATATGGGCGCTGACTTCGCTGGAGCCCGCCGCCACCGACTGGATGTTGCGCGCGATGTCCTGCGTCGCAGCGCCCTGCTGCTCGACCGCCGCCGAGATCGACGTGGTAATGCGGCTCATCTGCGCGATCGTCTCGGAGATGGCGTTGATCGACGCCACCGCGTCGTTGGTCGAGGCCTGCATCGCCGCCACCTGCGCCGAGATTTCCTCGGTCGCCTTGGCAGTCTGGCTGGCCAGCGCCTTCACTTCCGACGCCACCACCGCAAAGCCGCGGCCGGATTCGCCGGCGCGCGCCGCTTCGATGGTGGCATTCAGCGCCAGCAGGTTGGTCTGCGACGCGATGCTGTGAATCAACTGCACCACTTCGCCGATCTTCTCCGCGCCTGATGACAGCATCTGCACGGTGACATTGGTGCGCTCGGCATCGGTAACCGCCTTGCTGGCGATCTCGCTCGACTGTGTCACCTGACGCAGCACTTCCGACACCGACGCCGACAGCTCTTCCGCGGCGGCCGCGACGGTGCTGACATTGTCGGAGGCACGGCCCGAGGCCGCGCCCACGGTGGCGGCGCGCGAACTGGCATCAGAGGCGGTCGCCGCCATCGACTGTGCCGTGGTCTGCATGCCCGCAGCGGCCGTCGAGACCGACTTGACGATGCCGTTGACGCTGCGCTCGAAATCACGCGCGATATCTTCCATCGCCGTGCGACGCTCGGCCGCCACGCGGCCCTGCGCGTCCGCTTCGACCTCCTCGAGGCCGCGAATACGCAGCGCATTGTCCTTGAACACCTGCACGGTCAGCGCCATCGCGCCGACCTCGTCCTTGCGGCCGACGCCCGGGATGCCCTCTTCCAGCGCGCCATCGGCGAGCGACTTCATGCGCGCGCCGAGCCGACCGAGCGGTCCGGTGATGCTGCGTCCGATCAGCCAGGCGACAATGCCGGCAGCCACGGCGATGGCGAGCATGGCCAGGCCCAGCGCCCAGATGATCGGCTTCAATTGCGCGTCGAGGTCGTCGAGATAGGCGCCGGTGGCGACAAACATATTCCAGCCGGGAAGCGCAGCCGCGTATCCCATCTTGCGAGATGGAACCTGTTCGTTGGGCTTCACGAATTCATAGGTCAGAAGGTGGTCACCCTTGGCAGCCACACCGTCGCGAAATTCACGGGTCACTGCCCTCCCATTGACCAGCACGTTGAGACGATCGGATCCCGCCTTGA
Organism: Tardiphaga sp.; assembly: GCF_028290495.1. Lineage (GTDB taxonomy): Bacteria > Pseudomonadota > Alphaproteobacteria > Rhizobiales > Xanthobacteraceae > Tardiphaga. The sequence goes on from NZ_JAQGJT010000141.1 coordinate 15,068, forward strand.
AGCCCGGCAAGTGAACCACGACGCCATCCATCGTGTAGACGAACAAGTAACCGTTGCCGTTGTCATAGGTCATCGGCTCCAGCCGGCGAATGAATTCCGCAACGGCGGCCTCTTTCGTGATCTGGCCGGCAACCACCTGCTTTTGCAGATTGGCCTGCATGTTGCGCCCGATATCGACGATCGACCTGAGCTGCTCAGTGCGGGCGGAGAGCATCTGGCTGCGGACCATGTGGGCCGCGAGGAGGCCGGCCGCGCAGAGGCCGATCATGGTGACCGCCACCAACATGACGAGCTTGGACGTGATGCGAATATTGTTGAATTTCACTGCGCTTGTTTCCCTTTTGCCGACGGTGTGTTCACCGCTCGGCGTGTCCCTGGACACAGGAGTACCAACGTAGTGTTTTCAAATGTTTACCGTGCCGGCGACACATCTGACGTAATTTTCCGGCATATGGAATTCACAAAAAAGTCCCCGCCTTTAGGGCGGGGACTTTTGCAACGTCATCCTGCTATGCGTCGCACGCAGGAAGGAAAAACAGCTTCACGCTGCCCGCACCTTGCTGAGGAATTCGTCCACCGCCGTGCGCAGCATGCCGGACTGGCTCTCCAACTGCTGCGCGTTCGACAGCACCTGCGAGGCTGCTGCACCTGTCGCTTCGGCCGCGCTGCTGACGCCACCAATATGATTGCTGATCTCATGTGCGCCGGCAGACACCGACTGGATGTTGCTGGCGATCTCGCGGGTCGCAGCGCCCTGCTGCTCCACCGCCGCGGAAATGCTGTTCGTGATCTGGCTCATTTGCGCGATGGTGCTGGTGATCGCACTGATCGACCCCACTGCCTCGCTGGTCGATGCCTGCATGGCAGCCACCTGCGCGGAAATTTCCTCGGTGGCCTTGGCGGTCTGACTGGCCAGCGCCTTCACCTCTGAGGCGACCACGGCAAAGCCACGTCCGGACTCGCCGGCCCGCGCGGCCTCGATCGTCGCATTCAGCGCCAGCAGATTGGTCTGCGACGCGATGCTGTGGATCAGCTGCACCACTTCACCAATCTTCTCCGCACCGCTCGACAGCAGCTGCACGGTCGCGTTGGTGCGCTCGGCATCGCTTACGGCCTTGCTGGCGATCTCGCTGGATTGTGACACCTGCCGCAGCACTTCGCTGACCGACGCCGACAGTTCTTCCGCCGCGGCAGCCACCGTGCTGACATTGTCCGACGACCTTTCGGAGGCTGCACCGACGGTCGCGGCGCGCGAACTGGCGTCGCTGGCCGTGTTGGTCATGGATTGCGCAGTGCTCTGCATCCCAGCTGCCGCAGTCGAAACCGAACGAACAATGCCATTCACACTGCGCTCGAAATCGTCGGCGATGTTGTTCATCATGGCGACCCGCTCGGCAGCGGCGCGCTCGTGCTTTTCAGCATCCAGTTGATCCAGCCCACGGATGCGGATGGCGTTGTCTTTGAAAACCTGGACGGTCGTCGCCATGGCGCCGATCTCATCGTGCCGGTCGATACCCGGGACACCTTCGTCCAGCGCACCGGCAGCCAGCGACTGCATGCGCGTGCCGAGTTGCCCAAGCGGATGGGTGATGCTGCGGCTGATCAGCCAGGCAAGGCCGCCCGCGATCACGGCGATGGCGAGAATGGCAACGCCGAGCATCATCGCGATCGGCATCATCTTGGCATCGAGATCGTCGAGATAGGCGCCGGTGCCGACGAACATGTTCCAGCCGGGAATCGCGACCGCATAGGACATCTTGCGGATCGGCTCCTTCTCGTTGGGCTTGTAGTATTCGTACTTCAGGGTGATATCGCCGCGCGCGGCGACGCCGTCGCGCAGTTCGCGGGTCAGCGCGCGGTCGTTGGTCTTCACGTCGAGACGGTTGACGCCGATCATCTTCAGGTCGGGCGTGACCACCGTGACGCCGTCCATGGTGTAGGCGAACAGGTAACCCGCCCCCTTGTCGTAGGTCATCGACTGCGCACGGCGGGCGAATTCTGCGATGGCGGCTTCCTTGCTGAGCTGGCCGGCCTCGACCTGCTTCTGCAACCCCGTGGCCATAGTGCGCGCGATCTCGACGATAGCGCGGGTCTGCTCGACGCGGGCGTTGAACAATTCACGCTGCATCAGGTTTCCGGCGAGCACACCGGCAACGCAGAGACCGAGCACCGAGATGCCCAGCAAAATTCCGAGCTTGGCTGTAATGCGAAGATTTTTCAGTTTCACCGTGACGTCTCCGGAAGGCCGCGCGGGACGCGCGGGGGGAAGCGTTATTACGGTATCTTTAAAACCGTTCGTTATTCCTTACTTCGGCGCCAACGGTAACCCTAGGTAGCGCCATGGGAATGCCCCGGCCTCCACGGATACGTTCACGGTGTCACATGTCAGCGCGCATGCCCGGCACACGGCCGGGCATGACGAACTTCAAGTGCCTTTTCCTTCGTCTCAGAACTTCAATGCCTTGGCCTGCTTGACCTGCGGCAGGGACTGCACTTTCGCCAGCAGCTCGGCCGGCACCGCACCGTCGACTTCGACCAGTGCAATGGCGTCGCCGCCCTTGCTGTTGCGGCCGAGGTGGAAGGTCGCGATGTTGATCTTGGCGTCGCCCAGCAGCGAAGCGAACTTTCCGATGAAGCCCGGCTTGTCCTCGTTGGTGACGTAGATCATCGACTTGCCGAATTCGGCATCGACGCGGATGCCTTTGATGTCAACGAGGCGCGGCTGGCCGTCGGCATAGACCGTGCCGGACACCGAGCGTTGCTGGGTCTCGGTGTTGACCGTCACCGTGATCAGGCTCTCATAATCGCTTTGCGCGGCGCGAACAACTTCGTCCACCACCATGCCGCGCTCCTTGGCGACAACCGGCGCGGACACCACATTGATGTCGCCTAGCATTGGACGCAGTAGCCCGGTCAGGGCCGCCGAGGTCAGCGCCTTGATCTTCATTTCGGCGACGGCGCCCTCATAGGTGATGGTGACCTTGGAAATGCCGGTCTCGGTGAGTTGGCCGGCGAACGAGCCGAGCTTCTCAGCCAGCTCGATGAACGGCTTCAGCTTCGGCGCTTCTTCCGCACTGATCGAGGGGAAGTTGACCGCATTGGAAATCGCCCCGGTCAGAAGATAGTCCGACATCTGTTCGGCGACCTGCAATGCGACGTTCTCCTGCGCTTCCGTGGTGGAGGCGCCGAGATGCGGCGTGCAGATCACGTTGGGATGGCCGAACAACACATTAGAGGTCGCGGGCTCTTCGACGAACACGTCGAAGGCAGCACCCGCGACATGCTTGGAATTCAACGCATCGACCAGCGCCTGCTCGTCGACCAGACCACCGCGGGCGCAATTGATGATGCGCACGCCAGACTTCATTTTGACGATCGCCGCGGCGTCGATGATGTTGCGGGTCTTGTCGGTCAGCGGCGTGTGCAGGGTGATGAAGTCGGCGCGCTTCAAGAGCTCGTCGAGTTCGACCTTCTCCACGCCGAGATCCTTGGCGCGCTCCGGCGACAGGAACGGATCAAACGCGATCACCTTCATGCGCAGGCCGAGGCCGCGATCGGCGACGATCGCGCCGATATTGCCGCAGCCGATTACGCCGAGCGTCTTGGCGGTGATCTCGACGCCCATGAAGCGGTTCTTCTCCCACTTGCCGGCCTGCGTGGAGGCATCTGCCGCGGGGATTTCGCGGGCCAGCGCCAGCATCAAGGTGATGGCGTGCTCGGCGGTGGTGATGGAATTGCCGAACGGCGTGTTCATCACGATGATGCCCTTGGCCGTGGCCGCGGGGATCTCGACATTGTCGACGCCGATGCCGGCGCGGCCGATCACCTTGAGGCGGGTCGCCCTGGCGAGGATCTTCGCGGTCGCCTTGGTGGCAGAGCGGATGGCAAGGCCGTCATAGTTGCCGATGATTTCGGCGAGCTTGTCCTTGTCCTTGCCCAGCGTCGGCTGGAAATCGACATCGATGCCGCGGTCCTTGAAGATCTGGACGGCGGCGGGAGAGAGCGCATCGGAAATGAGGACTTTGGGTGCGGGCATGATGTTCTCCTTCACCCTCCCCTTGAGGGGGAGGGTCGGCGCGAAGCGCCGGGGTGAAAGCAGTCGCGATACTTCTGCTCCCTCTCCCCGTTCTTACGGGGAGAGGGTTGGGGTGAGGGGCCGCTACCGACCCGCAAGGCTGAAGTTGGATGAAGCGCGTGCAACGCCCCTCACCCGACCGGCTTCGCCGGTCGACCTCTCCCCGCGAAGGGCGGGGAGAGGTTAGGAAGAGTCACGCCGCTTGTGCGAGCGAGGCCTTGGTCGCGGCGAACGCCCAGTCGATCCATTGCGTCAGGATCGCGACGTCGCTGGCTTCCACCGTTGCGCCGCACCAGATGCGCAGACCGGCGGGGGCATCGCGGTAATGCGCGAAGTCGAAACCGGCGCCTTCCTTCTCGACCAAAGCCACCAGCTTCTTGGCGAAGTCGGCCTGAGCATCAGGTGACAACGCGGTGATCGCAGGATCGATCACCTTCATGCACACTGAAGTGTTGGAGCGGATCGAAGGATCGGTGGCGAGAAAATCCACCCACGGCGTGCGCGCCTTCCAGTCGGCCAGCGCCTTGGTGTTGGCGTCGGCGCGCGCGACCAGCGCGTTCAGTCCGCCGACCGATTTGGCCCAGCCGAGCGCATCGAGATAGTCCTCGACGCACAGCATCGACGGCGTGTTGATGGTCTCGCCTTCGAAGATGCCTTCGTTGAGCTTGCCGCCCTTGGTCATGCGGAAAATCTTCGGCAATGGCCACGCCGGCTTGTAGGTTTCCAGCCGCTCCACCGCGCGCGGAGACAGCACCAGCATGCCGTGACCGGCCTCGCCGCCGAGCGCCTTCTGCCAGGAGAAGGTGACGACATCGAGCTTGGCCCAGTCGAGCGGCTGCGCGAACGCCGCCGAGGTGGCGTCGCAAATGGTGAGGCCTTCGCGATCAGCGCTGTTCCAGTCGGCATTGGGCACGCGGACGCCCGAGGTGGTGCCGTTCCAGGTGAACACAATGTCGGAGGCCGGATCGGCCTTGCTGAGATCAGGAATTTCGCCATAGCCGGCATGCAGCCTGGTGACGTCCTTGAGCTTTAATTCCTTGACGATATCGCTGACCCAGCCTTCGCCGAAGGATTCCCAGGCGATCGTGGTCACGGGCCGGGCGCCGAGCAGCGACCACAGCGCCATTTCGACCGCGCCGGTATCCGACGCCGGCACGATGCCGATCTTGTAACCGGCGGGAACTTCAAGCACTTCGCGGGTCAATTCGATCGCGAGCTTGAGTTTGGCCTTGCCGATCTTGGCGCGATGCGAGCGGCCGAGGGCTGCGTCTTTGAGATTTTGGGCGTTCCAGCCGGGGCGCTTGGCACAGGGGCCGGACGAAAAATGCGGCACATTCGGCCGCGAAGCGGGCTTCGCTGCAGTCATGATCTATCCTTCCAGATAGCTAGCCTCCCGTTGGGGGGAGGTGTCCCGCCGCGGTGATTAGGGGAATC
>NZ_JAQGJT010000152.1 GCF_028290495.1 Tardiphaga sp.
CACGCTGATCGGCGCGGTGATCCTGTGGGACATCCTGTTCCGCGGCCAGCTCGGCTTCTCGATCTCGTTCCTTGAGGAGATGTGGGCGCGCAATCTCGGCAACCTGATGATGAGCCCGCTGAAGCCGATCGAGTTCCTGATCTCGCTGATGATCATGAGCCTGATCCGGCTGGCGATCGGCGTGATCCCGATGGTGATCCTTGCCCTGGTGTTCTTCAAGTTCAACATGTTCGACCTCGGCTTGCCGCTGATCGCGTTCTTCTGCAATCTGATCTTCACCAGCTGGTCGCTGGGCATCTTCGTCTCCGGGCTGGTGCTGCGTAACGGTCTGGGCGCCGAGAGCATCGTCTGGACGCTGATGTTCGGGCTGATGCCGCTGGCCTGCGTGTACTATCCGGTCTCGGTGTTGCCCACCTGGCTGCAATATGTCGCCTGGAGCCTGCCGCCGACCTATGTGTTTGAGGGCATGCGCGCGCTGTTGTTTGACCATGTGTTTCGTACCGACCTGATGTTCACCGCGCTGGCCATCAACGCGGTGCTGTTTATTGCTTCATTCGCGATATTCCTTGGGCTGTTGCGCAGCGCCCGCCGTGCGGGTTCGCTGGTATCGGGCGGCGAATAGGCTGATTTCGCTCGCGAATGTCTGGTTTCGCCGCGGTTGACGCGGGCGGAACGGTGGTTGCATTGACGCTTTCTTATGCAGAGCCCACTATCTTCCAAAGAAACGAAGTGGGAGCACAGATGCCGATCGGTGAATTTGGCAGGCCGCCGGCCTTGCCGTCGGAAGTAAGCCCGGCCCTGACCACGCCGATGTACTGGATGTATGAGATGGCCTATGCGTCGCTCAATCCGGCGCGCGCGATGTCCGATGCCACCAAAATGATGTTCCAGAATCCGCTTAATCCGCTGTCGCAGACCGAGTTCGGCAAGTCGGTCGCCGCCGGCTGCGAATTGTTCGAGCGCACCACGCGGCGCTACGGCAAGCCGGAATGGGGACTCGACGATACCGACGTCAACGGCGTCCGCACCCCGGTCGTGATCCGCACGGTGTGGGAAAAGCCGTTCTGCCGGCTGCTGTATTTCGATCGCCAGCACCCGCGCCCGCTGCGCGCGCCGCAACCGCGCGTGCTGATCGTGGCGCCAATGTCCGGCCACTACGCCACGCTGCTGCGCGGCACCGTCGAGGCCTTCCTGCCGACCCATGAGGTCTACATCACCGACTGGTCCGACGCCCGCATGGTGCCAATGGCCGCCGGTCGATTCGATCTCGACGACTATGTCGACTACGTCATCGAGATGCTGCACGCGCTGGGCGGCAACATGCACGTCATCGCGGTGTGCCAGCCTTCCGTGCCGGTGCTCGCCGCCGTCTCTGTCATGGAGGCCGAAGGCGATCGTTTCGTGCCGGTGTCGATGACGCTGATGGGCGGTCCGATCGATACCCGCTGCAATCCCACCTCGGTGAACAACCTTGCGGCCGAGAAGGGCATCGACTGGTTCCGCAGCAACGTCATCACCAAGGTGCCGTTTCCGCATCCCGGCGTGATGCGCGACGTCTATCCGGGCTTCCTGCAGCTCAACGGCTTCATCAGCATGAACCTTGATCGCCACATGGACGCGCACAAGAACCTGTTCAACCACCTGGTCCAGGGCGACGGCGACCTCGCCGACAAGCACCGCGATTTCTACGACGAGTATCTGGCGGTGATGGATCTCACCGCCGAGTATTACCTGCAGACCGTGGATGTCGTGTTCATCAAGCATTCGCTGCCGAAGGGCGAGATGACTCATCGCGGCAAGAAGGTGGACCCTTCCAGGATCGTCAACGTCGCGCTGATGACGGTGGAGGGCGAGAACGACGACATCTCTGGCCTCGGACAGACCGAAGCGACGCATGCTTTGTGTTCGTCGATCCCCGATGATCGCCGCGTGCACTACGTTCAGAAGGGCGTCGGGCACTACGGCGTGTTCAACGGCTCGCGATTCAAATCCGAAATCGTGCCGCGCATTTCCGATTTCATGCTGACGGCAGCAGAAGCGAAGCAACACGCCGCGACGGCAGAATAAATTTCATCGATAACAACGGACGACGCGATGCGTTGCCGTTGTTATCTGCGCGTTGTTGATGAAATCGAGCCGATGCCGGAGTTAGTAAGCCTCTGAAAACAGCCGGTAAAACAGGTTTTCCCCGGTATTTAAAGAAATGAGGTTTGTTTCATTTTATTAACGCGCGTTCTGGCGTTATTTTGAATCAGGATTCTGGTTCCATAGCCCTTTAGATAGGGGACATGCGCTCATGCGACCCTGTATATTGGGCAAATGATTTGTTTTTGCGCGGAGACATTCTCTTGGCGGCGGATATGGCAGAATCCGGTCGATCTCCTGACGACCGGAACGACAGATATGGCTTTTCGCGCACTTCTTTACCGACGCCCCACGGAACCCGACACCATTGCCGTCAAGCACGGCTCGCAGATTTTCGCCATTCGCTTGCGAAGACATCGTCGTGCGCGACGTTACACGCTGCGTATTCATCCGAGTGATCGCGAAGCGATCCTGACCATGCCGCCGCGCGGCACGTTGGCCGATGCCAAGGCATTTGCGGCGGGCCACGGCGCCTGGATCGCCGCGCGCCTCGGCCGTTTGCCGAAGGCGGCACCGTTTGAAGCGGGGACGTTGGTGCCGTTGCGCAGCACGTCGCACAAGATCGTGCATCGCGCGGGCTCGCGCGGCACGGTGTGGACCGAGACGCGCGACAGCGGCGAGAAGATTCTCTGCGTCGCGGGCGAGGCCGAACATCTCGACCGCCGCGTGCATGACTTCCTCAAGCGCGAAGCGCGCGCCGATCTGCAGAAAGCCTCCACGCACTACGCGCGGGAACTCGGCGTCAAGGTGACGCGGCTGACGATCCGCGATCAGTCGAGCCGGTGGGGGTCGTGCACCTCGGCGGGGTCGCTGTCGTTCTCGTGGCGGCTGATCCTGGCACCGCCTTACGTGCTGGATTATCTCGCCGCCCATGAAGTGGCGCATCTGGTCGAGATGAACCACTCGGCGAAGTTCTGGAAGGTGGTGGCCCGGATTTGTCCGGCCACCGAACGCGCCAAGATCTGGCTCGATACCTGCGGCAACGACCTGCACCGCTACGGCGTGCAGGATTAAGCCTTTCGCCTCGCTCACTGCTGTCGTCGCCCGGCTCGACCGGGCGATCCAGCAGACGGTGGCGTTGCAGGTGATGCGCGAACGCCCTGCGTTTACCGGGGCGCCCGTCTTCGCGGATGACGACAGGGGAGGGTGGGGCAACGCCATGCTTTCCACATCTCCTCTGCCTATATTCCTATTGGCTTGTAATCCTAATCCTCCTGGATTGCCAGCTCGTATTTGCTTGCCCGTAAAAGCCCGCCATCACTGCTGTCGTCGCCCGGCTTGACCGGGCGATCCGGCAGACGGCGGCGTTGCAGGTCCTGCGCGAACGCCCTGCGTTTACCGGGTCACCCGCCTTCGCGGGTGACGACAAGTGAGTTTGTGGCTATCTCCCGAACAACCTTTCCGTCAGCCAGCCATCGAGACCACCCGAGGCTTCCGGGCGGACGTTTTGCTGTGGTTGATTGCGGCCGGCCGGGTAGGCCGTTTGCGTCGGCGCCGGGGGCTGCGGACGGTTGCCGTTGTAGACGGGCGCGCTCGGGATATAGCCGCGCTCGGGCGGCAGCGACGGCGGCGGCGCGACACCCGGCAGCAGCTGCGACAAGGTCTGGCCGATACCGCCGAACGAATTGCCCGGCGCAGCGCCCGGGATCGGCTCCGGTGTCGCGCCCTGATGCGCGGCCTTCATGAAGCGCGTCCAGATCTCGACCGGCAATCCGCCGCCGGTGGCCTTTTTGGTCGGCGAGTTGTCGTCATTGCCGAGCCACACGCCGGTCACCAGGCGCGAGGTGTAGCCGATGAACCAGGCGTCGCGGAAATCCTGGCTGGTGCCGGTCTTGCCCGCCGCCTGCCAGCCCGGCAGCTCCGCCTTCTTGGCGCTGCCGGAGATCAGCGTTTCCGTCATCATCGTGTTCATCATCGCCACCGCGCGCGCGTCGATCACCGAGGCGGCCTGATCCGCCGGGCGCTTGTACAGCACCTTGTTGCCGTCGACGGTGCGGATCCGCTCCACCACATGCGGCGAGGCGGCGAGCCCGCCATTGGCGAACGCCCCATAGGCGCCGACCATCTCCGTCAGCGACACTTCGGAGGTGCCGAGCGCGATCGAGGCGTTGGCCTCCAGCTTCGAGGCGATGCCGAGCCGGTGCGCGGTGCGCACGACGCTTTTGGCACCGACCTCAAGCCCGAGCCGCACCGCGACCGTATTCAGCGACATCGCCAAAGCCTGCGTCAGCGTCACCGGCCCGAAGTATTGGTGCGTATAGTTCTCCGGCTTCCAGCCCTTCACATCGAGCGGCGCGTCGGTGCGGATCGTCTCCGGCGTCAGGCCCGCTTCGATGGCGGTGAGATAGACGAACGGCTTGAACGACGAGCCCGGCTGCCGCTTGGCGGTGACCGCACGGTTGAACTGGCTTTCTGCGTAATTGCGGCCGCCGACCATCGCGCGCACCGAGCCGTCCGGCGACATCGCCACCAGCGCGCCCTGCGTGACGTTGAACTTGACGCTCTTGGCGGCGAGTTCGTCGATGATCGATGCCTCCGCCACGCTCTGTAGCTTCGGATCGATCGTGGTCTCGACGATGATGCTCTGGTCGACCTGGCCGATCAGGTCGTCGAGCACTTCGCCGATCCAGTCGGCGACATAGTTCACCGTGCCGGCGCCGACCGCCTTCACATTGTACGAGGCATGACCCGTCGAGGCCTGCGCCTGCGCGGCCGTGATGAAGCCGGCGTCCTGCATCGCCGCCAGCACGGTGCGCGCGCGCGCCTCCGCGCCTTCCGGATTGCGGTTCGGCGCCAGCCGCGACGGCGACTTGACGAGGCCGGCCAGCATCGCCGCTTCCGCGATGGTGACTTCCTTCGCCGACTTGCCGAAATAACGCTGCGCCGCGGCTTCCACGCCATAGGCGCCGGAGCCGAAATAGACGCGGTTGAGATACAGCTCGAGAATCTCGGCCTTGGAATGCTTGCGCTCCAGCCAGAACGCCAGCTCGACCTCCTGCAGCTTGCGCTTCATGGTGCGCTCTTCCGACAGGAACAGGTTCTTGGCGAGCTGCTGGGTCAGCGTCGAGCCGCCTTGCGCCACGCCGCGATGCATCACGTTGGCGACCGCGGCGCGCGCGATGCCGAGCGGATCAACGCCGTAATGCGAATAGAACCGGCGGTCCTCGATGGCGATGAAGGCCTTCGGCAGATAAGGCGGCAGATCCTTCAGCGCGACATTGGCGCCTGCCATTTCGCCGCGCGTCGCCAGCACGCTGCCGTCCAGCCCGGTGATCTGGATCGTCGGCGGCCGCTTCGGGATTTCCAGCGACTGGATCGGCGGCAGGTGCGCGCCGACATAGATCACGACGCCGACCACCGCGATCGCGCCCCACAGCCCGACCACCGCGCCCCAGTAAAACATCTTCTTGAAGAAACCGACGATGCCGCCGCGCGATTTGCTTGATTTGCGCTTGCCACTCGCTTTGCGTGGGCTCGGCTTCGGTCTGTCGTCGGAGCCGGAGACGCGATCGCCCGGATTCATCCGCAGCTCCGCCAGCGAAGACGGCAGCCCGAACACCGGCTCTTTCCGACCGTTCTTTTTCTTCGCCATACGAAAACACCACGCCCGCTCGACGCCCGACCGTAACGTTCCCGGTTTAAAGCGCCGTTAAGCGGAGGTTAACGCAACGCAAACGGGTTCCGCGTGCCGTCGTCATTTCCGATACAATTATCAAACAGCCAGATGTCCGGAGTGATCTGCGCCCACGCGCCGTCCGTTCCGCGCCGCCGCGCAAAGTGGGCCTTCCAGTTTGCCCCTCGAGAATGAGGGGGATGACGCGCCGAAAGGCGCAACTGGGTAGCAAGTCGCGCTCCGAAGCCCGCCTGCGACAGCGGGCATCCGGCGCGCGTCGCCTTTCGGCGCGCCATCGCGGCTTTTCTGTTCGAGGGACCGTACTTCCGGGCCAGGCTTGTGGCCACCAGGACCACTCCAGCGGGATTTCGCCCGCCTTCCACCTGTCCGCGTCCAGCCATTGAAGGCAGCGCCCCGTAGTGGGCACGGACGGTTCCCCCCGACCTCCCGAGTCCGTGGGTGCGAGCCACGTCCGCAGGCGCCGCATCCCGACTCCACTCCAAGAACGCCTCATGAAGCGCCCCTCGTGAGCTGGACGAAGAGGAATATAGTCAAGTTCGCTAATAATGTCAACCCAAATCGCTGGTCGGCTTATGATGGCATCAAGGTTTTCACTTATGTCGCCGAGTTTCTAT
>NZ_JAQGJT010000183.1 GCF_028290495.1 Tardiphaga sp.
CCTTGATGACGGAGCTTTCCTGCAGGTTGCCACCTGCGAAGGACTCGTCGAGCATCGCGGCGAAATCGTCGCGTGAAGGATTATAAGAAGCAGCAGTCGAAGCCATTTGTTCTCCAGGTGCGGGTATTGCCGACCATTCGGGTGAAAGGGCGCCTCAAACGCGAAGTGTTAGGGGTCCGCAACCCCTAACGACCGCCCTGCGGGAAATCACAGGAACGGGCCGGCAGCATGACTGCACGATTGAGACGTTGATAATCCGGTGCCAAGGCAGTCGATCAAAGACCGACGTTCAAGACCAGGAGCGGGCTTTCCTCCAATGACGGCAGCGGTTTAGTCTGGGTAAATCAGACCCGCTGCCGGCCCGCTCGGACGGCCTCGACAATATCGATGGCGGCCCGGACGCCGCCTTCTATATCCAAATTGGAGTTATCCAGCAAGTATGCATCTGCGGCAGGCTTCAGCGGCGCGACGGCCCGGTTCCGGTCGCGCTCATCGCGGCGCAGGATATCCGCCAGCACGGCGGCCTCATCGGCCACCTCGCCGCGCGCCTTGGCCTCCAGAGTGCGGCGCCGGGCCCGGACCACAGGATCGGCTATAACGAAGATCTTCACGTCGGCGTCCGGACAGATCACGGTGCCGATGTCGCGGCCATCGAGCACGGCGCCCGGCGGGTCCTCCGTAAAGCGGCGCTGGAAGCTCAGAAGCGCCTCGCGAACCCGCGGAAATGCCGAAACCACGGACGCCGCATCGCCAATCTGCTGGGTCTTGAGCGACGGATGGCCGAACTTCTCCGGATCGAGCTCCAAGGCAGCCGCGACCGCCAATTCCTCATCGGTGAGTTCGGCGCCGGCGTCGAGCAGCGCCTTGGCGACGGCGCGGTAGATCACTCCGGTATCGAGGTGACGGTAGCCATAATGCCGGGCGAGGCGCTTGCCCAGTGTGCCTTTTCCGGATGCGGCCGGTCCGTCGATGGCGATGATCATGCGATTAGAGCTACTCGTCTACATTCCGTTCAGCGCGACTTAGCACCCGGACTGTCAAATATCCACGCCGGATCGGTCTATGCGAACTCCGCGCCGAGCCGCTGCATCATCGGGATGAAATCCGGGAAGCTGGTGGCGATGAAGGTGGTGTCATCGATGGTGACGGGCTGCTCGGAAGCCAGCCCCATCACCAGCGCCGACATCGCAATCCGGTGGTCCATATGGGTGGCGACCAGGCCGCCGCCCGCGACCCGCCCGTTGCCCTCGACGATCAGGTCGTCGCCGGAGATCTCCACCTTGACGCCGTTGACGCGCAGCATCGCTGCGGTGGCCTCCAGCCGGTCGGATTCCTTGACCCGCAATTCCTGCAGGCCGCGCATGATGGTAGTGCCCTCAGCGAAGCTGGCAGCCACCGCCAGCACCAGATATTCGTCGATCATCGACGGCGCCCGCTCCGGCGGCACTTCGACACCGTGCAGCTTCGAGGCCCGAATCCGGAACTGGGCCATCGGCTCGCCTGCGTCGCCACGCACTTCGCTTTCCTCGATGGAAGCTCCCATCTCGCGCAAGGTCGTAAACAGGCCGGTGCGCAGCGGATTGGTCATGACGTCGGTTAGCACGATGTCGGAACCCGGTACGACCAGCGCCGCGACGATCGGGAATGCCGCCGAGGACGGATCGGCCGGCACCACGACATTGGCGCCGCGCAGCTCCGGCTGGCCGGTCAGCGTGATCTTGCGGCCGTGAACGCCTTCCTTCTCGGAGACGATCTGCGCGCCAAAGTGCCTCAGCATCAGCTCGGTATGGTCGCGGCTGGCCTCGCTCTCGATCACCGTAGTCGTGCCGGGGGCTGACAGCCCCGCCAGCAACACCGCGGACTTGATCTGGGCTGACGCCACCGGTGTGCGGTAAACGATCGGCAGCGGGTCGCGCGCGCCCTGCAGCGTCATCGGCAGCCGGCCGCCTTCCTGGCTGTGAGTGACGCGGGCGCCCATCAAAGCGAGCGGATCGACGATCCGGCGCATCGGCCGACTGCGCAGCGAGGCGTCGCCATCGAAGGTCGCCTCGATCGGGCAGCCTGCGACGGCGCCCATCACCAGCCGGCAGCCGGTGCCGGAATTGCCGAAATCCAGCGCATTCCTGGGCGTCGCGAAGCCGGCGACGCCGACGCCGCGCACGGTCCAGGCAAAATCGCCGGTGCGCGCGACCTGCGCGCCCAAGGCCTGCATCGCCTTGGCGGTATTGAGGACGTCCTCGCCCTCCAAGAGGCCGGTGATCCGGGTCTCGCCCACCGCCAGCGCGCCTAAAATCAGCGCCCGGTGCGAGATCGACTTGTCGCCGGGCACGCGTTCGCGGCCCTTGAGGGCTGAACTCTTGCGGGCCGAGAGGGGGGTGGCTACGGCCGCGGGGCCATCTGAATGGGTCAAGATTGTGTTCCTTTACGCGGCAGGCTCGTACCATATGGGTCGCGCCGCGTCACGCCACGCGCAGAGCGCTATTGACACTGGCGCGGCAACTAGCCAAGTGAAGCACCGTTTTTCAAAAAATTCCCTAGGATCCACACGTGGCCAAATCCGATCTCGGAACCAAGCGCATTTGCCCCACGACGGGCAAAAAGTTTTATGACCTCAACAAGACCCCGGTGATTTCACCGTATACGGGTGAGGTGGTGCCGATTGCGCCGATTCCGCCGCCGCGCACCCGTGCCGACGCCGCTTCGCGCGCCGCCGCCGCCTCCGCGGCTGCGTCTGCTGCCGAGCAGCCGGAAGTGGCGGATACCGAGGACGAACTGGTTCCGCTCGAGGAAGCCGATGCCGAGGAAAACACCGGCAAAAAGGCAGCTGTGCTCGAATCGGAAGATGATATTGACGCCGACGACACAATCGACGATGACGAGGATGACGACTCGACCTTCATCGCCGACGAAGAAGATGGCGACGATGATGTCACAGACATCATTGGTGACGTTTCTGGTGACGAAGAGACTTGAGATCAATCCTGATCTGTGGTCAGGGTTTGCGCGCGAGACGTTTCCAGCGACTCGCGCAAGTTAAGGGGCCATAGCTCAGCTGGGAGAGCGCTTGCATGGCATGCAAGAGGTCGGCGGTTCGATCCCGCCTGGCTCCACCATCCTTCGCTTGCTTCGCAAGCTCCGGCTCTTCAAGCCAAGGATGTCGCGTCATAGCCCGAGGGGCAGCGACGAACTGAAAATTTCCACTTTTTCTAGCAACCGCTTTTTTGGGCGACTCCGGGCGAGTTCGATGATGTGGTACGGCGGTATCATCCGCTGGATCAATTTTCCCGACCAGAAAATACCGGCGCGACGGCGGACCCGAAGCGGCGAATCACCGGGCACGCCGCCAAAAATCCGCTCCCGCCGCTAAACGCCCCTCACTCCCCCAGCACCGCATTGAGTCGGTCGCGCAGCGCCACGATTTCGTCCTTCATCGTCAGCATTTCGTCGGCCGAACAGGCCGCGGCCGCGAGCACGCCGTGCGGCACGGTCTTGGCCTTGTCGCGCAACGCCTGACCTTGCGGCGTCAGGGCGATCATCACCTGCCGCTCGTCGTCGGGATTGCGAGTGCGACGAATCAGCCCGGCCGCCTCCAAGCGCTTCAGCAGCGGCGTCAGCGTGCCCGAATCCAGAAACAGCCGCTCGCCGATATATTTCACCGCGACATCGTCGCGCTCCCACAGCACCAACATCACCAGATATTGCGGATAGGTCAGCCCCAGCCCATCAAGCAACGGTTTGTAGACGCGGGTGAACGCATGCGCGGCGGAATAGACCGCAAAGCAGATCTGGTTTTCGAGCTTCAGCGGCGGATAGGCCGCCAACTTCCTGGCCATCGCAATCTCCTGTCGGCGCGGGCCGCCTTGCCGGCGCCGCCCTGCATCAGTTCACAATCAATTGAGCACAATTAGATTGCGACGTCGATATTTTATATTGTGAACAATCTAATTGTTCGCAATATTGATGGCGTTGGACCACAAACAAGGAACCGGACCATGTCAGTCAACGTGCTCTACAAGACCAGCGCCAAGGCTACCGGCGGCCGCGACGGCCATGCCGCCACCCTGGACGGCGCGCTCGACGTCAAACTCGCGACTCCCAGGGAATTGGGCGGCGCCGGCGGCGAAGGCAACAACCCCGAGCAGTTGTTCGCGGCCGGCTACGCCGCCTGCTTCATCGGCGCGATGAAATTTGTGGCCTCACAGGGCGGCCCCAAGGTACCGGCGGATGTCGCGGTCACCGCGACGGTCGGCATCGGACCGCGTTCGGCCGGCGGCTTCGGTCTGGATGTCGAACTCGCAGTGTCATTGCCGGGTGTTGCTGCCGCCGAGGCCGAGGCCCTGGTCGAGAAGGCGCACCAGATCTGCCCGTATTCCAATGCCACCCGAGGGAATATCGACGTGCGCTCCGTCATCGTCTGATCAAATGCCTTTGATGCGGGTCTGCCGGAAAGCCGGCAGGCCCGTTTGCGCCAGCCACGAACCGCATGGCTGCCGGCATTTGCGAAGACGCGCTTCTGGTGGTTTATGGGTTGGACGACCAACAACAAAGAGCACAGAAGCGCCTCATGATTCCTCAAATTGCTCCCGGCGCCATTGCCGGCTTGCGCGTGATAGACCTGTCGCGCGTTCTCGGCGGCCCCTACTGCACGCAGATTCTCGCCGACCACGGTGCCGACGTCGTCAAGGTGGAGCCGCCGGCCGGCGACGAGACCCGCGACTGGGGCCCTCCGTTCCACGAGGACGACGCGGCCTACTTCATCGGCACCAACCGCAACAAGCGTTCGATCGGCCTCGACCTCGCCTCCGAGGCCGGTCGCGTCGTCCTGATGCGGATGCTCGAAGATGCCGACGTGATGATCGAGAATTTCAAGCCGGGCACGCTCGATAAATGGGGCATTGGCAACGATGTGCTGCGCGCGAAATTTCCGAAACTGATCCATTGCCGGATTTCCGGCTTCGGTGGCGACGGCCCGCATGGTGGACATCCCGGCTACGACGCCGTGATTCAATCGATGGTCGGCCTGATGGCATCCACCGGCACGGCGGATAGCGGCCCGACTCGCATCGGCGTGGCTCTCGTCGACATGTCGACCGGGCTCTATGCCTGCGTCGGCATTTTGATGGCGCTGGCGGAGCGCGCCAAATCCGGGCTCGGCCAGTTCGTGGAAGCGACGCTGTACGAGACCGGCCTGGCGATCATGCATCCGCACACCGCCAATTACTTCATGAACGGCGGCAAGCCGCCGGCGCGCACCGGCAACGAGCACCCCAACCTGTATCCCTACGCAGTGTTTACAGCGCGCGACGGCGACATCTTCGTCGGCGTCGGCAATGACGCCACCTATCGCAAACTGTGCAAGGAACTCGGCAAGCCGGAGCTCGGCACGGATCCGCGCTTTGCGCGCAACCGCGACCGCGTCGTCAATCGCGACGAGTTGCGCGCCGAGCTGGAGGCGATCCTGACGAAGGAAGACGGCGAGCCGTTGTGCAGGCGCCTGCTCGCGGCCGGCCTTCCCGCCGGTCCCGTGCAGTCGATCGACAAGGCACTCGCCAATCCGCACACCATCGCGCGCGGCGATATCATCGAGAAGGATTGGTACAAGGGCATCGCCTCGCCGGTCCGTTTCGACCGGACCAAGGCCAGCCTGCGGCGCGTCCCGCCGAAATTCAGCGAGCACGCCACGGAAGTGCTCGGCGAGTTCGGCTATTCGGCGGATGAGATCAAGGACCTCGTCGCCAAGGGAACTGTCAGCGGCCCGGAACGCAAGCGATAGGCCCCCCTCCCGGACGCAGTGCATCAGGCCGCGCCAGCGGCGTGGTGCACTGCGCATTCGGGACCACCACGTCTGCAGACCCGGCCGGGTACACGGGAGATTTAACGACTTTTCCTCGCTGGCGCTTTCGCCCGGGCGAAGGCTCAACTATAGGTCATTCCCACGTCATCCCGCGCCGTTAGCAGCGCACCAACGATGATGACGACCGGGAGACTTGTATGATTCGACCCCACCTCGGCCTTGCCGGCCTGCTCGCCTCCACCCTCGTGCTCGCGTCGCCGGCCTATGCGGTCACCGAGATCCAGTGGTGGCACGCGATGACCGGCGGCAACAACGATGTCGTCGTCAAGCTCGCCGAAGAGTTCAACGCCTCGCAGAGCGACTACAAGGTGGTTCCGGCCTACAAGGGCAGCTATCCCGACACCATGAACGCCGGCATCGCCGCGTTCCGCGCCGGCAATGCGCCGCATATCATGCAGGTGTTCGAAGTCGGCACCGCCACCATGATGTCCGCCACCGGCGCGGTGAAGCCGGTCTACAAACTGATGGAAGAAGCCGGCGAGAAGTTCGACGCCAAAGACTATTTGCCGGCGATCACCGGCTACTACTCGACCTCGAAGGGCGAGATGCTGTCGTTCCCCTTCAACTCGTCCTCGATGGTGATGTGGATCAACAAGGACGCGCTGAAGAAGGCTGACATCGCCGAGATCCCGAAGACCTGGCCGGAAGTGTTCGAGGACGCCAAAAAGCTGAAGGCGGCGGGCTACGCGACCTGCGGCTTCTCCACGGCGTGGGTGACCTGGGCCAACCTCGAACAGCTTTCGGCCTGGCATAACAAGCCGCTGGCCTCAAAGGCCAACGGGCTCGACGGTTTCGACACCGTGCTGGAATTCAACGGTCCGCTGCAGATCAAGCATCTCGAAACCCTGATCGAGCTGCAGAAGGACAAGACCTACGACTATTCCGGCCGCACCAATTCCTCGGAAGGTCGCTTCACCTCCGGCGAATGCCCGATCTTCCTGACCTCGTCGGGCTTCTTCGGCCAGGTGAAGGGGGCGGCGAAGTTCGACTGGACCAACGCGCCGATGCCGTATTACCCGGACGAGGCCGGCGCGCCGCAGAATTCGATCATCGGCGGCGCCTCGCTGTGGGTGATGGGCGGCAAGAAGCCCGATGAATACAAGGGCGTCGCCAAATTCCTGACCTTCCTGTCCGACACCGACCGTCAGGTCGCGATCCACAAAGCATCCGGCTATCTGCCGATCACCAAGGCCGCCTACGCCAAGGCGAAAGAGCAGGGCTTTTACAAGGACGCGCCCTATCTGGAGACGCCGCTGCTGGAACTGACCAACAAGGAACCGACCGAGAATTCGCGCGGCCTGCGCCTCGGCAACATGGTGCAACTGCGTGACATCTGGGCGGAAGAGATCGAGACCGCTTTGGCCGGCAAGAAGACTGCCAAACAGGCGCTCGACAACGCGGTGGCGCGCGGCAACGTGATGCTGCGGCAGTTCGAGAAAACGGTGAGCAGGTAGAGGGGAGCCGCTGCAGATCAGCGAGCGAACTATGCAAAAGCAATCCACCTTCCGCTCGCCGCTGCTGCCGTTCCTGCTGCTGACGCCGCAGGTCGCGGTGGTGCTGCTGTTCTTCTACTGGCCGGCAGCGCAGGCGGTGTGGCAGTCGTTCCTGCTGCAGGATGCGTTCGGGCTCTCGACCACCTTCATCTGGTTCGAGAATTACTCTGACCTGCTGACTCAGCCTGAATATTACGAAGCGATCCTGCGTACCTTCGTCTTCTCGGCGGCGATCGGCGGCTCGTCGCTGTCGTTCGCGCTGCTGCTGGCGGTGATGGCCGACAAGCAGCTCAAAGGCGCGGGTCTTTATCGCACGCTGCTGATCTGGCCCTATGCGGTGGCGCCCGCGGTGGCCGGTGTGCTGTGGATATTCATGCTGCATCCGTCGCTCGGCGTGCTCGCGCGCGGCTTGCGCGGCATGGGGCTTGACTGGAATCCGCAGCTCAACGGCAACCACGCGGTGACGCTGATCGTGCTGGCGGCCGCGTGGAAGCAGATTTCCTACAACTTCCTGTTCTTCCTTGCAGGATTGCAGGCGATCCCGAAAAGCGTGCTGGAAGCCGCAGCGATCGACGGCGCCCGACCGATGCGCCGGTTCTGGACCGTCACCTTCCCGCTGCTGACGCCGACCATCTTCTTTCTGATCGTCGTCAACATCGTCTACGCCTTCTTCGACACGTTCGGCATCATCGACGCGATGACCGGCGGCGGCCCCGCGAAGGCGACGGAAACGCTGGTCTACAAGGTTTATCTCGACGGCTTGCTCGGCGGCAATCTCGGCTCCTCGGCGGCGCAATCGGTGATGCTGATGGTGATCGTGGTGGCGCTGACCGCTATCCAGTTCCGCTACGTCGAACGCAAGGTGACGTATTGATGGTAGAAGCTCAGGGCTTCCGGCGCTTCGTCGCGCATTT
Organism: Tardiphaga sp.; assembly: GCF_028290495.1. Taxonomy (GTDB): domain Bacteria; phylum Pseudomonadota; class Alphaproteobacteria; order Rhizobiales; family Xanthobacteraceae; genus Tardiphaga. Next base: position 8,262 of record NZ_JAQGJT010000183.1, read on the forward strand.
CATTCTGTGGATCGGCATCGCCATCGTCGCGTTCCCGGTCTATCTGGCGTTCGTCGCCTCAACACAGGATGCCGCCTCGATCGCCAACGGCCAGATGTCGCTGCTGCCAGGCAGCCACCTGATCGAGAACTACACCAGGACGTTGTTCGTCGGCTCGTCCGGCTCGACCCGCGAGCCGGTCGGCGTGATGCTGTTCAACTCGCTGGTGATGGCGCTGTCGATCGCGATCGGCAAGATCGCGATCTCGATCCTGTCGGCCTATGCCATCGTGTATTTCCGCTTTCCGTTCCGGATGGCGATCTTCTGGATGATCTTCATCACGCTGATGCTGCCGGTCGAGGTGCGCATCTATCCAACCTACAAGATCGCCGCCGACTTCGGGATGCTGGATTCCTATGCCGGCCTGACGCTGCCGCTGATCGCCTCGGCGACCGCGACCCTGCTGTTCCGACAGTTCTTCATGACCGTGCCGGATGAATTGCTGGAAGCCTCCAAACTGGATGGCGCGGGTCCGTTCCGGTTCTTCTGGGATACGCTGCTGCCGCTGTCGCGCACCAACATGGCGGCCTTGTTCGTGATCCTGTTCATCTATGGCTGGAATCAATATCTCTGGCCGCTGCTGATCACCACGCGCGACGACATGCAGACCATTGTGATCGGCATCCGCAAGATGATCACCACCACCGACGCGCTGACCGAATGGCCGATCGTGATGTGCACCGCGGTGCTGGCGATGCTGCCGCCGGTTGCCGTCGTTATCCTGATGCAGCGCCTGTTCGTGCGCGGCCTGGTCGAGACCGAGAAGTAGGAACCTGATGTCGAACGTCTCGCTGCGCAACGTACGAAAAACCTATCCCGGCGGCTTCGAGGCCATCAAGGGCATCGACTTCGAGATTCCCGATGGCCAGTTCTGCGTGCTGGTCGGCCCCTCCGGCTGCGGCAAGTCGACCTTGCTGCGGATGGTGGCGGGGCTGGAAACCATCAGCTCCGGCGAGATCGACATCGGCGGCCGCGTCGTCAACGAGGTCGAGCCGGCCGATCGCGACATCGCGATGGTGTTCCAGAACTACGCGCTGTATCCGCACATGAGCGTCTACAACAACATGGCCTATGGGCTGCGCAACAGGGGGATGCCGAAGCCCGAGATCGACAGCCGCGTCCGCGAGGCCGCCGCGATTCTCGAAATCACGACGATGCTCGAGCGCAAGCCGCGACAGCTCTCCGGCGGCCAGCGCCAGCGCGTCGCGATGGGCCGCGCCATCGTGCGGCAGCCAAAAGTGTTCCTGTTCGACGAACCCCTGTCCAACCTCGACGCCAAGCTGCGCGTCGCGATGCGGGTCGAAATCCGAAAATTGCAGCGCCGGCTGAAGACCACCTCGATCTACGTCACCCACGACCAGCTCGAGGCGATGACGCTGGCGGACATCCTGGTGGTGATGAATGGCGGCGAGGTCGAGCAGATCGGCAACCCGCTCGATATCTACCGGAAGCCGGCCACCACCTTCGTCGCCTCCTTCATCGGCGCGCCGCCGATGAACCTGATCGCGATGCGCCCCGGCGAAATCGGCCTGCAATTCGCCGGCGACAGCCGTGGCACGACCACGGCCGGCATTCTCGGCGTCCGGCCGGAAGACCTCTCGATCTCGAGCGACGCGGTCGCCCCCGGCGGCCTCGCGCTGGACCTGACCGTCGAGGCGATCGAGCGGGTCGGCCCGGAAACCTTCGTCTACGGCTCCCGCGAGGGCGCGCAAGGCGTCAGCGCCACCCCCGGCGAGCTGCCGGAAGGCGAGGTGATCGTCCGCATCCCCGGCCAGACCGCGCCCGCGGTCGGCGAGCACATCCGCGCCATCGCCCCGCGCGACAAATTGCACCTGTTCAGCGCCGACGGCCGGCAGCGGATCGATGTCTGACCCGCTTCAAGGTGTTGGAGCCCATCGGCCCACTACTCCGGGGTGCTTGAACCCCCGTAATCCCATGCCCATATTGGATGCATCGGTCGGCAATCCGCCGTCGATGAAGGGGGCGCCGCAAGGGCCCTGATTTACCAAAGTCGCTTCGAGAGGGCTTTGTATTTATGTCTCGTGTTCCTTCGTTATCCAGTCCGTTCCTTCTGGGATTCGACGAGATCGAGCGTGCGCTCGACCGAGTCGTCAAAGGCGCCGACGGCTATCCTCCCTACAATATCGAGCGGTGCGACCGTAACAACGGCCAGCCCGAACGCCTGCGCATCACGCTGGCGGTCGCGGGGTTCACCCGTGATCAACTCGATGTGACCACCGAGGAAAACCAGCTCGTCATTCGGGGCCGCCAGCAGGACGACAAGACCCGGCAGTACATCCATCGCGGCATCGCCGCGCGCCACTTCCAGCGCACCTTCGTGCTGGCGGAGGGGATGCTGGTGCTGGGTGCGGATTTGAAGAACGGGCTGTTGTCGGTCGATCTCACCAGGCCGGAGCCTGAAAGGGTCGTTAAGACAATCGCTATCAATGAACACGAATAATGCGTGAACCCGAAAAAGCGGATTCCGGTTTTTCGGTCAGGTCATGCATCCTGAATGGAACAAGTAGCGGACTCGACCGCTTGGTTTAAACATAAGGAGTCGAGACGATGACTGAATCTGTGATCTTTGAGACCGAAGGCGTTTCCACCGACGCGCTTGCACATCTGGGCGACGGCTTGATCGCCTATGTGAAGCAGATCCGCTCGGAGGACGTGCCAGGACTGTTTCCGCAGGCGCCGCATATCGCGCCCGGGCTTAAGCTTTTCGCGCTGCATGCCGCAGACGGCACGCCGATCATGCTGACCGGCAGCCGCGAAGCAGCGATCGCCAATGCCTGGAGCCAGGAATTGCAGGCCGTCAGCGTTCACTGAACGCCGACGTATTTTAATAGAGTTTGCGATACGCGGGCACGGTCCCGCGTATCGCTTTTCCGGAATCTTGCAGGTCGCTCGTCGCTTTAAACGACGGCCTGTACCGTCGGTGTTTATCTAACCCGCCAATTCCACACCTCGGAAAAATTACCGCCTGTTAGGCGCCGCGGCGGATGCCCGCGCCGCGCGATCAATAACTCTAATTGCCCGATCCATCCCGCATCGGCGCTGCTTACGCCCCCGTCCCAACTGGATTTAGTGAGTTCGCATTCACCATGTTCCGGGAAGTTCGAATCATGCGCAGATTCGAGGTCGCGCCGATGGTGGTCGTCGATGGCCCGAAGGCCGTTTTCAACGAACGGCCCACTTCGCCCCCGGCCCAAGAATTCGCGGCTTGAACGTCGGAAAGTCTGGTCAGGCGGCGGTGGCTGGGGGCAGCGCCAGCACGGAATAGATCGCCTGGGCGTCGCGCGAGGCGCGCAGCTTCTTGGCGACGTCCTGATCGCGCAACAGGCGGGCGATGCGGGCCAGAGCCTTCAGATGGTCCGCGCCGGCGCCTTCGGGAGCCAGCAGCAGGAAGACGAGATCGACCGGCTGGCCATCCATGGCCTCGAAATCGATCGGGCGCTCCAGCCGTGCAAACAGGCCGAACAATTTGTCCAGCGTCGGCAGCTTGCCGTGAGGAATCGCAACGCCGTAGCCCACGGCGGTGGTGCCGAGCTTTTCCCGCTGCAGCAATACTTCAAAGATAGCACGCTCGGTCTGCCCGGTGAGCACGGAGGCGCGCGCCGCCAGTTCCTGCAGCGCCTGCTTCTTGCTGTTGACCTTTAACGTCGGGAGGATCGCCTCGGGTGCGACCAGATCGGTAATCGTCATGGATCGTTCCGAGGATGTTGAGCGTCAGCAGGTGAAGCGGGGTAGACCGGCAGCGTCAAGTAAGTGGAAGAGGCGTTCTTGTATCAGAAGACGCCGGGCGCCTATGCCCGGGCGTATCCTAGCACCGGAACGCCCCGTGCGATATTGCTTTGACGGACCGTTACGAGGTTATCGTGAATCACGGCCTGTCAAAGGCGGCGGACCATAGGTTCGGCCAAACGGGGCGTCAATGCCGTCAGGAGGGTTTAACCACCGGCGGATCGACCCATCCCACGTTACCGTCGGCGCGTCGGTACACGATGTTTACCCGGCCGCTGGAGCCGTGCTGGAAGACAACTACGGCAGCGCCGGTAAAGTCGAGCTCCAGCACCGCCTCACTTACCGAGAACCGCCGCAGCGACGTCGTCGCCTCGGCGATGATCACCGGATCGTAGCCGGTCTCGTCATGCTCGTCCTCGCCGGCCGGCGCCTCGATAATGTAGCTCGGCGCATGCAACGTCGGTGTTGTCAGTTCGGCGATGGCAACGGCTTCCGCATGCGCCTTGCGCGCGGAGCGATCCTTCAGCCGGCTCTTGTAGCGGCGCAGCCGCTTCTCGATCTGCAACAGCGCCTGATCCGCGCTGGCATAGGCGTCGGTAGCATTCGAATCGGCTTCGAGCGTGATTCCGGAATCCAGATGCAGCGCACAATCGGTGCGGAAGCCAAAGCCATCCTTGCTCAGCGTAATGTGGCCGGAATAATTACCATCAAAATATTTTCGCAGAACTTCGTCAGTTCGCTCACTGACGCGGCCACGCAACGCGTCACCGACACTGATGCTTTTTCCCGAGATACGAAGGGTCATGTTGATGCCTCGATTCGATCTGACTTCAACTGACAGTATCCCGATTTGGCCGGAGCGCAATCAAGCTGGCGCGATGTCGCGGGACCTGTCGGTAGAAGAGGATGCAGGCGCCGTGAGTGCATTGCCGAGCATGCTCTGCTTGTCGCGGCGACGTTGCACCGATGACGGTATCCGCATGGCTTCGCGGTATTTCGCCACAGTACGACGCGCGATATCAATGCCCGTCTCGCGCAGGCGTTCCACGATAGTATCATCCGACAGGATGATCGACGGGCTTTCGTTGTCAATCAATTGCTTGATGTGATGGCGCACGGCCTCCGCCGAATGCGCTTCGCCGCCATCGGCGGACGCGATCGACGCCGTAAAGAAATACTTCAATTCAAAACTGCCGCGATTGGTCGCCATATATTTGTTGGCGGTCACGCGCGACACGGTCGATTCGTGCATCTGGATCGCGTCGGCGACGGCCTTCAAATTCAGCGGCCGCAGATGGGCGACGCCCTGCGTGAAGAAGCCATCCTGCTGGCGCACGATTTCGGTCGCAACCTTCAGGATCGTGCGGGCGCGCTGATCGAGCGCACGCACCAGCCACGTCGCGTTCTGCAGGCAGTCGGTGAAATACGACTTGTCGCCATCCTTGCGGATCGTCTTCGACAATTCGGAATAATAGACTTGGTTGACCAGCACGCGCGGCAGCGTGTCGCTGTTCAGTTCGACGTGCCAGCCGCCATCCGGGCCGGGCCGCACATAGACATCCGGCACCACGGTCTGGGTCCGCGCCGAGGCGTATTTCAAACCCGGCTTCGGATTGAGCCGGCGAATCTCGCCAATCATATCGGCAAGATCTTCGTCATCTACGCCGCAGATTTTTCGCAGATTTCCAATGTCGCGCTTGGCCAGCAGATCGAGGTGTTCGACCAAGGCCTGCATCGCAGGATCGTAGCGGTTCTGCTCACGCAACTGGATCGCGAGGCATTCGCTCAAGCCGCGCGCGCAAACGCCCGGCGGATCGAATTTCTGCAGCACGCCGAGTACCGTCTCGACATCGTCCGACGATGCGCCGAGCCGCTCGCCGACGCCGCCGAGATCGGGCGGCAGGTAGCCGGCCTCGTCCACCAGATCGATCAGATATTGACCGATCATGCGCAGCTTCGGCGAGGTGAAGGCCACCGCCAGCTGCTCGGCAAGGTGACTGCCCAGCGTGATTTCGGCGGCGACAAAGGCTTCGAGGTTGTAGCTATCTTCGGAGGATGCGCCGCCGCCCCATTCGGTATAGGCGGTGGGCGCGGCATCCTGCGCATTGCGCGCGGCGGCTTCCGACGGCTCCTCGGAAAACACGTTCTCGAGGCCGGTGTCGAGCGTCTGCTCGATCTCGGCACGGCTGCCTAGTTCGCGGTTCATCCACTCGTCGGGCGCCTGCGCATCGAAGTTTTCGCCGCTGGCGCGGTCGGAGAAATCCGACGGGTCGCCGGCGCTGTCATGGCCGGGAAAACTGTCGTCCTGGACATGGTCAGTGAATTCGGCACGTTCGGGGCCTGCCTCGCCGGCCACCGCAGGCTCGCTGCCGTCGCTGGCGCGTTCCAGCAGCGGATTGCGCTCCAGTTCATCCTCGACGAAGGTCGACAGGTCAAGATTTGAGAGCTGCAGCAGCTTGATGGCTTGCATCAGCTGCGGCGTCATCACCAGGGACTGGGATTGACGAAACTCTAGTCTCTGCGTCAGCGCCATGGCGGCAAAAACCGATCCAAAAGTTGGTCCGTTTCTTGCTTATCCCTTTTGCTTGATGATGTACACGGCTTGACGAATTGTAATTTTGGGCTAGAGGCGGAATTCCTCGCCGAGATAAAGGCGGCGGACATCCGGGTTGGCCACGATCTCTTCAGGAGACCCTTCCGTCAGGATTTCACCAGCATAAACGATGTAGGCGCGGTCTGTCAGCCCCAATGTCTCGCGGACATTGTGGTCGGTAATCAGCACGCCGATCCCCCGATTGGTGAGGTGGCGGACCAGATCCTGGATGTCGCCCACCGCAATCGGGTCGATGCCGGCGAAGGGTTCGTCGAGCAGCATGTAATTCGGCCGGGTGGCCAGCGCGCGGGCGATTTCGACACGGCGCCGCTCGCCGCCGGACAGCGCGATCGACGGCGATTTGCGCAGCTTCTGGATGTTGAACTCGTCGAGCAGCGAATTCAGCTCGGCCTCGCGCTTCTTGCGGTTCGGCTCGACCACCTCCAGCACCGCGCGAATATTCTGCTCGACCGTGAGGCCGCGGAAAATCGAGGCTTCCTGCGGCAGGTAGCCAATGCCGAGCCGGGCACGCTGGTACATCGGCAGCTTGGTGACGTCGTGGCCGTCCAGCTCGATGGCACCGCGATCAGCCTTGATCAGGCCGGTGATCATGTAGAACACCGTCGTCTTGCCGGCGCCGTTGGGGCCGAGCAGGCCGACCGCCTCGCCGCGACGCACCGCGATCGAGACGTCGTGCACGACGGTCTTCTTGCCAAAGCTCTTGGCCAGCCCATGGGCGACGAGCCAGCCGCTCTGGTCGATCCGGCTGTCGCCATCCTCACTCATTTGGGCGTGAACACCCCGGTGACCCGGCCGCCGGTCGAGCCGGTAAAGGTCGACGTGTTGGTGCCAAGATTGACCACCAGCTCGGGGCTGCCGACCGTCCCCGTCGCGTTGATGACGATGACGTTGCCGGTCAGATGCAGCAACTGCGAGTTGGGGTCGTACACTGCTTTCTGGCCGGTGGCGTCCTGCTCGGGCGTCTTGATGCGGACACTGCCGGTGGCCACGAAACTCTTGATATCGCTTGGTCCGCCGCTCCCATATTCGACCACCACCTTGGCAGCCCACACGGTGAGCTTGGTACGCAACACCACGACCTTGCCGGTAAACGTTGCGGTGTGGTCGGCGTCGTTGATGACGAACTTGTCGCCGGTGATCTTGACCGGATCGGACACCGCGGCGGCGCCCACGCCGAACATTACCGCCAAGGCGAGAACGACGAGCCGCTTCATTCGCTGCCAGCCCCCAGCGCATTGAGAGCCTCCGACGTGTCGGCGATCGCTGGCGCGAAGAGCAGGAACACATTGCCCCAATAGGGATGCGGCTTGGGCAGGTTGGGCACCACCAGGGTCGCCTGGTCGAAACTCCACAGATCCGCCTTGCCGTCGAAGTTCATGTTGGCAGCGGTCAGATGCGAGCCGTCCGAGAACGTCAGGTCGACCGGGCCTTCGGCGGTGGTGAGCTGCTCCGCCATGTTGGCGTGAACGTCGGTGAGCGTACCAGACAGGCCATCGTCGCTGTGCACGGTGGTGACGCCAGGCGCCACCACATAGTGCGTGCTGGTATTGACACTCGCGGTCGCCGCAACGGCGTGGAACGGCGCTTTCTCGGGACGCTCGAAGGTCAAATGCGGCTCGATCATGTCGATGTTGTCAGGGCTGGAGAGCGGCGCGCGCGCTTCGCGTGCCGTCACCAGATAGCGAGAACCGTCATCGCCAATCTCAGAATATTGGGGCGTTTCGACGACCAGCTGGCCGCGATCGATGCGAATGCCGGAAACGCCGTATTGCCGGGCGAAATTGGACAGCCAGAGCTGCCCCATCAGGATCAGGAAGGTGGCGACGCCGGCGGCCGGGATGGCGACCCGCAGGAAGCCGACCAGCCGGTTGCGCCGGAGCAGCCCGCTCAGGATCGCGGCGCGTTGATCGAAGGTCTGAGTGCGCGCCACAGCCATCAGGAGTGGGCGAAGATATCCTCTTCGTCCCAACCCAGCAGATCGAGTTCGATCCGCGTAGGCAGGAA
>NZ_JAQGJT010000006.1 GCF_028290495.1 Tardiphaga sp.
GACGGTTGGTGGCGGCGATCAGGATCACGCCTTCATTGGCCTCGAAGCCGTCCATCTCGACCAGCAACTGGTTGAGGGTCTGCTCGCGCTCGTCATTGCCGCCGCCGAGACCGGCGCCGCGATGACGACCGACCGCATCGATTTCGTCGATGAAGATGATGCAGGGCGCGTTCTTCTTGGCCTGCTCGAACATGTCGCGGACACGGGATGCGCCGACGCCGACGAACATTTCGACGAAGTCAGAACCCGAGATGGTGAAGAACGGCACGTTGGCTTCGCCGGCGACCGCGCGTGCGATCAGCGTCTTGCCGGTGCCGGGAGGACCGACCAGCAGCACGCCGCGCGGAATGCGTCCGCCGAGGCGCTGGTACTTGCCGGGATCGCGGAGGAATTCAACGATTTCCTGCAGGTCCTGCTTGGCTTCGTCCACGCCAGCGACGTCCTCGAAGGTGACGCGGCCATGCGCCTCGGTAAGCATCTTGGCGCGCGACTTGCCAAAGCCCATCGCCTTGCCGGCGCCGCCCTGCATCTGACGGGACAGGAAGATCCAGACGCCGATCAGCGCGATGAAAGGCAGCCACGACACCAGCAGCGAGACGAACCACGGCACATTGTCGCCGGGCGGCTTGGCGGTGATGGAGACCTTGCCGTCATACAGACGCTTCACCAGCGTTGGATCGGACGGCGCGTAGGTCTGGAAGCTGGAGCCGTTGGTGAAGGTGCCGTGAATCTCCGGCCCCTGGATCACGACGTCGCGGACATGGTTCTGGTCAACCTCGCTCAGCAATTGCGAGAACGAAATGTCCTGCGAGGCGGCGCGTTGTCCAGGATTCTGGAACAGCGTGAACAGCGCCAGCAGCAACAAAACGATAATGACCCAGAGGGCGAAATTGCGCAGATTCGCGTTCATCGATCTTCCTTCGTCGCCGCGCGGATCGCGGCCTTATTCCCTTGGGGCGCCTCAAGGGAGTCACCCTGGGTCGGTTGGTTACAATCTAGGTGCGACGGGACGCGCTGCCAAGGGAACCATGCCGGACTATTTAACGCATGTAGCCCGGCTTCCAGTTCAAATAATGGCGGTTGCACCGATGTTTTCGTACGGTGGTTAAGTCATTAGCCGACCGGGGCCGTTGCTTTCGATCAATCTCGTCGGCGTCGCGGCGGCGCCGGATCGATTCGCAACCGGTCATGGCTCAGCGTGATCAGCGCGCCGGCCAGCGTCTGCTTCAGCCGGATACCTTTGCCATCCGCCTGCACGGCCCGATCGATCGCCGCCAGCAGCGCCTCGGCCTGGCCGAGCCCTGCCGGGCCCTCGTACCCGACCCGGTCGATCAGGCGCAGGAGCAGCCGCAGCCGGACTTCCTCGGCCAGCCCCGAAAAGACGGCGGTGTCGATACCGGGCCGCGCGGCCACCCTTTTCAGCTCAACGAAGCTCTCGGCGCCATCGACCATCAACTCCAGCGCGACGTTGGCCCGCGCCAGCCGCGCCGCCAACCGCGCCAGATTGCCGGGATCAAAGCCCTCGGCCTTCAGCTGCGGCATTAATGCGCGCAGCCGCGGCCGGGTGAAATGCAGGTCTTTGTTGGTCGGATCCTCCGCGAAGCCGACCCTCGCTCTCGCCAGCGTCGCGATCAGCCGGGACTTCGGGATGTCCAGAAAGGGACGCGCCAGCAATACGCCCTCGCGCGGCGTCTGCCGCGCCATCGCCGCAAGCCCGGCCAGCCCGCTGCCGCGCGCCATCCGCATCAACAGCGTCTCGGCCTGATCGTCCTGCGTATGCGCGGTGAGGATATGGCTCGCTTTGTGCGCCCTGGCTGCCTTGGCCAGCAACCGGTAGCGCGCAGCCCGCGCAGCCGCCGGCAAGCCGTTCGTCGGCTTGTCGCCGGTCCAGCGCAAGGTGCGATGCGGCAGATCGAGGGCGGCGGCCAGTTTCTTGACGTCGCGGGCCTCGCGCGCCGCCTCTGGTCGCAGGCCGTGGTCGATGGTGACGGCGATTAAATCGGGACCGCGCTTCAAGGCGCGGCGCCAGCGCGCGGCGAGCCACAGCAGCGCCATCGAATCCGGCCCGCCGGAGACGGCCAGGATCAGGGCCGCCGCGGACCGCCAATCGGCGAACAGCCGTTTCGCCTCGGCCACCGCGATCGGCGAATGATCGTCATCGGACATGCGCGCCGCCATACAGCTCATCGCGCCGGATCAGTCCGGCGCGCTTCGCTCTAGCACTTAACGCGTTTTTGCTCGCGGTCTACCGCCGTCTTCACGCCGCCCGACGCCCGCGGATATTTCCGCAGCACCTCGCCGAAGGCGGCGCAGGCCGCCTCCTTCTCCTTCAGCGCCGCCAGCGACTGACCGAGCCGCAGCAGCGCATCCGGCGCTTTGGCCGAGGTATCAAACTTGGTGGTCACGCCGAGGAAGGCTTCGGCGGCATCGCGGTAGCGCTGGCGCTGGAAGAAGCTCTCGCCGAGCCAGTATTGCGAGTCGGCCAACTGCGGGTCGGTCGGGTATTTCTGTGCGAAATTGCGCATCGTCTCCTCCGCCAAAGCGTAGTCGCGGCGCTGCATGTAACCGATGCCGAGGTCGAACTCGTCCTTCGGCGTCGCGCCCGGCGGCAGCGTGGTCAGACCACCGGCCGCCGGCGCGGAATTGGCGAGCGGAAGCGGCTCCCCGGCCCCACGGGCGTTGGGCATCGCGGCCGGCGCGTTGGCCGGCATCGGCTGAGCGCCGCCGCCGAGCGCGCGCGGCACGCCGGGCGCGCCGGGATTGGCGTTGGGATCGAAGGCGTCGTTGCGGCGGCCGCCGCGCTGCGGGGCTGGATCCTGCACGATCGGCGCGGGCGCCGCGATCTGCTGGTCATAGACCTGCGGCGGCGCCGACTGGCGGCCAACCGGCGCGGTCTGCACGGGAGCTTGCACCGGGGCGGCGGCGACATTGGGTCGAGCCCCCGCCGGCGGCGCTGCCGCCTGCAACTGACGGAGCTGCTCTTCGAGCTGGCGATTGCGGAACTGGAGTTCCTCGTTCTGCCCGGTGAGCTGGCGCAGCTTGGCTTCGAGCTGCTGGACCCGAACTTCCGGATCGACGTCATCATCGGACTGCTGCATCTGGGCGAAGACAACCGACGGCACGGTCAGCGCTGGAATCGCCAACGTCGCGGACATCAGGGCCACGCGCGCGAAAGTATGAAATGGGGATGACATGTTTGCCTGACGAATTTTGCGCCACAGGAAGCGCACCACATTGAGAGCTTCACTACGCCGAAAATGTGACTTTCGACAGAGCCAGCCGGGCCGCACAAACAAAACCGGCGCCTGCCCCCAAGGCAGACGCCGGCTTCTTGATATCAAACGCTACGCTCAGGCGCCAGCGTTCAGCACGGTGACGGCGCGGCGGTTCTGCGACCAGCAAGAGATGTCGTTGCAGACTGCGACCGGACGTTCCTTGCCGTAGGAGATGGTCCGCATCCGGCTGGCGTCGATACCCCGCGAGGCCAGGAAGTTGCGCACAGACTGCGCACGGCGGGCGCCGAGCGCAATGTTGTACTCGCGGGTGCCGCGCTCGTCGGCATGACCTTCGATCGTGAAGGAGTATCGGTTGTACTGCTGCAGCCACTGCGCCTGCTTGTCCAGGGTCGCGATCGCCTGCGGCGACAGCTCAGTCTGGTCGCTCTCGAAGAACACGCGGTCGCCGACATTGACCACGAAATCCTGCTGGCTGCCCGGCGACGCCGCATTGGCCATCCCGCCATTTGCGCCGTCCAGCGGGTTCTTGTTGGCGCAAGCGCCCATCGACAGTGCCACGGCAAGCACCGCAGCCAGTTTTAATCCCTGGAGGATACGCATTTGATGTTTCATTCGGGAGCCTCCAACGCTCACGCTTTGTCCAACTGATTACGGTCTACAGGGCGTTGGTTAAGCGAACGTTCCGTCAACCTTGATGAGGTGTTGCCAAAACCCGTCAAATGCCACAGGTGCCCGAAAATCCACCGGATGGTTAATGGGTTATAAATGTGGCGCGACGGTGAAGACACGAAAACGCGGCGTCCCGTGAAGAACACCGCGTTTTGATTACCGTAAAGCAGATTTGGAGCGCGCGCCTTCAGGCCCGCGGCACGATCGACGCGCGCTCGAAGGCCAGTTCCGGCCCCCGGACGCCCAGCGCCTTGTCTTCGCTACGCTCGAACAGCTTGCGGCGTTCGAAATAGCTGGAGCGGAGAAACGGATAGCGCGCAAACACCTTGTCGCGCATTTCCGGAAAATCCACCGCCATCAGGCAGATCGGCTTGATCAGCCCGGGATACTGACGCGGCCCCGTGAGCGGCTCGTGCATGAAAACACGCCGATAAAAGGCCTGATGCTCGGAGCGAACGGTGGCCAGGCCAAGGTCAGCGTTGAAATAGCTGCACGCGACGTAGGCAAGGCGAACGGTGAGATAGGGCAATTCCGGGAAACGCCGCGCCTGCACGGCGTCGGCCACGAAGCGAGTCGGATCAACGAACACCTTGCCGGCAGCGAGTTCCGGTTTCAGGAGATCGGGAAACACATCCATCGACGGCGTTTCGGGATGTCCGGCGGAGCCGACGCTGATACGAATGGAGCTCGACAGCACGCCCTCGAAATAAACCCCGAACGTCCACGAGTTCGCCATGTCGTCATAGCGGTCCGTAACCTTGCGGGACGGATTCGGCAGGATCGTGCCCTCTTTCAGATAGGCGTCGTAGCGAAGCCGATAGATGGCGTCCCGGTCCGCGTCCGTCTCCATAAGGCGATAATCGACCTGATCAAGAAGCTCAATTCCACGCGACGATGCATTAGTTACTTGATCGGCCGTAGCCATACTTCGCCTCCAACGCTACTCAACACCACATTGCGACCGTTAAGAAAGGTTAAGACTTTCTTAAAAGTTGTCAAAGGATGTACTATATTAGGGTTAACCTATTACCAACACGTGGTAATATGAAACATAACTACACAAATTTCTGGAGACGAGCCGCGTCAGGCGGGGCTGCGAGAGACTTCTGCTTCGCGCATGTCCGTGAGACGACGGCCGTGTGACGCATCGAGCAATTGGCGCACGCGGGTTGCAGGAACGGGGCGACTGAACAAGTAGCCCTGCGCTTCGGTCACGGTGCCGTCGGCGCTGATGAGTTCAAGTTGCTCGTTGGTCTCGATGCCCTCGACCACCACCGACATACCGAGATCAGCGCTCAGGCGAGCGACGCCGCGCAGCAGCGTCAGCGGTCGATCGGTGTCGATTCCTTCGAGGAAGGAACGGTCGATCTTCACCTTCTGCAGTGGGAAGTTATGCAGATAGCTCAGGCTGGAATATCCGGTACCGAAATCGTCGAGCGAAATCCGGCAACCCGCCGCATGCAATTGTGACAGCGCATCATGGGTCCATTGCGTGTTGCGCAGCAGTGAGGATTCGGTGATTTCGATTTCGAGACGGTGCGCCGGCAGGCCGGATACTTCAAGCGCGTAACGCACTTCGCTCAGCACATCGCGCTGGTGGAACTGCTGCGTCGAGAAATTCACCGCGACGCTGACGGCGTCAGGCCACTTCATGCATTCCATGCAGGCCTTGCGCAATATCCAGCGGCCAAGATCGACGATCAGCCCCATGTCCTCGGCGACCGGAATGATATCGACGGGCGACACCGTTCCGCGAACGGGATGATTCCACCGCAGCAAGGCCTCGCAGGTCGAAATTCGACCGGACTTCAGGTTGACCAGCGGCTGGTAGTAAAGTTCGAATTCCTCGTTGGCGAGCGCCTTGCGCAGATCCAGTTCGAGCACCCGACGCGCCTCGACCGTCTGGGCCATCTCTTCGCGGAAGAAACAGAAGGTGCCGCGTCCGGATGCCTTGGCGCGATACAGCGCCATGTCGGCATTCTTGAGCAGGCTATCGGCGCCGACGCCGGGCTGCGTCAGCGCAATGCCGACGCTGGCGCCTATCTCGACCTGATGATTGTCGACTTCATAGCGCTCGCTGAGGCGCTCGACGATGCGGCGCGCGAGATCGGCCGCGTCGTGATTGCTCTTGATGCCGCGCTGGAACACGACGAACTCGTCGCCGCCGAAGCGCGCGACAAAATCGTCGGCCCGCAGCATTTCGCGCATCCGGTCGGCGACCATGCACAGCAATTGGTCGCCGCAAGGATGGCCGAGCGTGTCGTTGACCTGCTTGAACTGATCGAGATCGACGAACAGCAGTGCCGAGATGGTCGTCGCGTCCGCGTTGCGCAGCATCCGCCCGATCTCGTTACGGAAGCTGACGCGGTTGGGCAGGCCGGTGAGTTCGTCAAACCGCGCCATATGGCTGATGCGGGCTTCAGACGTGCGCCGCGCGGTGATGTCTTCAACCAAGACCACCGTGCCGCCGCCGACCATCGGCTGGAACTTCCAGGACAACGCCCGCTCTTCATCGAGCGCGTGGTCAAGCGTGGTGATCTCAGCCGCCTGGGAGCCTTCGACCTCGGCGATGATGGTCATTGCGCTGGCCGGGGATACCGTTCCAGCCTTGACGAAGGCCGCCAGTACCTCGCGGAGGTTGGCGCCACACTGCACGAATTCCGCGCCACCGCTCATCATTTCGTTGAAGCGGTTGTTGATGACGGCCAGCCGGCCATCGGCCGCGAACATGCACAGACCATGCGGCATATTGTTCAGGGCCGTATCGAACTGGCCGGCCAGTGCGGCTTCCCGCTCGCTGGCCATCAGGGCATCGACGAATATGTTGTGCAGATTGAGATTGATCAGCTTGAGGCCGATGAAGAAAAGCACCAGCAATCCGGCAAGGCCGAGATAATAAGGGCCGCCATACAGCGCCAGCGCGAGAGACATCGGTCCGCACGAGCAAAGGATATGCATCTGGACGATCTTTGGTCGTCCGTAGTTACGGGCAGCGCCGCCCGCCGTATAGCCGATCGTCACCGTGGTGCAGAGCATGTGCGCGACGGGATCGTCGCTGCCGAGAATGACGACAAAGCACCACAGGCCGAGCGCGGACGCGTACAGGACGGCGCCGAGCCGATAGCGCGGCTCCCACTCAAAGGCCTGCTCGTAGGTCAGCATTGCGGTGCGTTTTTCATACGTCCGCATTTGCAACGCGCGCGCCGTGCCGATGAAGACGATGATAAGCGCGCATGGCCAGATCCAGACGTTGCCAGTCTTGACCGCCGTCATCAGCGCCGCAATGGCGGCGCAGATCGTGCCGGTAAGCATCGACGCAGAATTTTGACACATCGAATCCACCAGCGCCGCGTAAATCGACGGCGTCAGCTTCACTTCGTCCAAGCTCTGAGGGGGCTCTACCAATTGCATGGGTACGCGCCGTTCATTCGATGGTTCAACGCGTGATGATACCTCTAGGAGGTAAAGCCTTTCTGACGGAACATCATTACCAAGATATTTAGAAAACGTGCTGACACCAAAAATGATTATGATTTCAGCACACTAGGCAAGGTCTGCCGGTCCTGCGTCGGGTAGGGCCGGCAACGCTCGTTCGTCAGACAACGGTTTGTTTACGATAGCAGCGGCGACCAGGCGGGATCCGAGGCAAAGCCGGGAGTCGGTACCTTGAGTTCATTGCGTCCGGAAACATCGACCGTATAGAGCGACGGTCCAGCGCCCTGTTCACGAAAGAACATCACGACACGGCCATTCGGCGCAAAGGTCGGGCCTTCATTGTGGTACCCTGAAGTGAGCAACCGCTCGCCGGAGCCGTCGGGCTTCATGATACCAATCGAGAATTGCCCGCCGCCCTGCTTGGTGAAAGCGATGTAATCGCCGCGCGGCGACCAGACCGGCGTCGAATAGCTGCCTTCGCCGAACGAGATGCGCTGCGCTGGCCCGCCGGTCGCCGCCATCGTGTAGATTTGCGGCTTGCCGCCGCGATCGGACTCAAAGCAGATCTTGCTGCCGTCGGGCGCGTAAGACGGCGAGGTGTCGATCGCCGGTGTGTCGGTCAGGCGCGTGGTGGACTTGGACCGCAAGTCCATCACGAACAGGTTGGAATTGCCGCCCTGCTGCAGGCTCATGATGACGCGCTGGCCGTCCGGCGAGAAACGCGGCGAGAACGACATGCCGGGGAAGTTGCCGACAATCTCGCGCTGTCCGGTCTCGATGTTGAACAGGTAGACCCGCGGGTCGCCCTGCCCGAACTCCATATAGGTAATCTCCTGCGTCGACGGCGAGAACCGCGGCGTCAGCACGAGGTCTGCGCCGCGCGTTAGATAGCGCACATTGGCGCCGTCCTGGTCCATCAACGCCAGACGCTTGACGCGACGCTCCTTGGAGCCGGTCTCGTCGACGAACACCACGCGGCTGTCGAAATAGCCCTTCTCGCCGGTCAGGCGCTCATAGATCTGATCGGATATGATGTGCGCGATCCGGCGCCAGTATTCCGGCGAGGTGAAATATTGCTGGCCGGTGAGCTGCTGCCCGGTGCCGACGTCCCACAGACGAAACTCGGCCTTGAGACGGCCGTCGGGCTGACGGGTCACGCGACCAGTCACCAGCGCCTGGGCGTTGATGGTCTTCCAGTTCTGGAACTGCGGCGGCGTGTCGATGTTGCTGATCTTTTCGATGAAGGCCGCCGGATCGATCGGCGCGAACAGACCGCTGCGCTTGAGGTTGTTGGTGATGACCTGCGCCACGTTGTTGGCGACTTCGTTGTCGGACGGGGTGCCGGCGACGAAAGCGGGAATCGCGATCGGCAACGGGGCTACCTCGCCGCCGGTGACCGTGACGCGGGCTTGCGCAAAAGCCTTTTGCGCGCCGCTCAAAAGCAGGCCGCTCGATGCCATCCCAGACAAAAGCTGCCGGCGCGTGAACCGGAACGGCGGCTTGATGAGACTATTCTGGTCAGACATCTTTTTTGCTCTCAAATGACCGCGTCACTACAGATCCTTGCTGTCGAAAACGGGGTAGAAAAACTTCCATTCATCGAAAAACGCTGCCGGCAGCTTGTAAGGCGCACAGGCGATAATCGCGCGCGCGCCGCTCTCCTGGAACACCTTCGCATAGGCCGTGTTCGCCGATCCCAGCGTAACCGGCATGGCCTCGAGTGTACCATCCTGCTTCAGCTTGATGCTGAACTCGGCCTGTGCCAGTTGGGCGTCGAGGCCGCCATAGGGCTTCTTCCAGCAGCGCGTTACCTGATCCTTGAACATCGCGCCCCAGGTCGCGGAATTGTCCGCGGCCTTGCCCTTGGACAGGCCGAGCGCAGCGTTCGAATTCAGCGTGGCGCCGGTCGCAGCCTCGCGGCTCGGATCGCGTTTGTCGAGCAAGGCCGCGATGCTGACAAGAGGGTCAACCTTGGGCTTCGCGTCCGCCTTGGCCTTCGCTTCAGCCTTCTCCGCCTTGGCTTTCGCGTCTGCTTCCGCCCTGGCCTTGGCTTGCGCGTCGGCCTTGGCCTTGGCGTCCGCTTTCGCCTTGGCTTCAGTTTTGGCTTTGGCTTCGGCCTTTATTTTGGCTTCCGCAGTGGCAATCGCTTCGGCCTCAGCCTCAACTTTGGCCTCCGCTTTGGCTTTCGCGTCAGCCTTGACGGCAGCCTCGGCTTTCGCGTCAGCAGAAGCCTTCGCTTCTGCCGCGGCTTTGGCTTCTGCGGCCTTCGCTTCCGAATCGGCGGGCTTTTCCGTGGGCTTGGGCTGCGGAGGCGGCGCGGTTTCCGTCACGACGGGCGGCTTTTCGGTCACCTTGCCGGGGGCCTCCTCAACGGGCTTGGCTTCGGCGATCTTGTCCACCCGCGGAGCTTTATTCTCCGGCTTGGCGGTCTTGATACCCTTGGTGACATGCGGGAGTTTATCAGACGAAATGATCTCGACCGGAAGCGAATCTTCGGGGACCGAGACGAAAGCCTTGGACGAAAAAGATACGAGTCCCCACCCGATCACGAGCACGTGCAGGGCCACAGACGCCGTGAGTGTCTTGTCGACCTTCACCTTCAGGTCCCCTGCTCCACCTCGGTCACCAGTGCCAACCGCTTGAAACCGGCGCCGGAGAGCTGCCCCATCACGCGGGCTACGGTGCCGTAGTCCGCCTTCTTGTCCGCGCGCATGAAGATGCGCTCTTCGAGCCCGCCGCGGGCGTCGGTGATCGCCTTCAACTTCGGTATCAGATCGCTGATCTGGACTTCCGTGTCGTTGATGAAAATCTTGCCCTTGATATCGACAGAGAGCTGCAGCGGCGTCTTGTCCTGCTCCAGGCTCTTGGCCTGGGTCTGCGGCAGATCGAGCGGCACGCCGACGGTGAGCATCGGCGCCGACACCATGAAGATGATCATCAGCACCAGCATGACGTCGACCATCGGGGTGACGTTGATCTCGGCCATGACATGGGCGCGACGACGACCGCGCCGTCCACCACCGTCGCCTCCGCCCGCACTCATGCCCATGATCGGCTACCCGCTATCAGCTTCAACTCATCCCCCTCAGACGCGCTCGTCGATCTGCCGCGACAGGATCGCCGAGAATTCGTCGGCAAAGCCCTCCAGGCGCTGAGCCTGGCGGTTCACCTCGGATGTGAACTTATTGTAGAAAATAGTCGCCGGAATGGCGGCGATAAGGCCGATTGCGGTGGCGAACAGAGCTTCCGCGATACCGGGTGCGACCACAGCCAGCGAGGTGTTCTTGGAGGCCGCGATCGACTGGAAGCTCGACATGATGCCCCACACCGTCCCGAACAGGCCGACGAACGGGCCGGCCGAGCCGACCGTGGCCAGAACTAGCAAGCGCCGTTCCAGCCGTTCGATCTCGCGCGAAATCGAGACGTTCATGACCTTGTCGATACGCATCTGCAGGCCGGTGAAGGAGCGCGCCTGGCTTTCGAACGAGCGCTTCCATTCGCGCATCGCGGCGACGAAACAGGCGGCCATCGATTGCGTCGGCTTGGTGGACAACGCGCGATACAGATCCTCGATCGACTCGCCGGACCAGAACGCCTGCTCGAAACGGTCCATCGCCTTCTTGGTGCGGGCGAACAGGAACATCTTGTCGATCGCGATCGCCCAGACCCAGACCGAACAGCCCAGCAGGCCCATCATGACCGCCTTGACGATCCAGTGTGCCTGCATGAACAGCGAGATCAGCGAAACGTCGGAAGAAGCCAGCGGCAGGGCTGACTGCGCCACATCGGCCGGGTTCATAAGAAACATCCTCTCAACGCGAAAATCCTTTGTTCACCAGCAACTTGCCTGCCGCCGGTGGCCATCACGCATAGCACGCGGCGGCGAACGCCTGCGCAGAGCTTCATTTTGTGTCGCATGGGATGGCTGGTCCGAAGCCGGGCTCTGAATCCCCTGTCAACATGTCAAAACGAGGGCTTGCGCGCGGTTTTGCAGGCTTTACCAGACGCCCGGCGTGGTTAAAGCGAGGTTACCAACGCCGGATACCACGGAGAAATGAAGCGCAGTTCGCTTGTTCTGCGGCGCTGCGGCAAGCGGCGTTGCGACAAACAAAACCGCCCACCTGTTTCCAGATGGGCGGCGATATTGGCGGCGGCGACAACGCCGACGTTTATGTGGTTGATCCGCTACTTCAGCCCTGCGGCTGGCTGTCCGACGGCGGGGTCGGCCGCGGGCGATGCTGCGCCATGAACTGGTCGAACTCTTCCTTGTCCTTGGCGTGGCGCAAACGGTCCAGGAAGTCGCGGAACTCGTGCTGCTCATCCTCGAGGCGGCGCAGCGTTTCCATGCGGTATTCGTCGAAGGCGCGATTGCCCGAGCTCGGCTGACCGAAACCACCGAAGCCGAAGCCGCGGCGCTCCATGCGGCCGCGCATCCGCTCCATCTTGTTCTGCATGCGCTCCATCTTGCTGGCGAAGCGATCGCCGCTATCTCCGCAACCCATTTTTCTGCTCCCTATGGTGTAGAAAAGAACCGCGAGGCCAACCGGCCACCAGAACATGAAACCAAGCACCGTCAGGATGATCCAGCCGGGCGACCACGCCGAACGCAGCATCGGCTGCGGATAGCGTGGCATGTCGGAGGGACCACTCCATCGATTGTAACCAGCTTCAGCCATTTCGCTCTCCATGACGGCACCATGCCGCCCGTGAATGTAAATAACATTTACATACGTAAACCCGGGACGGATTTTGTCAAGATATCCGCAAGCGGGCCGCTGAAATTATTTTGGGACCTTGCCCCAAGGGCCGGCGGGGCGTTCCCCGGCTTCCGGCGGCGGAGGTGGCTGCGGCCGGCGCTCGGTCGGAAAACCCAGACCGCGCAGATAGATGAGCACGCCGGCCTCGAGCAGATCTTCGGGCGACATCGGCAATTTGCGGCGCGCGGCGTCGCCGCGGCCGAACAAGGACGCGACACCGTGGGACAACGACCAGATGTGCAGCGCCATCATCATCGCCGGCGGCCGCGTCGCGCCCGGCGGCGTCAGCGCCGCCAGTCGCTCGGCGGCGATGCGGATCACACCAAAGGCGCGCTCGCCGGCGGCGGCCAGCGGCGGATTGCTATCGACCGGCACGCCCGACTCGAACATCGCCGAATAGAACGCCGGTTCGTTGCGGGCAAAAGCGAGATAGGCCTTGCCCACCCGCATGAACGCGCTGACGGTGTCGGGGCGGCCGTCGTCCCAGGCCGCGGTCAGCGCCGCCTCGAACTGCTCGAAGCCGCGTTGCGCGATGCTGGCCAGGAGATCGTCGCGGTCGCGAAAATGCCGGTACGGGGCCGCGGCGCTGACGCCGGCCGAGCGCGCGGCATCGGCGAAGGTGAAGCCTGCCGCTCCCTTCTCTGCAATCAGCCCGAGCGCTGCCTGCAGCAGCGCCTCTTTCAGATTTCCGTGGTGATAGCCGCGCTCGGCGCGGCGGTCGTCTTTGCGCCAGCTCATGTGAAGGGCTTTTACATGAGCTGGGGCGCAAGGTCACTAGCGCGATTGCAGAACTCCCCGGTTCAGCCGAGCCGCCGCGCAGTGGTCTGCATCGTCTCAAAGCCGGAAGCGACCTCCTGCACGTCGGCCGGAAAATCGGCCATCTCCTGCACCTGCCGGATCTCGATCACCTCGTTCGGGGTCGCCGGGCACTTTGTGGCCCATTCGATGGCGGCCTCACGCGAGGCGACATCAATCATCCAGTAACCGCCGAGCACCTCCCTTGCCTCGGCGAAGGGGCCGTCGGTGATCACCGGTCCGCCATCGGGAAACGACACCCGCGCGCCCATCGAGGGCGGATGCAACCCGTCGAGCGTGATCAGCACGCCAGCCGCCTGCAGCGCCTCGTTGTACTTCATCATCAAAGCGACGCGTTCGGCGTCGGGTAGCGTGCCGGGCGCGACGGTCTCATAGCCCGCCGGAATCATCAGCATCATAAAACGCATCGCCTGCTCCCTGGTGACCGAATGTTCTGACAATAGACGAACGGCGATTTACGGCGCCGACATGGCCCCGCGAAATTTTCGCACGGCGCGCGCGACGCGCATTCGCTTTCGTACGTCGCTTCGAACTACACATTGATGCGCTTGATCTCGCCGCCTCGAGAAGCAAGCAGTTCGGTGTTGCCAAACGTCTGGCTGAATTTTGCAACGCCACCCCGGCGGCGCCGACATCGCCAGCAACAAATTCCCGCCGCATTGCTGATTGACTCTGGCGTGGTCGATCGTCGCTCTTGGGGACCTTGATGCGACGGTCCGGTTCGGGGTGTTTTGCGTAAAATTTCAGGCTGCCTTGGGTGCTCGTCGCGCAGCGATGGGCCACGCCCGGTGGCTTGCCATGTTCGGGGGAGACACGCATGAAAAATGCCCGTCTCAAGGCGGCTTCAGGGGCGCTCGCGCAGGTGCTGGCGGTGGCGGCGATGCTGGTCATCGCCGGATTCGTGTTTTACGTGCGCTAGACGGATCATTGCCGCGCGACAGGCGGGCAGGCTTGGCTTTGCCCGCTTGCAAAGCGCCGCTATAAGCCTGCCGGGATCATCCCTTCAAACAAGAACAATCAGGGCAGGACATGACCACATCACCGCACAAGGTCGCACTCGTGACCGGCGCCGCGCGCGGCATCGGTCTCGCGGTCGCCAAACGGTTTCTCGACGAGGGATACCGCGTCGCTTTGCTCGATATCGAAAGCGCGTTGCTTGAGCAGGCCGTCAAAGCGCTGAACGATCCCGACAACACGATGGCGCTTCACGCCGATGTCGCCGATGCCGACGCTGTGGCCAAATCCTTCGCCGCCGTTCAGGCCCGCTTCGGGCGGCTCGACGCGCTGGTCAACAATGCCGGTATCGCGATCTTCAAGCCGCTGCTGGAGACCACGCAGGCGGACTGGGAGCGCGTGCTGGCGGTCAATCTCACCGGCCCGTTTCTCTGTACGCAGGCGGCAGCGCCTTTGATGCGCGAACATGGCGGCGGCGCGATCGTCAATATTACTTCGATCTCGGCGTTGCGCGCCTCGACGCTGCGCACCGCCTACGGCACCAGCAAGGCTGGTCTTGCGCACCTCACCAAGCAGTTCGCCGTGGAACTGGCGACGCTCGGCGTCCGCGTCAATGCGGTGGCGCCGGGGCCGGTGGAAACCGCGATGGCCAAGGCGGTGCACACGCCAGCGATCCGCGCCGACTATCACGACACCATTCCGCTGAACCGCTACGGCAGCGAGGAGGAACTGGCCGACGCCGTGTTCTTCCTGTGCAGCGACCGCGCCAGCTACATCACCGGCCAGATGCTGGCCGTCGACGGTGGCTTCGAGGCTACCGGCATCGGCCTGCCGACGCTGCGGCGAGAGGGCAGCAACGGGTAGCGGCCTACTCCGCCGCCGCCGTCACCAGCCTGGTGTTGCGCAACGTCGCCAGGCTGACGAGCAGCGCAGCGACGGCGGTGAGGGCGATGGTGCAGACCATCGGCAATGTGGTGCCGTCGAAGAACAGCCCCGCGACGGCAATCATCACGCCGCCGGTGACCATCTGCAGCGTGCCGCCGAGGGCTGCGGCAATGCCGGCGATCGGGCCGTGATGCTCCAGCGCCAGCACCATGGTCGAGGGGATCACCAGGCCGAGGAACGCGAACGACATGAACAGGAGCGGCATCAGCACGCGCAGGCTGTCGAAGCCCATCAGCGTCAGCGCAAACAGCAACAGCGCGAAGCCGGCATAGAGCGACACCGCCGTCAGCACCACGCGCGTCATGCCGAAACGGCCGCCGAGATAGCCTGCGAATTGCGATGCGCCGATGAAGCCGATCGCATTGATGGAGAACGCCAGGCTGTATTGCGTCGGCGAGAGACCGTAGTGACCGATATAGACGAAGGACGACGTCGCCAGAAACGCGAAGAAACTCGACATGCCCAGGCCGCCGATGAAAGTGAGGCCGAGGAAATGCCCGTCGCGCAGCAGAATCCGAAAGCCACCGAGCACGTTGCGCATGCTGCCGCCGATACGCTCCTCGATCGGGCGGGTTTCCGGCAGCATCAACGCCACCAGCGCGATGCCAATCAGGGCGGCGAGCGTCACCGCGGCGAACACTGCGCGCCAGCCGAACGGCACAATCAGCGCGCTGCCGATCAGCGGCGCCAGGATCGGGCACACGGAGAACACCAGCATCACCAGCGACATCAGCCGGGTCGCTTCAGCGCCGGTATGCAGATCGCGAATGATGGCGCGCGGAATCACCGCCATCGCCGCAGCGCCAAGACCCTGCACGAAGCGAAACGCGATCAGCCAGCCGATGCCGGGCGCCAGCGCGCAGCCTATCGAGCCGATCGTGAACAGGGTCAGCCCAGCATAGAGCGGCGCCTTGCGGCCATAGACGTCGGACAGCGGGCCGTAGACGATCTGGCACAGGCCGAAGGCGATAAAGAATACGGTCAGCGTCATTTGCGTCGAAGCGGTCGTGGTGTGCAGGTCCGCCGCGATCGCTGGCAGGGCCGGCAAATACATGTCGATAGCGAACGGGCCGACGGCGGACAACAGGCCGAGCACGACGGCGTTACGCGCAAAGGGAGTCATGAGTTTTTCTTTATGTTCGATATCGAAGCCGCAGCGCGGCTTGACCTCCCCCCGCAAGGCGCGGCGGGAGGTTCAAGAGCTCGGGCATCCCCTACGCGCAATTGACCATCCAGGGAATGTCGAACTTGTCGACGCACATGCCAAACCCCTTCGACCAGAATGTGGCGCCGAACGGCATCTTGATGATGCCGCCTTCGGCCAGCGCCTTGAAGGTCTTTTCGCCCTCGGCGGGATCTTGAAACTGCAGGGCCACCGAAAAGCCCTGCGGCTTCTCGAAATGCTGCGGCGGCGCATCGGAAGCCATCACCACCTCGCCGTCGATCGTCATCTGCGCGTGCAGCACCTTCTTCGCCATTTCCGGCGGCATATGTTCGGCTGCGGGCGAGCCTTCGACATGCATGATGACATCTATCTTGGCGCCGATCGCCTGCACGTAAAAATTAAACGCGGCCTCGCAGTCGCCATTGTAGTGGAGGTAGGGATTGACCTGCATCGCTTGCTCTCCTTCGGTTGACGTTGACGGAATTTGGATATGTATCATGGCGAGCTCGGTGACGGAACTGTGACGGGCTTGCTCTCGTCCATCATCCTGTCGAGATGCATCCGGATATGCGCGGCTTCGGCAGAGGTATTGGCCAGCGCAATCGCCCGGTTGAAACTGATGCGGGCGTCATCGTGGCGGCCGAGCTGCATCAGATAGGCGCCCTGGACACCGAAGAAGTGAAAGTAGTTCTGTAGCCGCGGCGCCAGCGGCGCGATCATCGCCAGCGCGGCTTCCGGGCCGCGAATTTTGGCCACTGCGACGGAACGGTTCAGCGTCACCACCGGCGACGGCTGCAGGATTTCCAGCGAGCCATAGAGCAGATCGATCTGCACCCAGTCGGTGTCTTCGGGCTTTGCGGCGCGGGCATGCAATGCGGCGACGGCGGCCTGAATCTGATACGAACCGGCGCGGCGATGGCGCATCGCCTTGTCTATCAGCGCCAGCCCTTCGGCGATCATCTTGCCGTTCCACAGGCTGCGATCCTGGTCATCGAGCAGCACCAAAGTGGCATCGGCATCGAAGCGCGCGACAGCGCGCGCATGCTGCAGCAGCATCAAAGCCGTGAGGCCCATCATCTCCGGCTCGCCCGGAAACAGCTTCAACAGCAGCCGCGCCAGCCGGATCGCCTCTTCGCAGAGCGGCGTGCGCGCCTCCACGCTGTCGCCTTCCGCGGAATAGCCCTCGTTGAAGATCAGATAGAGCATCGCTGCCACCGCGGCGAGACGCTCGGCGCGCTCCGGCGCCCCCGGGGTCTCGAACGGCACCTCGGCCCTGGCGATCGCCGCCTTGGCGCGGGTGATACGCTGCTCCATCGCGGCGTCGGAGATCAGAAAGGCGCGTGCAATCTGTTTCACCGAGAGGCCGGACACGACGCGGAGCGCCATCGCGATCTGCTGCGTCGCCGGCAGTTGCGGATGGCAGCAGATGAACAGCAGCCGCAGGATGTCATCGCGATAATGCGAGCCATCGAGCCGTTCGGCGAACTCGCTCTCGGCGTCCTCGAGATCGGAAATTTCTGTAGCGTCCTCCGGCAGCGGCGCGTGTTTGCTGGTCTTGCGGATATCGTCGATGGCGACGTTTCGGCCGACCATGATCAGCCACGCCGCGGCGTCACGCGGCGGGCCGTTCTGCGGCCAGCTCTTCAGCGCGCGCAGGCAGGCGTTCTGGAACGCCTCCTCGGCGGTATCGAGGTTGCGGAAATAGCGCAGCAGCGCGCCGATCGCCTGGGGCCGCGCCGAGGTCAGCGCCGCTTCGATCCAGGCGAGATCGCTCATGTCGCGTTGCCCCCCGCGTGACCCGGCTGGAACAGGCCGATGGGCCGGATCTCATAGGCGCCGCCGGGATTGGCGCGGCCGAGATCGCGCGCGATCTCCAGCGCGCCATCGAGCGAGGCGACTTCCACGACATAGAAGCCAAGCAATTGCTCCTTGGTCTCGGCGAACGGGCCATCGAGCACCAGCGGGGGATCGCTGTCCTTGCGCAACGTCGTCGCGGCTGTCGTCGGCAGCAGCCGCGCGACGGGCCCGAGCTTGCCGGAAGCGGCAAGCTTGCCGTGAACCACCGCGAGCTTCGCCATCACGGCGTCGTCCTCGTCCTTCGACCAGGCGCCGACGACGGCTTCATCATGGTAGCAGAGAATGGCGTAGAGCATGTGACGGTACCCCCTGTGTGGAAGACGGACGGTCATGGCCGGTCCCGACAAGATAGCGGAATTTATTGGCGCGGGTTGCGCGGCGGAACCCGCCAGGAATCAGGCTGCATCGCGGCACAGGATATCGACCGCGTGCTTCACGATCGCTTCCAGCTGTTGTCGCGGAATCCCTGCGCGGGCGCGAATGGCAAGCGAATACAGCGTCGCCGAAGCCATCTGCGACAGCGCCGCAATGTCCGCCGATTTCGGCAGTTCGTCCTTCTTCGCGGCGTCGCGAAAACACCAGGCGAACGCCTTGTCCAGTTCGGCGATGCTTTCCTGCACCAGCGCCTGGACCTCGGGATCGGCGATGGCGTCGGAAGCTACCGTCATCACCGTGAAACAGCCTCGCGGCGCCTCGCCGCCGAACAGATAAATCTCCAGCGCGACGTCGTAGATACGCGCGAGACGCTTGCGCAACGGCAGGTCGGCCTTGAAGATTTCCACCAGTTGCGCGCCGTAATCGTCGCGGTAGCGCCGATAGGTCTTGATATAGAGTTCGCGCTTGTCGCCGAAGGCGCCGTACAGGCTCGGCCGGTTCATGCCGGTGGCGGCGCTGAGATCGTCCAGCGAGGTGGCGGCGAAACCGTCCTTGCGAAACAACGCCAGCGCCTGCCCCAGCGCCACCTCCGGCGCATAAGTGCGCGGCCGTCCGCGGCGCTTCGGCTCCGCCGCGGGTTTCACGGCCGCCGGCGGCGTCTTTGTTTTTTGTACCATCTCGCAATAAATTCCTTGACGATCTTTATAATATGCGAGACGGTATAAAAATGAACTAGCGGCGCGACATAACGCGCCGCAACAACAGGAGGCACCGATGGACCTGTATTTCTCGCCTATGGCCTGCTCCATGGCTACCCGCATCGCATTGTATGAAGCTGGCGCCGCCGCGACCTTTCTGGAAGTCGATCCCAAGACCAAGCGCGTGATGAACGATGGCGCGGATTTCCGCAGCGTCGCCCCGCTCGGCATGGTGCCAGCCTTGCGCACCGACGACGGCACGGTGCTCACCGAGAACGCCGCGATCCTGCAATATGTTGCCGACCGTTTTCCCGACAGCGCGATTGCGGCGGGCTCGGGCATCGAGCGCAGCCGGCTGCAGCAGTGGCTGTGCTTCATCGGCACCGAACTGCACAAGGCGCTGTTCATTCCGCTGCTCGACCCCAAGGCATCGGCCGAAACCAAGGCATGGGCACTGGCGAAGGGCACCTCCCGGCTGGATTATCTCGAGGCGCATCTGCAGGGCAGCGACTTCCTGCTCGACCGCTTCAGCGTCGCCGATGCCTATCTGGCCACGGTGATCAACTGGACCATGGCGACACCGCAGATCGATTTTGCGAATTGGCCGGCGATCAAGGCGTATCACAAGCGCCTGCGCGAACGGCCGAGCATCGCCAAGGCGATCGTCGAGGAGTTCGAACTGTTCAAGGCCGAGCAGGCGCGCCACAAGGCGGCAGCGTAAGATGAAGGCACCGCGAAGTAGAGTGTGAGCTGGTGTCCCGGCGAAGCATCGCCGACAACGCTGCTGCACAGATCCGGGGTCCCGGTTTCCTCCACCGGGGCCTCGGATTTGTAGCGCACACGCCGCTGGGGCGGCGGGTTGCGCTGCGTCCGGGGAATGAATACTGCTTCGACGGCGATTCTAGAACGGGCTCGTGCCCAATCCCGGCACATACGCCGGCCGCGGCCCGGGCGCCGGCCACAGGAAGCGGCGGTCTTTCTCGGAAATCGCGACGTCGTTGATGCTGGCCTCACGGCGGCGCATCAGGCCGGATTCGTCGAACTCCCACTGCTCGTTGCCGTAGGAGCGAAACCAGTTCCTCGCGTCGTCATGCCATTCGTACTGGAAGCGCACGGCAATGTGATTGCCGTCGAACGCCCACAAATCCTTGATCAGGCGGTACTCGTGCTCTTTCGCCCATTTGCGGGTGAGGAATTCGACGATCGCGGCGCGGCCCTGAAAGAACTCGCCGCGATTGCGCCACATGCTGTCCTCGGTATAGGCCAGCGACACCTTGACGGGATCGCGCGAATTCCAGGCGTCCTCGGCCATGCGGGCTTTTTGCGCGGCGGTATCTCGGGTGAAAGGCGGCAGGGGCGGACGCGACATGGGAACCTCCGAAGCTGATCCCCAACTTTACCGCCGGGCATCAAGGAGTCGATGGCCTCCCGCCTATCGCTCGATTGCTAAAGCTGATCGGCCTTCATGGCGATGCGCAGCGCCTTTGGAATGGGCTTCGCCCGGCCGCCCGAAACGAAGGCGACCTTCACTTTGGCTTCCAGCAGCAGTTCGTCACCGCGCCGCACCTCCTGGCCGAGCGTGATCGAAGCGCCCTTCACGTCGAGCGGGCGCGTTACGATCTCCAGCAGATCGTCCATCCGGCTCGGCTTGAGAAACTCCAACGTCATCGAACGCACCACGAATGCGAAACCCGGCGCTTCGCTTTCGGCTTCGGCGAACAACGCGCGTTGATCGGCGCCGAGCAGCCGCAGATAGTTGGTACGCCCGCGCTCCATGAAGCGCAGGTAATTGGCGTGATAGACGATGCCGGAAAAGTCGGTGTCTTCGTAATACACGCGAACCTGCATGCGATGCAGGCCATCGGCGATCGCGCCGTCGAGATGGGGGATCATCAGTTACGCATATCCTTAACCTGCACGAGCCAGCGGAGGCGAAGGTTTAGGGACCTCCTGCTTCCACTCCTTGGCAGCTTCAACCCATGAAGCAATCGCGTCCTGCACATTGTGGAGCGCTTCTTCCGGCGTCGCGCCATCGGACATGCATCCGGCAAGCTCGGGTACGGTCGCGAGATAGCCGCCGCCATCGCTATCCGCCAGCCGCTCGATCCGAATGGCATATTCAAGTTTCATCGCGAACCTCCATGCTCTTCAATATAGCGCACCAGCTTGCGGATGTAGACCGGCTTGATCGGACGCCGGGCGGGAATTGTCAGGATCTCTTTGGCTGCCGGGTGCTTTGCATGTCAGTGTGAGGTGGCCTTGCCCGCGCGGAGCAACAGGCCATGAGCCAGGCAAACGCGCTCGACATCGCCAATCGACCAGTCGGCCGCCGGGTTACGCCGCATCTGATCCAGCAGATCGGCCGCCGTCCCCTATTCCTCCTCCACGCCGCCGAACAGCCCGTTTTGCGCGGGATCGCGCGAGGGCTCGTTGAGCCCGAGATGCTTGAACGCGTGCGAGGTCAGCAGGCGGCCGCGCGGGGTGCGTTGCAGATAGCCGCACTGGATCAGGAACGGCTCGATGATGTCCTCGATGGCGTCGCGCGGCTCCGACAGCGCCGCGGCCATCGTCTCGACGCCGACCGGGCCGCCACCATAGTTCATAGCGATCGTGGTGAGATAGCGACGGTCCATCGCATCCAGCCCGGCGCTGTCGACTTCCAGTGCGGAGAGCGCGTGGTCGGCTATCTTGCGGTCGATGGCTGACGCGTCTGCGGCCGAGGCGAAATCGCGCACACGTCGCAGCAGCCGGCCGGCGATGCGCGGCGTGCCGCGGGCGCGGCGCGCAATCTCGTTGGAGCCGTCCGGCGTGATGCCGATCTCCAGCACGCGGGCGCCGCGGGTGACGATCTTTTCCAGTTCCTCGACGGTGTAGAAATTCAGCCGCACGGGAATGCCGAAGCGGTCGCGCAGCGGATTGGTCAGGAGGCCCGCACGCGTGGTGGCGCCGACCAGCGTAAATTTCGCAAGTTCGATCTTCACCGAGCGCGCTGCCGGGCCCTCACCGATGATGAGGTCGAGCTGGAAATCTTCCATCGCCGGATACAGCACTTCCTCGACGGCAGGCGCGAGGCGATGGATTTCGTCGATGAACAGCACGTCGCGTTCTTCGAGATTGGTCAGAAGGGCGGCGAGATCGCCTGCCTTGGCGATCACCGGGCCGGAGGTGGCGCGAAAGCCGACGCCGAGTTCGCGCGCTACGATCTGCGCCAGCGTCGTCTTGCCGAGGCCGGGGGGGCCGACGAACAGCACATGGTCAAGCGCCTCGCCGCGCTTGCGGGCGGCGTCGATGAAAATCTGCAGATTGGCGCGGGCCTGCTGCTGGCCCACGAATTCGGACAGGTTCTGCGGGCGCAGCGAAGTGTCGCCGATGTCGTCGGCGCGGCGCTCGGGGGTGATCAGGCGATTGGGGGCGATGGTCATCGGGTGACGTTACCACGAGGGAGCGCAAGAGCGGCGGTCACTTGGCCAGTTCCTTCAGGCCGAGCCGGATCAGCATCGCGGTCTCGGCGCCTTCGCCGGCGATGCGCGAGGCGCCGGCGATCGCGGCGGCGGCTTGCGGCGCGCCGTAGCCGAGATTGACCAGCGCGGAAATCGCGTCCGACACCGGGCGCGGCGCGCTGTGGTCCTCGATCGCACCGGACAGCTGCACCAGCGACGGGTCGACGGTGGAGAACGCCGGCGCCTTGTCCTTCAATTCGGTAACGATGCGCTCCGCCACCTTCGGCCCGACGCCTACCGTGCGCGCCACCGCGGCCTTGTCGCGCAAGGCGATGGCGTTGGCGAGGTCGGCCGGCGGCAGCGTGCTCAGCACCGCCAATGCCACCTTGGCGCCGACACCCTGCACGGTCTGCAGCAGGCGAAACCATTCGCGCTCCTGGTCGGAGCGGAAGCCGTAGAGCTTGATGGCGTCCTCGCGGACATAGGTCTCGATCGAGAGCACTGCGGCCTCGCCGGGCGCCGGCAGCGCCTGCAGCGTCCGCGCCGAGCAATGCACCTGATAGCCGACGCCCTGCACGTCCAGGATGACGTAGTCCTCGCCGTAGGAATCGATCAGGCCCTTGAGTTTGCCGATCACGCGCCGACGACCTTCAGCCGCAGCATCGTGCTCTGGCGGTGGTGGGCGTGCGTGATGGCGATAGCGAGCGCGTCGGCGGCGTCGGCGGATTTCGGCTCGGCCTTCGGCAGCAGGATTTTCAGCATCATCTGGATCTGGTTCTTGTCGGCGTGGCCGGCGCCCACCACGGTTTTCTTGACCTGGTTGGGCGCATATTCCGCGACCGATATGCCGAACATCGCCGGCGTCATCATCGCGATGCCGCGCGCCTGGCCGAGTTTCAGCGTGGCGACACCGTCCTTGTTGACGAAGGTCTGTTCGACCGCGGCTTCAGCCGGCTGGAAATCGCCGAGCACTTTGGCGAGGCCTTCATGGATACCGAGCAACCGGCTCGCCAGCGGCAGCGTTTCCGCCGGCTCCACCGAGCCGCAGCCGATATAGGTCAGCCGGTTGCCGTCGATCTCGATGATGCCCCAGCCGGTGCGGCGCAGGCCCGGATCAATGCCCAGAATGCGGACGGGTTGGCGAATCGGCATATTTGTCATGCCAAGAGTGATAGCGCCGAAAGCTTAAGAACAAAATAGCAACACAGGGATGTGCACGGGTGAAAATGGGGCGGGGGTCTGTCGTTCCGGGTTCGAGCGCAGCGACAGTTGCGCCCGAACCCGGAAGCTGAAGATGTTCAAAGCATCTCGGGATTCCGGGTTCGCTCTGAGCTTCGCCTCGCGCCCCGGAATGACAGCCTGCTAGCCGCCCATCTTGGCGACCAGCGCGTCCGAGACTTCAAAGTTCGCGTAGACGTTCTGCACGTCATCATGTTCGTTCAGGAGATCGATCAGCTTCAGCAGCTTTTCGCCGGTCTCGTCGTCAACGGGCACGGTGTTCTGCGGCTTCCAGGTCAGTTCCGCCTTGCGGGCTTCGCCGAATTTCACTTCCAGCGCCTTGGCGACGTCGCGGAAGGTTTCCTTGGAGGCATAGACCTCGTGGCCGCTCTCGGACGACAGCACGTCGTCGGCGCCGGCCTCGATGGCGGCATCCAGCATGTCGTCGGCGGAGGCCTTGGCCACGTCGTATTCGATGATCCCCAGATGATCGAACATGAAGGACACCGAACCGGTTTCGCCGAGGTTGCCGCCGGACTTGGTGAAATAGGAACGGATGTCCGACGCCGCGCGATTGCGGTTGTCGGTCAGCGCCTGGACGATCACGGCGACGCCGCCGGGGCCGTAGCCCTCGTAGCGGATCTCGTCGTAGTTCTCGCCCTCGCTGGCGCTCGCCTTCTTGACGGCACGCTCGATGTTATCCCGCGGCATGTTTTCCTGGCGGGCCGCGGTCATCGCAGCGCGCAGCCGCGCGTTCATGCTGGGATCCGGCGTGCCCAGCTTGGCGGCGACGGTGATTTCCCGCGCCAGCTTGCTGAACAGCTTGGACTTCTGGGCATCCTGCTTGCCCTTGCGGTGCATGATGTTCTTGAACTGGGAATGTCCGGCCATGCGGTCTCTCTCGGATTCGGTCGTACGTCAGGGGTGTCGGCGGCGCGGGGTTATAGGCTGCACGCCCCGCAAAATCAAAAATCGAGGTAGTTATTGGCGGATAGCTAGCGTCTAAATGCCCGCTTGTTAATCATGATTTCATTCGTGGGTGCAAGAATACCCGTTCAAGTTGCATTGCAGCGGAACCGATCATGGCTTTTGGACTGTTTCAGAAACGCCAGCCCGATTTGGCTGCGCCGCCGGTTGTGCCTGTCGTGGCAGCCACCGAGGCGCCGATAGCGCCGGAGACGGATTCGGCGCGCGAGATCCTCGAACTGCTGGAGCTCGAACTCGGCGCGCTGATCCGTCAGCTGGAGCGGGCGGCCTCCTCTGTCGCCGGCGGCGCGGAATCCACAGCGACCACGCTGACCACGATCCGCGCCCGCAGCGATGCGCTGGCCGCGCGCACCCTGACGGCGCAATCCACCGCTGCCAGCTTTGCGCAGGCCGCCGACAAATTTACCCATTCCGCGCAGGGCATCGGCACGCAGGTGAGCAATGCCGGCCGGCTCGCCGACGAGGCCGGCGCGGCAGCCCACGAGGCCAGCATCACGGTCGACCGGCTGCGGGATTCGTCCGCGGCGATCGGCAACGTCGTCACCTTGATCGCGCAGATCGCGCGCCAGACCACGCTGCTGGCGCTGAATGCGACGATCGAGGCGGCGCGTGCGGGCTCGGCTGGCCGCGGCTTTGCGGTGGTCGCCACCGAGGTCAAGGCGCTGGCGGTGCAGACCGAGGAGGCCACCAAGGAAATCGAGCGCAAGATCGACGCGCTGCAGAGGGACGCCGCCGGTTCGGTCGATGCAGTGCATCGCATCTCCAGCGCGATCGAGGCGATCCGCCCGGTCTTCGCCAACGTCACCGGGGCGGTCGCCGAGCAGAGCGCGACGACGAGCGACATGTCCGGCAATGCCGCGCAGGCGTCGCAGTTCATCGCCTCGGTCGGCGACAGCGCCGCCGAGATCGACAGTGCGGCGAAGGAAGCAGCCTCGCATGGCGAGATGGTCGCGCAAGCCGGCCAGGCGGTAACGATGTTTGCTTCGAAGCTGAAAGCGCGCTGTGCGGTGCTGTTGCGGCAGGATGAACGCGAAGACGAGCGCAAGCGCGAGCGGCTGCCCTGCCATCTGCAGATCGCGATCCAGACCCGCGCCGACACGCTTGAAGCGCCGGTGTATGAGATCTCGCTGGAAGGCGTATTGATCGGCGGGCCGCATGCGGCGTCGCTCGTGCGGCATGAGATCGTCACGGCCGATCTCGCCGACATCGGCGCCTGCCGGCTACGCATCGCCGACCATTCACCGGCCGGCGCACGCGCACTGTTCGTGATGCCGGATTCCGCACTGCTCGGCCGCATCGAAGACAGGCTGTGGGCGATCCACGACGAGAACACCGAATTCGTCACCCGCGCGATCGACGCCGGCGCGGCGATCAACAAGATATTCGCCGCCGGCATCGCGTCGGGTGCGATCGGAATCGACGACATGTTCGACGAGAACTATCTCAAGATCGCCGGCTCCGATCCGGTGCAGATGCGCACCCGCATCCTGAACTGGGCCGACCGCGCGCTGCCGGAATTCCAGGACAAGTTGCTTTCCAGCGACAAACGAATGGCGTTCTGCGCCGCGATCGATCGCAACGGCTATCTGCCGGTGCACAACAGCATCTATTCGAAGCCGCAGCGGCCGGGCGACGTCGCCTTCAACACCGCCAACTCGCGCAACCGCCGCATCTTCAACGATCCCGCGGGCCTTGCGGCTGGCCGCAACACCCGCGCCTATCTGGTCCAGAGCTACGCCCGCG
>NZ_JAQGJT010000196.1 GCF_028290495.1 Tardiphaga sp.
CAGGCGCCGGTGGTCTCGATCTCGGGCCTGACACCGGGAGTGCACACCCTGTCCGGTCAGATGGTCGACGGCGGCTACATGATCGTGGATGCGTTCACGACGCATCCATCCCCGGTCGACAGCACGCCGCCGACGGTCTCTGTGGTCTCGAGTCCGGCCGCCGCGAACGGCACGAACGGGTGGTACACGAGCCCGGTCACGGTGACGGCCGCCGCGACCGATGCCGTGGACCCGAGTCCGGTGGTCTCGGCGCAGGTCGACGGCGCCGACTGGGCGCAGGCGACCGCCCCGATCGTGATCAGCTCGGACGGCGCACACACGGTCGCGATCCGTGCCACTGACGTCTCCGGAAACACCTCGGCGATCACCACGACTCAGTTCAAGATCGATGCCTCCGCGCCGGTCTCCAACGCCACCGTCGATGCGACGGCGCGCACCGTCAAGGTTCGGGCCGCGGACGACACGTCCGGAGTCGACCACGTCGAATACCAGCTCCCCGGCGGGACCTGGACCGTGCTTACGGGCCAGATCACCGTCGGCTCGTCGGAGACTAGCGTGAACTATCGCGCCGTCGACAAGGCCGGCAACGTCGAGGCAACCAACACCGTGACTGTGCCCCGCGCTGGCGCACCGTTGCAGACCTCGATCACGCGCGTCACCCCGACCTCAGCCAGCACGGTTGCAGGTAAGAAGGTGTTGCTGAAGATCACCGTCGTCGGTTCCGGCGCCGCACCCACCGGCACCGTCCGGATCACCGACGGCGCAACCCTACTCGGCACCACCACCCTGACCAAAGGCAAAGCCACCTATCAGGCCTCCGCGTCGGACATCGGCGTGGGCCAGCACGCTCTCACCATCAGCTACGACGGCGACCCGACCTACGACGTGTCCAGCGCCAGCACCACGATCACGGTGGCCCACGCGGCCAGCGCAACAACCGTCAACGTCAAACCCGCCACGGCCGCCTACGACAGTGCGGTCACCGCGACGGTGAAAGTCAGTGCCCCCGGTGTCGTGACGACCGGCACCGTGACGCTGCTCGACGGCAGCACGGTCGTGGCTGCCGGCCAACTCAACGCCTCGGGCAAAGCCTCGATCAGCCTGCCGACGCTGAAGGTTGGCCGACACACCCTCACGGCAAGCTACGCCGGCGATGCCCTGGTCGCGGCCTCCACCTCACCGGCCACGACGATCACGATCACGAAGGCGCCGACCACCGTCACCGTAACGGCGCCGAAGGTGGTCGCGAACGCCGGCATCCCGGTCACGGCCAACGTCACGGCTAAACTTCCGACCGTCGAACCCACCGGAAAAGTCACTCTGACAATCTCCGCGAGTTCCGGAACGACCATCGAGACTCGTTCAACCAAGCTCACCCACGGTGCCGCCGCCATCGTGCTCAAGGGCATACCGGCCGGTACCTACACCCTGCGAGTCACCTACGCTGGCGACAGCAACACCGCCGCCTCCAGCGTCACCAAAACACTAGCGATCCGGCGATGATCGCTTCAGACCTTGCAGCCTTGCACAGCTCAATGCCCAAATCACGGCAGGCTCGAAGACTTTGTCAACACCTTCTGGGAAAGGCGAATGAGTTCTTTTGCGAGGGCCGAGTTGGCGACTTCGAAAGGCACACTTCATCAGCAATTTCAGTGCCATCCAATATATCTTGCGAGCCGAATTCTTTGAATTCTCGCCGATGCGGCTGATCTAGCAGTCCACCGAACGTGAGGAAACCCAGCTAAGGATGCGACGTAACAAGCCGGATCGCTTATGCCGTCCTTGCTTTCGCTGTGAGATTGAGCCGTTTGCCTTTGGGCTTTCGTCCGTGCCTCGTTCAGGGCCGTCGCGACGGAATCGAGGTCGTCTTCAAACAGGTCGGTCGCGCGCACGTGTCACGCGGCGCAGACACGAGGTCAGGCTACTCAATCGGCACCCAAACCTCTAGCTCACATTGTCGGTGAACTCGACGTCCTTCGTCTCCTTGCTGATGAGCAGGGCGATGAGCGTGATCACGGCAGTGGCGCTCAGGTAGATGCCGACCCAGACCGTGCTGCCCTGGGCCAGCGACCACAATCCCACTGCGATTGACGGAGCGAGGGCCGCGCCGAGCACGCTTGCGAGGTTGTAGCTGATTGCCGACCCGGTGTACCTCACGTTCGTGGGGAAAAGCTCGGGCAGCTCGGCGCCCATGGGGCCGAAAGTGAGACCCATGAGTGTGAATCCGACGATGAGGAGCGCCATCGTGCCGACGACTCCGCCCGCGAAGAGCGGCACGAAGAGCAGGCCGAACACGATGATGCCGACCGTCACCCAGATCAGTGTCTTTCGACGGCCGAACTTCTCGGCGAGCGGGCCGGCGACGAGGGTGAAGATCCCGAAGAAGACGACACCGATGATGAGCATGATGAGGAAGTTGTTGCGCGTAAAGCCCAGTCCTGGAACGAACGACGCCGCGGCGAACGGCTTGCCGGCCTTCGCGGCTGCCGCGGCCGCGGCCTTGGCCGTCGCGGGCGTGGTGCCGTAGGTGAGCGTGAACGCGGTCATCAGGTAGAACAGCACGTAGGTCGCGAGCATGATGAAGGTGCCAAGGATGAGCGGGCGCCAGCTGGTCTTGAACACGCGAGCGACCGGGAGCTTGGCAACCTCACCAGAGGCGACGACCTTTTGGAATGCGGGGGTCTCGACGAGCTTGAGCCGCACGTAGAGGCCGATGATGACGAGCACCGCGCTCAGCAGGAACGGGATGCGCCAGCCCCACGCAGCGAACGCACTCGCGGGGAAGGTCAGGCTCAGGATGAGGAACAGCACGTTCGCGATGATGAAGCCGATGGGTGCACCGAGCTGGGGGAACGTGCCGTAGATCGCGCGCTTGCCTGCCGGTGCGTTCTC
>NZ_JAQGJT010000137.1 GCF_028290495.1 Tardiphaga sp.
GCCGCTTCATGCGCGGCCGGCATACGCTGGCGTTCTACAGACAGATGGGCGTGACGGAGTGTGTCGCGACTGACGCCGAGAGCTACGCTGCGCTGGCGGTTCGCCTGGTCCACGATGTGGAATTTCGCACCAGAATACGCGGCGAGATCAAGGCCAGAGCGCCGCGGCTATTCGATCAACCGGGCGCTGTGCGGGAAGCCGAAGCGTATTGGGACAAGGCGCTCGCGGCCCGCAGCTAAGCGGCGTCGTACTGTGTCTTCAGCCGGTCCACCAGCGCCGCCACCGCCGGGACGTCGTCGATGGCGCCGGCGCCCTGGCCCGCCGACCAGATGTCGCGCCAGGCTTTGGGGCCTTTGTCGTCATCGTTGCCCAGACTCAATTTCGCGCCGCTGCGCGGCCCCAATACGTCGTCGGGGTTGAGGCCATTGGCGGCAATGGACGAGCGGAGATAGTTGGCGTTCACGCCGCTGAAGTAGGGCGTGTAGACGATGTCGGCGGTTCCGGCATCGACGATCATCTGCTTGTAGCCGTCCTGGGCGTGGGCCTCGGCGGTGGCGATGAAGCGCGTGCCCATATAGGCCATGTCGGCGCCGAGCGCGAGCGCCGAGGCGATGCCCCAGCCGTCGGAGATCGCGCCAGACAAAAGCACGGTGCCCTTGAACCACTGCTTCACTTCCCGCACCAGTGCAAAAGGCGACAACATGCCCGCATGCCCGCCGGCGCCGGCGCAGACCAAAATCAGGCCATCGACGCCCTGCTCTGCCGCCTTGCGCGCGTGCTTGACGTTGATGACGTCATGGAAGACGACGCCGCCGTAGGAATGCGCGGCTTCGACGAGCTCTGCGGGCGGACGCAGCGAGGTGATGATGACCGGCACCTTGTGCTTGACGCAGGTTTCCATGTCCTTCATCAGCCGGTCGTTCGAGGCGTGGCAGATCTGGTTGACGGCGTAAGGCGCCACCTTTTTCTCCGGATGCAACGCCTGATATTCGCCAAGCTCGTTCTCGATGCGCGTGAGCCACTGGTCGAGCATCTCGACCGGCCGCGCATTTAGCGCCGGAAACGATCCGACAATGCCGGCCTTACATTGGGCAATCACCAGCTCCGGCCCCGACACGATAAACAGCGGCGAGCCGAGCACAGGCAATTCGAGCTTGCCGTCGAGACAGCGAGGCAGCGACATGAGCGTTTCCTTCATTTTCTGTTGAGGCAGCATAGGGCTTGACCGCACCGCTTTGTTGTTCAAGTTTGAACAACCATATTAGCTGGATTGTTCAATGGACTGGGACCTCTGCCGAACCTTCAACGCCGTTGTCGACGCCGGCAGCTACCTTGGAGCGGCGCGACACCTGCGCCGCAGCCATCCCACAGTCAGCCGCGAGATTGCCGCGCTTGAAAAGCAACTGGGCACCCTGCTGTTCGTTCGCTCCGATGCCGGCCTGGTGCTGACCGCGATCGGCCGGCGGTTTCATGAAAGCACGCTGGCGATGGCTACGGCCGCGCTGAAAGCCGAGGCCGTGGCTGCAGCCACCGGCGCCGACGCACGCGGCGTCGTCAGGATTTCGATTGGGCCGACGCTGGCCAACTTCTGGCTGATGCCGCATATGAGCGCGTTCATCCTGGAGCATCCGCACATCGCGATCGAGCTGGTGACACATCCGTTCCCGGTCAGCGTTCGCAAGCGCGAGGCTGATATCGTGCTGCGCATCTACCAGCCCGGCGACGAGAATCTGATCGGACGCAAGATCGCGCGGCTGGGGGTCGGCTTTTATGCATCGCGCGGCTATGCGGCGAGAAATCCGCTGCCGGAACGACAAAGCGAATGGAAGGAGCACATGGTGGTCGGCTTTGCCGACAAATCCACAAATCTGGAGCTGGGACGCTGGAGTGACCATGTCGCCCGCGATGCCACCATCGCCATCCGATGCTCCTCGCAGTCGGACATGCTGGCCGCGGTGCGCGCAGGCATCGGCATCTGCGCGATGTCCTGCATCGTCGGCGATGCGCACCCCGATCTGCTTCGTGTCGCCCCACACAAATTAGGGGCGATGTCGGACATCTGGCTGCTCGCGCATCCGGACCTGACCGATCAGGCTCCGGTGCGCGCCATTCTGGAATTTATCGCGACCTGCGCGAGAAAAGACCGGCTGCGACTGAGAGGTCACTGATCCCTCGCTGCGCCTCAGGCATATTGCCAGCTCATCAACCGCTTCGGGGTTCTGCCATCACCGCATTGATGCAAAACCCGAGCGCGCCCAGCGCGATCACGCAGGCGAACAGATCGGCGCTGTTAAACGACATGGTTGTCGCATCGGGATGGAAGTTGTCCCATCCGCCATGCTTGTCCAATGGCTCTGTTATCAGTTCATCAACAATACAATCACGCGCTCGTCGGGAAACCGGAACGCACTATCCCCGACAACCTCAAAAAAAATGCTGCCCCAGCTCATGCTCACGCGCTGATCCGGGGGACAGATTCCTCGCGACGACCGGAATCCCGGATCTGCGAAGCGGCATGAAGAATGCGGCATCGCGTCCGGGAAACGCCCGTGTGCTACGGCGTCTTCGCCAGTGACGTCCGCTGATCCGCCACCGCACTCGCAGGCACCGCGGCCGCCGCATTGCCCCAGCTGTTGCGGATGTAGGTCAGCACGGCGGCGACCTGCGCATCGTTGAGACGCCAGTCGAAGGCCGGCATCGCCGGACCGGTCGGCGCGCCATCGGTCGAAACCGCACGGGTGCCGCTCAGCACCACATGGGCCAGCGTCATCGGATCGACCTGCTGCACCAGTGCACTGCCGGCGAGCTTCGGAAACAGCCCGGCATCGCCGATGCCGCTATCCCTGTGGCAGGCAGCACAGTTGTCTTTGTAGATCGCAGCCCCCACGCGCATCGCATTGCTGTTGTCCGCCAGTGACGCCGGCTTGGCGGCATTTCCGCCGGTGCCGGAGTCCTTCAGATAGGTCGCAATCGCCGCGATATCGGCGTCGGTCATCTGCGAGGTCGAATGCGAGATCGCCTCCGACATCGGGCCCGAGGCCAGCGTGAAGGAATTAGCGCCGGTCTTCAGATATTGCGCCAGGTCATCCTTCGACCAGCTACCGACGCCCCTGTGGCCATCGGTGGTGATGTCAGGCGCGAACCAGCCCTGCAGGGTGGCGCCGGCCAGCGGCGTCGCGTTCTTGTCGCCGCCGAGTAACGTCTTCGGCGTATGGCAGGTCCCGCAATGGGCAGGGCCCTGCACGATGTAGGCGCCGCGATTCCATTCCGCTGACTTCTGCGGGTTGGGCTGGTAGCGGCCCGGGAGGAAGTTGATCCAGTTCCAGCCCAACATCACGAGGCGGATGTTGAACGGGAACGGCAATTGGTTGGAGACGACCTCATTGTGCACCGGCTCCAGCGTCCTGAAATAGGAGCGCATGGCGCGGACGTCGTCTTCCGTCATTTTGGTGTAAGCGGGATACGGCATCGCCGGATACAGACGGCGGCCATTGTGGCCGCGGCCTTCGTGCAGCGCGGCAACGAACTCGTCGTCGGTCATGTTGCCGATGCCGGTCTCGCGGTCCGGCGTGATGTTCGGAGCCACCAGCCTGCCGAACGGCGTATCCAGCGCCAGGCCACCGGCGAAGGACGCCCCGCCAGGCGCGGTGTGGCAGCCGGCGCAGTCTGACAGCACCGAGAGATAGCGGCCGCGCTCGACGCGATCGAAGCTTTGCGTATCCTGCGCGAAGGCTGCCCCCGAGAGCGAAAGCAGCAGCGCCGCGGCGGTGAGAGAACGGTTCATCATTCTCACCTTAAACCAAAGGACCAGGATTTTTCAGATAGCGGTTCTTGATGGCGTCCGCTGTCCAGTAGGCCAGCGCGCCGACCGTATCGGTCGGGTTGTAGCCGTGATTCTGCGGAAACACCGACGCGCCGCCGGGCACGAAGACGTTGGAAACGTCCCAGCTCTGGCAATAGCGGTTGACCACCGAGGTCTCGGGATCGGCACCCATCACCGTGCCGCCGGTGTTGTGCGTGGTCTGGTAGATCGTCGAATTGTATGGCCCCTTGCGCGGGCTCGCCGTCATCTCCGCCGGGTCCATCGCCCTGGCGATCTCGGCGAGACGGTCGGTGAGGAATTGCGACATCTTCAACTCGTTCTCGTGGAAATCGAACGTCATCCGCATCAGGGGACGGCCGAGCCGGTCCTTGTAGGTCGGATCGAGGTCGAGATAGCAGTCGCGGTAGCTGTAGGAACTTCCGTGGGTCGAGAGTGCGAACGACTTGTTGTAGGTCTCCGCCGTCGCTTTCTTCCACTGCGCGCCCCATTTCGGCGTGCCGGCCGGCACCGGCCGGGTCTGGATCGGCCGCGCACCGGTCTGGCCCGCGCCCATGAAGCCGCCGCCGAAGAAGCCGAGGCCGGTGTGGTCGAAATTGTCACCATTGTAGTCGTCGATCATCATGCCATGCGCGCCGGTGGCGATGAACGGGTTGAGGTTCTTGTCCTTCAGGATGATCGAGACGCCCGACGTGGTCTGGTAGGCGTAGTTGCGCCCGACCACGCCCTTGCCGGTGACCGGATCATAGGCCTTGCCGATGCCCGACAGCAGCATCAAGCGAACGTTGAACAGCGCAAAGGCGCAGACCAACACGAGGTCGGCGGTCTGCTCCCACTCCTCGCCGGAGGAATCGATATAAGTGACGCCAGTGGCCTTCTTGCCGGTGGAATCGAGATTGATCCTGGTGACTTCGGATTCGGTATGCGCCGTGAAGTTCGGCAGCCGCATCAGAGCGGGGATGACGCAGGCCTGCGGGCTCGCCTTGGCATAGTTGCCGCAGCCGAAGCGCTCGCAGAAGCCGCAATAGGTGCACTGGCCCATCTTGATGCCGAGCGGATTGGTGTAGGCCTCGCTCAAATTCGACGCCGGCTGCGGAAACGGCGAGTGGCCGGTCTTCTTCGCCGCTTCGGCAAACAAGGTTGCGCCATAACCCTGCTTCAGCGGCGGCGTCGGATATTCCGACGAACGCCAGCCCTCGAACGGATTGCCGCCGGCGGTGATCTTGCCGTTGATGTTGCCGGCCTTGCCGGACGTACCGCACAGCTTTTCAAAACGGTCATAGGACGATTCCAGCTCGTCATAGGTCAGCGGCCAGTCCTGGATCGTCATGTCGCCCGGCAGCGCGTCTTTGCCGTAACGATCTTCGAGATGGCTACGCAGTTTGAAGTCGCTGGGCAGGAAGCGCCAGGTCTGGCCATTCCAGTGCACCCCGGCGCCGCCGACGCCATTGCCCGGCAGAAAGCCCGAGAAGCTGCGGATCGGCAGCGCGGTCTGGGTGCCGTTGTTGCGGAAGGTCAGAGTATCCTGCGCGGGGCGCAGGAACAGGTCGAGCTTCACGGCGTAGCGCAGCTCGTCCTGCGCATAGGCTGGCGGAAAGTCGGTGGCGGTATCGCGCCACGGGCCGCGTTCGATCGCCACGACATCCAGTCCGGACTTGGCGAGTTCGTAAGCCAGGATCGATCCGGTCCAGCCGAGACCGACAATGACGACATCTTTATGAGGAAGTTTGCGCGCCATGTCCTAGTCTTTCACTGTCCATTCGGGTCGGCCCATGATGCTGACGGGGGGCAGCGGGTAGACTTCGTTGTGGCGCTCGACCCAGTCGCGGTAGTCGTAGCGGGTGCCCGGAAAGCCCACGAGCTTCCAGCCGGCCATGTCCTTGTTGCCGCCATAGACCGGGTCGGCAAAGAAGCCCTCCTGGGTGTTCTGCAGCAGCAGCGCGAAGAACTCCGCGCTCTTGACGTCCTTGAGCGCGATCTTGCCGGTCTCGAGGCCGGACAGCACCTGGTCCTGCTCGGCTGCTGCCAGATCGCGAAACGCCTTTCCGACGAAGGTCGCCTTGATGTAATCGGCCAGCGCCTTCAGCCCATTGCGATAGCGCGCGGCGGGCGCATCCTGCGCCTGATAGCCCTGCATGGCAGTGCCGGGCATGAATGGCGGCCGCATATAGAGCGCCGAAGCCTTGCCATAGGCGCCCGCCAGTTGCCGATCGATATAGACGGCACAGCCGGCGTCTTTGCCGCCAGGGCCGCGCTCGTCGGGCGGGATCAGGCGATCGACCGCAGCTTCTACCGTGGCGGCTTCGTCGGGGGTGAAGAATGCCCACGGGCCGGCGC
Organism: Tardiphaga sp.; assembly: GCF_028290495.1. Lineage (GTDB taxonomy): Bacteria > Pseudomonadota > Alphaproteobacteria > Rhizobiales > Xanthobacteraceae > Tardiphaga. The sequence goes on from NZ_JAQGJT010000137.1 coordinate 6,158, forward strand.
GCACCTGCAACGGCGGCGACGCGGTGCCGGGTTCCCAAGGCATGCCGCCGGTGATGGTGCGCGCTCGTGCGGCAGAGCCTGCGATCGCCAATGCGGCGGTCGACACCAGGAAAGAACGCCGCGAAAGGCGGGAGCCGTCGATCATCATTGAAATTCCAATTTACAACGATTCCAATGCTGCGTTGGAACAATGACTTTTGGCCAGTCAATTATTCGTATTGTCGCAGATGGCTGGATTACGTGTCCGCAATCAGCACTTTTTCAAGCCTGGCGTGCGCGGCAAGCGCTTACGCCAGTTCGGCCGCTGCGCGCTGCATGTTGGTCGATATGTCTGACGTCACGGCGCTCTGTTCCTCGACCGCAGCGGCGGTCGAGGTGACATCTTCGTTAACGTGCTGGATCGCCTGCTTGATCGACGCCAGCCCGCTGACGACGTCGCCGGAAATACCGTTCAGCGATTCAATCTCGCTGGTGATCTTGTCGGTCGCCTGGTTGGCGAGATTCCAAGCCCCCTCACCACCCTTCAGATTCCAGTTGCTTGGGACGGTGACAGGCAGAAAATGACCGCTTTGCGCCGGTTGTGTTGAAAAGCTCTTTGTTGAAGCGGAGCGCGATCGCTGATTCATTGCCGGCATCGGCGGAGGCTGAATCGATGATGCGTCCCCAGCAGACTGATCAGGCGGCATTGTTCTACGCGTTCTCGCTCGAGCGGCACGTGCCAGCCGGATCGCTCCGTCGGTATAACTCATACGCCCGCGATCGAGCGACGCGGAGGGCGGGACGGCGGAGGCCATCTATGTTTGCCGGCATTCGCGAATAACTCGCCAGGGCGCAGGCCGAACAATCCCACCGCCGCGATGCCACGGCGCCGAAACCCTACGGGACTATAATTGCAGCTCCCGTCGTCGATCTACTCTGAAGCTCTTCGTGGGCGCGCCGAATGTCCCGCAAGCTGTAGCTGCGATTGACTTCGGCTCGGACCTTTCCGGATATCACCGCGTCAAAGAAGGCAGCCGCGGCAGCTTCGAGATCGGCGCGCGACGCAATCCAAGTGCGCAATGTCGGCCGCGTCACGATGATCGATTTGCGATGCAGCAATTGCAGGTCGAACTTGCCAACATTGCCCGATGCGGTGCCGTAGCTGATCACCATGCCCATCGGTCGCACGCAATCCAGTGACTTCAGGAACGCATCCTTACCGACGCCGTCATAGATCACATCGACGCCGATGCCGCCGGTCAGTTCCATGGTGCGAGCGGCGAAATCCTCGCGGGTGTAGACGATCACCTCGTCGCAACCATGGGCTTTGGCGATGTCGATCTTGCTGTCGGCGCCGACGGTGCCGATCACGCGCGCGCCGAGCGCCTTGGCCCATTGCCCGAGGATCAGCCCCATGCCGCCCGCCGCCGCATGGACCAGAACGGTGTGGCCCGGCTTCACCTTGTAAAGGCGCCGCACCAGATATTCCGCCGTAAGACCACGCAGCAATGTTGCGGCCGCGATCTGATCGGAAATTCCGGCGGGCAGATGCAGCAGGCGCTCGATCCCGACGTTGCGACACTCCGCATAGGCACCGGGTGAAATGTAGGCGACGCGGTCGCCCGGCTTGAAGGTGTCGATGCCTGGTCCCACAGCCTCGACCACGCCGGCGCCTTGTCCACCGAGGATCATCGGCATCGTCCCGGAATCATGCGGCCCGGCCTCGCCCTCGCGTTGATAGACGTCGGAAAAATTGAGCCCAATCGCGGTCTGCCGGATCTGCACCTCGCCGGGGCCGGGCGCGGACAACTCCACCTCTTCATATTGCAGCACGTCGGGACCGCCGTGGCGGTGAATGCGAACGACCGATGTTTTCATCATTTGCTCTCGGGTTTGGACAGGCTTGCGATCATGTCGGCGAATACGCGTCCGCCATACAGGATGTGTTCGCGCATCGCAGCCTGCGCCAGCAGTTCGTCACCGTTCCGGATCGCATCGAGGACGCGCCCGTGCTCCTGCCACGACGCTTTCAGGCGCGCCGGCTGGCTCAGGCTGCTGCGATGGTAGAAGCGCATGCCGCGACGCGTCAGCCGGATCTGCTCAGCGAGATACTCGTTACGCGCGCCGAGATAGATCACGTCGTGGAACGCCGCGTTGTGCTTGAGGTAGGCGGCGCTGTCGAGCCGCTTCACCGCGACATGCGACGCCTGATGCAACTTGCCAAGCTTCGTCTTCTCCACATCCGACATTCGCCGCGCCGCTAGACCTGCGGCTTCCGCTTCCAGCGCCGTCAGCACTTCCACCATGCCAACGCCGAGTTGCGGCGATACGCTGCTGACCACCGCACCATGCCGCGGCACCATGCGCACGATGCCAGCGGCAGCCAACTGCAGCAGCGCCTCGCGCGCGGGCGTGCGCGAGACGTCAAAACGCGCCGCCAGCGTCTGCTCGTCGAGCCGGTCACCGGGCGCCAGCCGGCCGTGCTCGATATCGTCTTCAAGTTCCTTGCGAAGGGATTCGCTGGTTCTGCCGCGCATGGGAGCCATGTTCCTTGTGTATGCGGACAAGAGCATTGCGCACACAGGAAATCAATGCTGGAATGCGCAACACATCAGGATGCGTGACAGACGCCAAAGAGCGTTCGCGACAAATCAGGGAGATTTCATGCCGATCAACCGAAGGGGCCTGCTGGCCGGCGGCGCTGCCGCCGCCCTGATGGGTCTGCGTCCCGCAACCGCGCAAACCGACTACATCGCCGAGCTTTATGCCAAGGCCAAGCTTGAAGGCGAACTCACCTGGTACATCGTCTACTGGCCCTCCACTCGCGCGGAGACGCACGCCGCGCTGTTCACCAAGGCGTTTCCCGGCGTGAAGGTGAATGTGGTGCGGGCCACCGCGCAGGTCGCGTATCAGCGGCTGAGCCAGGATATCCAGGCTGGCGCCGCCAATTGCGACGTGTTCGCCTCCACCGACATGGGCCAGTACGTTTCGCTGAAACAGCGCGGGCTGCTGCTGCCCTACAAGATGCATGCATCGGACGCGATCGATCCGCGCTTTCTCAACATCGATCCCGACAACGCCTATCAGGTGGTGAACGCCACCACCGTCGGTTTTGGCTACAACACCAACAAGGTGAAGGCCGACCAGGTGCCCAAGAGCTGGAAGGACTTCATCAATCCGAAATGGAAGGGGCAACTGGTGGTCGGTCATCCCGGCTTCAGCGGCTTCGTCGGCACCTGGGTGGTGCAGATGGACAAGCTCTATGGCTGGGACTATTTCGAGCAACTGGCCGAACTGAAACCGCATGTCGGCCGTTCCATCATCGACACCGTCACCATCCTCAATTCCGGCGAACGCAGCATCGGCGCGAGCCCGACCGCGCTGGTGCTGTGGAACGTGGCGCAGGGAAATCCGCTTGGCGCGGCCTATCCGGATGAAGGCTCGGTGCTGATGATCTCGGGCTCCGCTATCTTGAAAAACACCAAACACCCGAACGCCGCAAAGCTGTTCATGGAATTTTTGTATTCGCAGGAGACCGCCAAGGAGGACGTCGAGGAGTTTGCCGTTCCGCTGCGGCGCGATGTGGTTTTACCTGCCAACGCCGTCAGGCTGGAGGATCTCAAAACGATCCGCCCGACCATCGCCGAGATCATCAAGGGCATTCCCGAACTGACGGAAAAATGGCGTGACACGTTCGGTGTTTGAGATGGCCTTGCACCGGCGGAGCGTGCGATGATCATCCTGCATCACGCTTGGAAGTCCAGCGCGTCCCGCCGCGTACGGCTGTGCCTCGAGGAAAAGGGCATCGCCTATGACGGCCGCGTCGTCGATATGGGCAAGCTTGAGCATCATTCACCGGAATACCTGAAGATCAACCCGGACGGAGTGATCCCGACGCTGATCCATGATGGCCTGCCGCTGCACGAAAGCGGCACGATCTGCGAATATCTTGACGAAACCTGGCCCGACCGGCCACTGCGGCCGGGCGCGCCCTACCAGCTTGCGCTGATGCGCAACTGGATCCGGCACATCGACGGGCTGATCCACAACCTGATCATCTTCAACTGGCGGCACCACTTGCAGAAGGTCGCGTCGCAATGGTCCGACGAGGAACTGGCCGAAAAACTGAAGAACATCCCGAGCAAGGAGCGGCAAGACTCCTGGCTGCGGGTGGCACGAAAACCCTACACCGACGAGGAGCGCGATAGCGCCCGCGCCAAGCTGGTGGCGCTGCTGGACCGCATGGAGGACTCGCTGAAACCGTCCGGCTGGCTGGTCGGCAGTGCCTATTCGATCGCCGATATCGCCGCGGTCCCGTTCGTCAAGCGCATCGAAGAAGAAATCGCGCCGGATGAAGTCACCTTGCAAAAGCACCCGCGTGTCGCCGCGTGGTGGCAGGCCATCCAGGCGCGCCCCGCCTTTGCGCGCGCCAATATCGGCCCGTTCCTCGATGCATGAAGCTGCCCGCCACAGCGCCACTGAAAGCATATCGTCATGTTGAATGTCCTGACCGCACGCGCCGACAAACCCCACGCCGACGGCAAGATCCTGCAGAGCGTCGCCGACGGCGTCGGCACCATCACCTTCAACAATCCCGCCAAGCGCAATGCGATGTCGCTGGACATGTGGGAGGGCCTCGGCGCCGCGCTGGCCGAATTGCGCGACGATCCCGCGGTCCGCGTCGTGATCCTGGTCGGTGCCGGCGACAAAGCCTTTGTCTCGGGCGCCGACATCAGCCAGTTCGAGCAGAACCGCCACAATGCGGAAGCCTCCGAGGAATATTCCCGGCGCAGCGCCGCGTCGCACGCGCTGCTGGCGAATTATCCGAAGCCGACCATCGCCTGCATCCGCGGCTTCTGCCTCGGCGGCGGCATGCAGGTCGCCATGATGTCCGACATCCGGATCGCCGCGGCCAACAGCCAGTTCGGGATTCCTGCCGCCAAGCTCGGCATCGCCTATGGCTATGACGGCCTGAAGAATCTGGTGTCGCTGGTCGGGCCGTCCTGGGCTCGGCTTCTGATGTATACGGGCATGCGGATCGACTCCGCCGAAGCGCTAAGGATCGGCCTGGTCGATCGCGTGGTGCCCGACGCGGATTTGTGGAGCGCGACATTGGACATCGCCCGCACCATTTCGGGCAACGCGCCGCTGGCAATCAAGGCGGCCAAGATCACCATCGCGCAGGCGCTGAAAGACCCCGACCAGCGCGACATGGATGCGATCAAGGCGATCGGCACCGCCTGCATGGACTCGGAAGATTTTCGCGAGGGCCGACGCGCCTTCATGGAAAAGCGCAAGCCGCGGTTTACGGGACGCTAGGCTCGCCGTCATTCCGGGGCGATGCGTCAGCATCGAACCCGGAATCTCGAGATTCCGGGCGCGTGCTACGCGCACGCATCCCGGAATGACGGTCACAG
>NZ_JAQGJT010000017.1 GCF_028290495.1 Tardiphaga sp.
CGCGGCCGGGTTTGTTACCGGCTGTTGGAAAATTTTTCGCAAAGGGCTTTTGCAGGGGGCGCCGGGCCCGGATGAACTCCGGCCAAATTGTGTTATTTCGTCTTTTTTCGGTCGAATCTTTCGGCAAGTGTGCGCCGCAACACGAGCGGCGCTTTCTCGACACCAGCCTCGAACTATCAGACTAGAGAAAGTTCTGAAGAAGACGGGCTAATATGCCGCAACGCCGGCCCGGATATTCCAATCAAAAATAGCTTAAGGGAGATAGCCATGCTCACACGCCGCCACGTCCTCGTCACAGCGCTCGCCGCCCCGGCCATCCTGCGTTTCGGGACCGGAACGGCCCGGGCTGCGACCACGCTGAAAATATCGCACCAGTTTCCCGGCGGCACCGTCGACAAGGGCGATTTCCGCGACCGGCTGTGCCGGGTGTTCGCCGCCGAGGTGGCCAAGCGCAGCGGCGGTGAGATCGCTGCCGAGATCTATCCGAACTCGTCGCTGATCAAGACCAATGCGCAATTCTCGGCAATGCGCAAAGGCGCGCTCGATATCAGCCTGTATCCGATGCCCTATGCCGGCGGCGAACTGCCGGAAACCAATATCGGCCTGATGCCCGGCCTGGTCTCGACCTATGAGCAGGGCCTGCGCTGGAAAGACCAGCCGGTCGGCAAGGCGCTGACTGACTTCCTCGCCGACAAGGGCATCATCCTGCTGACCTGGATCTGGCAGGCCGGCGGCGTCGCCAGCCGCAACCGGCCGCTGCTGACGCCGGACGACGCCAAGGGGCTCAAGGTGCGCGGCGGCTCACGCGAGATGGACATGGTGCTGCAGACCGCGGGCGCAGCCGTGCTGTCGGTGCCCTCCAACGAAATCTACGCGGCGATGCAGACCGGCGCCTGTGACGCCGGCATCACCTCCTCCACCAGCCTGATTTCGTTCCGGCTCGAAGAGGTGGCAAAGCACCTGACCTCAGGCGCCGGCGCGTCGTACTGGTTCATGCTGGAGCCGCTGATGATGTCGAAGGCGATCTTCGACAAGTTGCCGAAGAACCATCAGGACATTCTGCTGACGGTCGGCGCCGAGATGGAAGCGTTCGGCAAGAAGGGCGCTCAGGACGACGACGTCGAGGTCGCCAAGGTGTACGAGAAGGCCGGCGCCAAGGTCAGCGTGCTCGACGCCGCGACCGTCGGCAAATGGCGTGACATCGCCCGCGACACCGCCTGGAAGGACTACAGCGCCAAGACGCCGCTGGCCGCCAACCTGCTCAAGCTCGCCAACGACGTGGCGGCCTGATGCACGGCGCACTGCCCGATCACTTCGATCCTCCCGCTGCCGCGAGCCACCCGCTCGTGGCGGCGCTGGAGCGCGCGCTGGCGTTCTGCAACACCGTCATCGTGGTGCTGTCAGCGATCGCGCTGATCGCCGCCTGCCTGATCCTGAGCTACAGCGTGCTGACCCGCAGCGTGTTCCACAGCGCCACCTACTGGCAGGACGAGGCCGCAGTATTCCTGCTGGTCGGCGCCACCTTCATGACCGCCGCCTACGTGCAGGGCCAGCGCGGCCATATCGGCATCGAGGCCTTTATCGGGCTGCTGTCGCCGATGGTCAACGCGATCCGGCTGTGGCTGGTCGATGTCGCCAGCCTCGTGTTCTGCGGCTTCTTCGCCTGGAAGTCATGGACGCTGACACATGAAGCCTGGGTCGATGGCCAGGTCTCGAATTCGATGTGGTCGCCGCCGCTCGCCATTCCCTATGCACTGATGGCCGCAGGCATGACGTTGCTGTGCGTGCAGATCCTGCTGCAGATCCTGATCCCGCTGACCCGCAAGGCCCGCCCGTGACTGTACTTGGAATTGGAATTAGCTACGGCCTGGCCACGCTCGTCGCGATGTTCTCGGGAATGCCGATCGCCTTTGCGCTCGGCTCCGTCGCCGTGGTGTTCATGGCGATCTACATGCCGTCCGCCTCGCTCGATACGGTAACGCAGAACGTCTACGAGGAAATGGCCTCGATCACGTTGCTGTCGATCCCGCTGTTCATCCTGAAGGGAGCCGCGATCGGCAAGTCGCGCGCGGGACAGGATCTCTACACCGCATTACATGCCTGGCTGCACAAGGTCCCGGGCGGCCTCGGCGTCGCCAACGTGTTCGCCTGCGCGCTGTTCGCGGCGATGGCCGGCTCCTCGCCTGCTACATGTTCGGCGATCGGCTCGGCCGGCATTCCCGAAATGCGCAAGCGCGGCTATTCCGGCGGCTTCGCGGCGGGCATCATCGCCGCCGGCGGCACGCTCGGCATTTTGCTGCCGCCGTCGATCACCATGATTCTGTTTGCGGTGGCCGCCGAGAAATCGCTGGGACGGCTGTTCCTGGCCGGCATCGGCCCCGGCCTGCTGCTGGTAACGCTGTTCGGCACCTATGCCGTGTTCCGGTTCCGGCGCGAATACGCCACGGCGCACGCGGCCTATCTGCAGACCGGCGAGACCTCACCGATCCTCAAGCACGACGACTTCACCATGAAGGAGCGCTTCAGCGTGCTGCCCCGCGTGCTGCCCTTCATCATCCTGCTCACCGGCGTGATGATCGCGCTGTATGGCGGCTACTCGACGCCGTCGGAAACCGCAGGCCTCGGCGGCTTGCTGGCGCTGGCGCTGATCGCGGCAATCTACGGCGTGTGGCGGCCGCGTGACCTCGCGCCGATCCTGAAATCCACCATCCGCGAATCCACCATGCTGATGATGATCATCGGCATGTCGCTGCTGTACTCCTACGTGATGAGCTACCTGCACATCTCGCAGTCGGTCGCGGAATCGATCGTCGCGATGCATCTGCCGCGCTGGGAACTGCTCGCCGCCATTCTGGTGATGGTGGTGATGCTCGGCTTCTTCCTGCCGCCCGTATCGATCATCCTGATGACCGCGCCGATCGTGCTGCCGCCGCTGCGCGCCGCGGGCTTCGACATCATCTGGTTCGGCATCGTGATGACGATCGTGATGGAGATGGGGCTGATTCATCCGCCGGTCGGGTTGAACATCTTCGTGATCCGCAACGTCGCGCCCGACATCCCGCTCAGCGAGGTGATCTGGGGCACCGTGCCGTTCGTGCTGCTGATGATGTTCGCGGTGCTGCTGCTGTGCTTCGTGCCGGGGATCTCGACATTCCTGCCGGACCTGGTGATGGGACCGGACGGGGGACGGTAACTCAAGACTCTCCGCGTGACTGCGAGGGCGGCTGTTACTTCGCCCGCCGGCTCGCATTTATCGCGGACGCCACGCGGCTGACCGGCGGACGGCCGATCAGAACGCTGATCGCATTGGTCGCGGCCAACAGCTTGTCCATGTCCACACCGGTCGAAATCCCCATGCCTTCCAGCATGTAGACCACGTCCTCGGTGCCGACATTGCCGGTGGCGCCGGGTGCATAGGGGCAGCCGCCGAGGCCGCCGGCGGCGGAGTCGATGACGCGGGCGCCCTCTTCCAGCCCCGCGTAGATATTGGCCAGCGCCTGCCCGTACGTGTCGTGGAAGTGCATCGCCAGGTTCTGCATGGGCACCGCCTCCGCACAGGCCCGCAGCAGCGCGCGGGCCTTTCTCGGCGTACCGACGCCGATGGTGTCGCCGAGCGAAACCTCATAGCAACCGAGATCCCAAAGGGTGGTGGTGACATCCACGACCGCCTGCACATCCACCTCGCCGTCATACGGGCAGCCCAGCACGCAGGACACGTAGCCGCGCACCCGGATGCCGTCGGCCTGCGCGCGCGCGATGACCGGCTTGAAGCGCTCGATGGATTCTTGGACCGAGCAATTGATATTGGCCCGCGAAAACCCTTCGGAGGCCGACGCGAACACCGCGATGACTTTCGCACCGACGGCCTTCGCGCCCTCGTAGCCCTTCTCGTTGGGCACCAGCACATGGAATTCACCGGGCAGGTCCGCGACGCCGCGGAACACCTGATCCGAACCGATCATCTGCGGGATAGCCTTGGGCGACACGAACGAGCCGACCTCGACCGTGTCCAACCCGGCCGATACCAGCGCCTTCACGAAGGCGATACGATCCGCGACCGAAACCGGCGTCTTCTCGTTCTGAAGCCCGTCGCGCGGGCCCACTTCGACGATGCGAATGGAGTCGGTCATTCTGGATCAGCTTCAGAAGGTTCGACGACGGCGAGTTCGACGCCTTCCTGGACGATATCGCCGACCTTGCATCGCAGGCTGGTGAGCTTGCCCGCGAACGGCGCGCGCAACGTCTGCTCCATTTTCATCACTTCCAGCGTCAGGATCGCTGCGCCCTTCTCGAGCAGCGCGCCCTCCTCAGCCAGCAGCGCCACCACGGTGCCGGGCAACGGCGCCACGATCTTGTCCTCGCCGACGTGCTCCTCGTCATCGCCGCCGAACGGATCGACCCAATGCATGTCGAAGCGCCCGTTGCGCGTACGCAGATAAAGTTCGTGGCCTTCGATGACTGCATGAGTGTGCGAGCGCGCGCCATCGAGCGTGAGATCGAAATCACCATGCGCGCCATATGATGCAGCGAACGCCAAGACGCGGTCCCCGATCAGCAGTTGCGACGGGCCGCTGCCATAGACCAGCGTTACCTTGTGCTCGCTATCGCTTTGGCGAAACCGGAACACGCGCTGACGGCGACCGACGGGCATCCATCCGGCGCTCTGCCACGGCGACGTCTCGGTGGCCCGTGCCTGCTCGACGCCGAGGATCGCTGCGACGGCGGCGCAGAGTTCGAGTTCGCCGGGAGGCGCACCCGGCGGCGTCAGCGCCGTCAGCTCACGTTCAATGAAGCCGGTGTCGATGGTGTTGGCGCGAACATCGGGATGCGTCACCAGCGCCGACAGAAACGGAATGTTGGTCACGATGCCGCGAACGTCGGTGTCTTCCAGCCCGCGGTTGAGCCGGTCGATCGCCGCCTCGCGCGTCGGCGCCCAGGCGATCACCTTGGCGAGCATCGCGTCGTAATTTGGCGATACGCTGTCGCCTTCGCGGTAGCCGGCGTCGATGCGCAGTCCGTTGTCCTCTGCCGGCGTGCGCCATGTCGTGATGCGGCCGACCGACGGCATGAAATTCTTGTGCGGATTCTCCGCATAGACCCGCGCCTCGACGGCGTGGCCGTTCAATGTGATCTCGTCCTGCGCCAGCGGCAGCCTCTCGCCGAAGGCGACGCGCAACTGCCATTCGACCAGATCGACGCCTGAGATCAGTTCGGTGACGGGGTGCTCGACCTGCAGCCGCGTGTTCATCTCGATGAAGAACACCTCGTGGCCGTCGGAGACGAATTCGATGGTGCCGGCACCGACATAGTTCACCGCGCCCGCTGCTTTTCGCGCAGCGGCGCAAACTGCCTCGCGCTGCGCAGGACCAAGTGTCGGCGACGGCGCTTCCTCGATCACCTTCTGGTGGCGGCGCTGCAAGGTGCATTCGCGCTCGAACAATGACACCAGATTGCCGTGGCTGTCGCCGACGATCTGCACCTCGATGTGACGGGGATTGTCGACGTATTTCTCAATCAGCATACGGTCATCGCCGAACGCAGCTTTCGCCTCGCGCTTGGCGCTGATGATCGCTGCCGCCAATTCACCGGCCGAGCGCACCACGCGCATGCCGCGGCCGCCGCCGCCGGCCGACGCCTTCACCAGAACCGGAAAGCCGATCCGGTCTGCGGCTGACGCCAATGTCGCCTCATCTTGCGCCTCGCCGTGAAAACCCGGCACCAGCGGCACGCCGGCCTTCTCCATCAACGCCTTGGAGCCGGACTTCGAGCCCATCGCGGTGATCATGTCGGCGGTCGGGCCGACAAACACGATACCGGCATCCGCACAGGCCTGCGCGAATTCGGCGCTCTCCGAAAGAAAACCGTAACCGGGATGGATTGCCTCGGCGCCGGTTTTTCGCGCGGCGTCGATCACATTGGCAATGTTGAGATAGGAGTCGCGCGCACGCGCCGGGCCGATCAGCACGGCCTCGTCGGCGTCAGCGACATGCAGCGCGTCGGCGTCGGCCTCCGAATAGACCGCGACGGTGCGAAGCCCCATCGCGCGCGCGGTGCGGATGACACGGCAGGCGATCTCGCCACGGTTGGCGATCAGCAGCGTGCGAAATGGCTTATAGAGAGCGGGAGTGGCCATCATCACATCCTGAACAGGCCGAAGCGCGTCGGCTCGATCGGCGCATTGGCCGAGGCCGACAGGCCCAGTCCCAGCACCAGGCGGGTATCGGCGGGATCGATCACGCCGTCGTCCCACAGCCGCGCGGTGGCGTAATACGGGCTGCCTTGGGTCTCGAATTGCTGCTTCGTCGGTGCGCGAAAAGCTTCTTCTTCCTCGGTCGACCATGAGCCGCCTTTCGCCTCGATATTGTCACGGCGCAGCGTGCTCAGCACCATCGCGGCCTGCTCGCCACCCATCACCGAGATCCGGGCATTCGGCCACATCCACAGGAAACGCGGCGAGTAGGCGCGGCCGCACATGCCGTAATTGCCGGCGCCGTAGGAGCCACCAATCACGACGGTGAACTTCGGCACATTCGCGGTGGCCACCGCCGTCACCAGCTTGGCGCCGTCGCGCGCGATGCCGCCGGCCTCGTATTTCTTGCCTACCATGAAGCCGGTGATGTTCTGCAGGAACACCAGCGGGATATTGCGCTGGCAGCATAGCTCGATGAAATGCGCGCCCTTCAGCGAGGACTCGCTGAACAGGATGCCGTTGTTGGCGATGATGCCGACCGGAAAGCCCCAGATATGCGCGAAGCCTGTGATCAGCGTGGTGCCGTACAGCTTCTTGAATTCGTCGAATTCCGAGCCATCGACGATGCGCGCGATGATATCGTGCATGTCGAACGGTTTTCGCGCATCTGCCGGGATGACGCCGTACAGTTCGTCAGCCGCAAACAGCGGGTCACGCGGCGGCAGCAGATTCAGCGCGGCGCGTTCCGGCTGCTTCAGCGTGGCGACGATTTTTCGCGCGATGCCGATCGCGTGGCCGTCGTTCTGCGCGTAGTGATCGGTGACGCCCGAGTGCCGCGAATGCACGTCGGCGCCGCCGAGTTCTTCCGCGGTCACCACCTCGCCGGTCGCCGCCTTCACCAGCGGCGGGCCGCCGAGGAAGATGGTGCCCTGATTGCGTACGATAATGCTCTCGTCGGACATCGCCGGCATGTAGGCGCCGCCCGCCGTGCAGGACCCCATCACGATGGCGATCTGCGCGATGCCATCAGCCGACATCTGCGCCTGGTTGTAGAAGATGCGGCCGAAGTGGCGTTCGTCCGGGAAAATCTCGTCCTGCTGCGGCAGGAACGCGCCGCCGGAATCCACCATGTAGATGCATGGCAGCCGGTTCTGCATCGCGATATCCTGCGCGCGCAGATGCTTCTTCACCGTCATGGGGTAGTAGGTGCCGCCCTTGATGGTGGCGTCGTTGGCGACGATCATGCATTCGCGCCCGCTGACGCGGCCGACGCCGGTGATGACGCTGGCGGAATGCACGTCACCGCCGTACAGGCCGTGGGCGGCGAGCGGCGACAGTTCGAGGAAGGCGGTGCCGGGATCGATCAGAAGATCGACGCGCTCGCGCGCCAGCATCTTGCCGCGCGCCAGATGCTTCTTCCGGGATGCCTCGCCGCCGCCGCCGGCGACCGCGCCGAGGCGGTCGCGCAATTCGGCGACCTGCGCCTGCATGGCTTCGACGTTGCACTTGAAATCAATTGATCCGGGATCGATGGTCGAGCGAAGCGGCATCGGCTTCCGTTTCCCTGCGGTATTTTCTTGTTTGCACGCGGCCGGTTATCCGGCCGTCGCGATGGTGTCATTGCGTGCAGGTGGGACGCAACCCTGCTTTAGGCTGGCAGGGCCAGCCCGGCCGCCCGGAGCGGTCAGAAACTCAGTGCGTCCAGGGCTCGGTGCGGCGGAACGCGAAATTGTCGGAATAGGCGATGGTGCGCGGCGCCCGCACCTTGGGTTCGATCACCTGGTAGGCGATGCCCTCGTTTTCGCAATAGGCGACCGCCTCTTCCTTGCTGTGGAAGTGCAGCGACAGCTGCTGCTTCATGTCGCCCGAACTGGTCCAGCCCATCAGCGGCTCGATCACCCGCGCCTGCTCCGGCTCGTAATCGAGCTGCCAGTCCCGGGTCTTGGCCAGCCCGGCCTGCATGGCGTTCTTGGCGGCCTTGAAGATGCGTGCGGTCATGAGTGCGACAGCCTCTTGAGATGCGACATTGCGCCAAACTGGTGGAATCGGCGCCGCCGATATACTGATTTACCGCGGGTTGCCCGCGATTCCGCCATCGGGCGGATCCTGGGTTTTGGTATATTCTTTCCACAGCGTCGTGACAATCGCGGTACGAAGCTGCTTAGTTCCCTATATTGCTCGATGTTGCCCGGTCCCAAACCAGCACGAACGGCCCCCATGGACATTCACGCCATTCTCCCCCCCAAAGGCCGCGACCTCCGGCTGGACCTGTTCCGCGGGATCGCCAACTGGGCGATTTTCCTCGACCATATCCCCGATAACGTCGTCAACTGGGTGACCACCCGGAACTACGGCTTCTCCGACGCCGCCGACCTGTTCGTGTTCATTTCCGGCTACACCGCGTCGTTCGTCTACGCCAAGATGATGCTGGATCGCGGCTTCATCGTCGGCGCCACCCGGCTGACCAAGCGGGTCTGGCAGCTCTACGTCGCCCACGTCATCCTGTTCGTAATCTACATCGCCGCCATTGGCTACGTGGCGCAGCGCTACAATGACCCCGACATCATCAACGAGTTCAATGTCGCGGGGCTGGTCGACAACCCGGTCCAGACGCTGAGCCAGGGCCTGCTGCTGAAATTCAAGCCGCTCAATCTCGACGTTCTGCCGCTCTACATCGTGCTGATGGGCTTCTTCCCGCCGGTGCTGTGGCTGATGCTGCGCAAGCCGGATCTGACCATGCTCGGCTCGCTGGCGCTGTATTTCGCCGCCCGCCAGTTCGGCTGGAACCTGCCGGCCTACCCGTCCGGCGTCTGGTATTTCAATCCCTACACCTGGCAGTTGCTGTTCGTGTTCGGCGCCTGGTTTGCGCTCGGCGGCGCCGTCGAATCGCGCTCGGTGATCAAGTCGAAGGTGCTGCTGTATTTCGGCTTCGCCTACCTCGTGTTCTCGCTGATCATGACTATGGCCGGCCGCTTCCCGGACTACGGCCACATGATGCCCGACTGGCTGTTCGACGCCTTCAACCCCAACGACAAGACCAATCTGGCGCCGTACCGCGTGCTGCACTTTGTCATCATCGCCTTCTTCGTGACGCGCTTCATCTCGAAGGACTCGCCGAGGCTGCAATGGAAAATCTTCGAGCCGATCATCAAATGCGGCCAGCAGTCGCTGGCGGTGTTCTGCGTCGGCGTGTTTCTGTCCTTCGTCGGCCACTTCCTGCTGATGGTGAGCTCGGGCTCCCTGCTGGCGCAGATCTTCGTCAGCGCTGCCGGCATCGGCCTGATGACCTGCGTGGCCTATTATATCTCGTGGTCGAAGAAACAGGACAAGCCGCTGCCCAAGCCGGCAGTTGCGGTGGCCGTGCCGACCACGGCATCGGCGCCGGACTCCAACCCGTCCTGAGCATCACCAAGAAAAAGGGAGGGCACCGCCCTCCCCGTCGCCTAAATCGTGCTCTCGCTTACCAGCGACCGCCGCCGTAACCGTGGCCGCGATCCCAGCCGCCACGGCGCGGTCCACCGTAGCCACCGCCAAAACCATAGCGCGGACCGGGACGGCCATAGCCGTAACGCGGGCCGTAACCGTAGTTCGGGCGTCGCCAGCAGCGTCCGTATTCATCGCAGACCAGCCGCACCTGTTCGACCTGACCGGACTGGCCGACGCCACCCTGGGCCGCAAGGCCGTTGGGCATGGCGGAGGCCGAGCCCGCGCCGAGAGCAACTCCGCCGAGCGCAACCAGACCGGCGATTGTCAATTTCAAATTCATTTCAAACTCCTGTTAGACCTCTTGAACGCGCGGTCGACCAAATGGTTGCGCACGACCCGCTGCATCGCAGCCGCGTCATTGGTGGATGGCCATCATGGCCGAACCGTGTGGAGATCTCGTCAACTTTCCGCATCGGACGAAAGACTCAAAGACAGACTTCAAGGCGCCGCGCCTCAATTCGTACGGCTCTTCACGGCCTGATCGAAGAACGCCTTTTCTTCCGAGGTTGCTTCGACGAGCTGCGCGTCCTGGTCGTAGACGTCGCTGCGAAACTGCACGATCTGGTCACGGGTCATCCAGGCCGTGAGATAGATCCAGGCGACCGGCACCTTCTTCTCCAGCTTGAGACTTTGGCGCTGTCCGGTGGCGATCGCCTCGTCGATCTTCGCGCGCTCCCAGTTCGGCGTCTCCTGCAGCAGCCACGCCGCGAGGTCGCGGACGTTGTCGACGCGTACGCAGCCGTGCGAATCGAAGCGGTCGTCTTCGCTGAACAGGTTCTTCTGGTTGGTGTCGTGCATGTAGACGGCATAAGCGTTCGGCATGTCGATCTTGACCTGCCCCAGCGCATTCCATGAGCCGGGCTCCTGCCGCACGAAGATGTTCGGCAGCTTTTCTGCCGCCCAATCGACGCTGGCGGGGTCGAGGACGTTCTCCTTGAAGTCCAGCACCTGCATGTGCAGGCGGCTGAGATAGGTCGGGTCCTTGCGCATATGCGCCGCGATCTCGTTCTTGGTGATCGAGGCCGGCACCGTCCAAGTCGGGTTCAGGTTGATGTTGCTGATCTCTGACGTCACCGTCGGCGACGGCTTGTCGGCCTTGCCGAGCACCACACGGTAGCGCCGCACGACCTTGTCGTTCTCCACCGCCTCGGCGAAGGCCGCCGGCAGATTGACCACGACATAACGCTGCCCGAAGTGGAAGCCGATCGTGGCGATGCGCTGCAACGACGCCTCGAGCTGCTGGATGCGTTTCTCGACCGGCACGTTGAGCGCCGTCAGCGTGCGCGGCCCGATGGCCCCGGTGGTGGCCAGACCATGCCGGGCCTGGAAGCGCTTCACGCCGGATACGAGCGCGGCGTTATACGGCCCCTTGGCCTCTGACGACGCCAGATCGCCGGTCATCACCAGCCGCAGCCGCAGCGTCGCGTCATGCTCGCCGGCGGAGCCGAGCGCGAATTTGGCCTCGACCGGAATTTGCGGCCAGCCGCCTAGCTTGGCGATGGTCGAATAGGCGTCGATGGCGTCCGCGAGGCGCTGGGCAGAGCCCGCGTCAAACGTCGGTTCGCCTGATTGTGCCAGCAGGGCAGCAGAGCGGCTCTCCGGCGTCGCGGCCGGGGCTGTCGCAGCGGCCTTGGCTGGTGCGGCCCTGGTTTGCGGCGCGGCAGTGACGGGGGCAGCGGCGGCCTTGTCTGCAGGGGCTGGTGCAGAGGGAATTGCGGGAGACGTAACCTTAGCGGCGGCCGCCGGAGACGGCTGCGGCGCGGGAGCCGGTGCCGGCGTTACCAAAGGAGCCAGCGGCGCGCCCGAGATGACCTGCCCCGGCGCCGCCTCGATGCCGGCCGGGGCCAGCAAGGCGCACATCAAAACCAGGGAACGCTTCATGATCCATCCTGCGGTTCAGTCCAACGCCGCACGGTAGATCGACAATTACAACCAAACGTTAACCACCCGGGATGACCGCCCGTTTCAAAGCAGCTTGCCGTCGGCGCCGAAGAACGGGTACGGCCCCTCGAACTGCCCGATCGGCACCTGATGCGTCAGCACATCGCCGAACCCATCATCGGCATCGGCAAACCAGGCGTGCAGGTGAAACGCCGGCGGCTCGATGGCGAAGGATGGCACCAGCAATTCCGCGAGATCGAGCGCGACGGCGTGGTTCGGCGCCGGGCAGATCGTGGCCGGGACGCCGGCGAACAAGGTCAGCGTCGCCCGGTGCACGTGGCCGGCAGCGACCAGCCGCACACGCGGGTGCTTGCGGACGATCGCCGCGAGGTCGTCGGCGTTGAACAGGTTCTGCACGTCCATGTGCTCGATCCCGGTGCGGAACGGCGGATGGTGCAGGAACACCAGCGCGGGCCGTGACGATGACGCTGCCAGCGTCGTATCCAGCCAATCCAACGTGGTGGCTTCCAGCGTGCCGTGCGGCTTCGCCGCGACGCTGGAGTCGAGCAGGATGACATCGACGCCGCCGACGCCGCGCGACTGATTGAGCGCGCCGGATTCCGTCGCCCAGGCCTGATCGGGAAACGCCGCCCGCATCATGTCCCGGCAATCGTGGTTGCCAGGAATGCCGATAAAGGGAATCTGCAGCGGCGCCAGCAGCCGCTTGAGATGCTCGTATTCGCCGGGGGTCGGCGTGTCCGCAAGATCGCCTGATATCACCACCAGATCAGGGCGCGGCTGCAGGGCATTGAGCGCGGCAACGCAACGCTCAAGCGCTTTCGCGGTATCGACCTTGCCATAGGCCAGCGCGCCCGGCGCCTTGATATGCAAATCGGAGATCTGGGCAATCAGGATCGGTTTAGACGGCATCATACTTCCTCGGGCAGCAGGCGGATCGCTTCGGGCGCAATGGACAGGCCGACCTGATCCCCGGTTGCTGCGACAATCGTATTGGGAGCATCGACCACCAGCGGCCTTGCGGACGCGCCGGTGACGATGAGACGCTGCTTGTCGCCGATAAAGCTGACGCTATCGACGGTTCCGGTAAGCGAGGCTTCGCCCTGCCCGACGATCCGGATCGTCTCCGGCCGGATCATCGCCACCGCCGCGGCGGCATCGGCCGCATCCGTCAGCGGCAGCCTGCCGCCCGGCAGCACCAGTTCGCCGCCGACCACCGGTCCCTCGACGATATTCGCCGCACCCACGAATTCCGCCACGAAGCGGCTCTGCGGCCTGAAGTAAATCTCGCGCGGCGTGCCTATCTGGGCGATGGCGCCCTTGCGCATCACCACAATGCGATCACCAAGCTCCATCGCCTCGGCCTGATCGTGCGTCACGTAGATCGTGGTGATGCCCAGCGAGCGCAGCAACCGGTTCAACTCGCCGCGCAGCCGGTCGCGCAACGAAGCGTCCAGCGCCGTCAGCGGCTCGTCGAGCAACAGCACCCGCGGGCGGATCGCGACTGCACGCGCCAGCGCCACGCGCTGCCGCTGGCCGCCGGAGAGCTGCTCGATGCGGCGGTTCTCAAGCCCGCCGATATTGGTCAGCGCCACCATCTCGGCGATCCGCGCCGCGCGGGCTTTTGCGTCAACGCCGCGGATCTTGAGGCCATAGCCGATATTGTCGGCAACGCTCATGTTGGGAAACAACGCGTAGGACTGGAACACCATGCCGACATTGCGCGCCTCGATCGGCACCGACGTCATATCGCTGTCATCGAAGCGCACGCGACCGCCGGCATCGGGCTGCTCAAGCCCGGCGATGATGCGCAGCATGGTGGTCTTGCCGCAGCCGGACGGGCCAAGCAGCACCAGGGTCTCGCCGCTGATGATGTCGAGCGAGGCCGGCGACAGCGCTTGCGTGCCGTCGGCAAAAGTCTTGCCGCAGTTTTCGATATGCACGGCGGCGCCGTGTCCTGCGATGGCGTTCATTTTTTCTGGCCCTCATCGGCAAACAACTGCATCGCCACCAGAAGCGGGACAATCATGACAAAGAAAATCAAGGTGTAGGCGGAAGCCACTTCGAGCCGCATCGACGCATAGGCATCAGCGAGGCCGACCGGCAGCGTCTTGGTCAGCGGCGTGTGAAGCATCCAGGTCAGGTTGAACTCGCCGAGCGACAGCGTCACCACCATCAGCGAGCCCGCCAGAATGCCCGGCATCGCATTGGGCACGATGACGTTGCAGAACCGCCGCCACGGCGACGCGCCGAGCGAGGCCGCGCCCTCGTCCAGCGTCTTGATGTCGATGCTGCCGAACACCGCCATCACCGAGCGCACCATGAACGGCATGGTGAAGATCACGTGGCCGACGAGAATGAAGCCCCACGAGCGGCGAAAGCTGCCGAAACCGCCATAGGTCAGCAGCAACGCCAAAGCGATGGCGAGGCCGGGGATCGCCAGCGGCAGCGTGATGATTTCCTCGATCACGCGCGACAGCCTGCCGCCGCGCACATGCAACGCATAGGCGGCGGGGACGCCGACAATCAGCGTCACCACCAGCGTCGCCAGTGCGATCACGAACGACAGGAGAATTTCGCCAGCATAGAGATCCCATACCTGCGTCACCCATTGCAGGGTGACGCCGGACTGGATGCCGCGAAAATAGTTGACGGTGACGCCGGCCGACAGCGACAGGATGACGGGCACCACCAGGAAGGCGGCGACCAGCAGCGTGAAGCCGAGTTGTCCGGCAAATATCAGACGATCGCGCATGACCTACCCCGCCGCCGCAACGGCGCCGCCGCTGAACGAGCGCGCCAGAGCCAGAATCGCCCAGGCGATCACGCCGAGCCCGATCGACAGCGCCGCCGAGATCGAGAAATTCGCGGCCAGCGTGAACTCGGTATAGATCAGCATCGGCAGCACATCGATGTTGGTCGCCAGGGTGAACGCCGTGCCGAACGCGCCCATCGCGGTCGCAAACGCGATCGCGCCCGACGCGACGAAAGCCGGGCCCAGCGCCGGCAGCACCACGTCGCGCTGCACCGCCCACGGGCTGGCGCCAAGCGAGCGCGCAGCTTCCTCGAGCCCGACATCGAGCTTCTGCACCGCCGCCATGATGGTGAGGATGACGCGCGGGATCGAGAAATACAGATAGCCCAGGAAAAGCCCGAAGATCGAATAGGCGAATACGATCTTCTCGCCGAGAACCGCATTGGAGATCGCACCGATCAATCCCTGACGGCCGGCGAGCAGAATGATCAGGAAGCCGACCACCACGCCGGGAAACGCCAGCGGAAACGTCAGCATCGCGATCAGCACGGCGCGGCCGGGAAAGCGATGGCGCTGCAGGAACAGCCCGGCGATGGTGGCGACGACAAGTGTGACCAGCGTCGTCGCCGCCGCCAGCACCACGGTATTGATCAGCGTGGCGCGGTAGCGCGGCTCGACGAGAATGGCGAGATAGGCACCGGGGCCGCGCGGACCGGTGGCGCCGACCACGACCAGTTGCGCCATCGGCAGCAGGAAGAAGGTGGCCGTTACCACGACGAGCGGCAACAGGCAGAGCCAGACGAAGGATTTATGCGACATGATAAAACGGTGCCCCACTCAAGGGGCACCTTACAGTATCAAATGATTTCACGGTTCAACGGACTTCCGCGAGGTAGCGGTCGGTGAAGCCCTTCTGCGCCAGCTCCATCTTGCCCCAGTCCACGCTCTTGGCGCGGGCGTAGTCGCTGTCGGGCAGGAACTTGGCCTTCACGGCTTCCGGCAGATCGATCTTGCGGGCGGGGCGCAGGTAGGCGTTGGTCCAGATCGCCTGGCCCTTGTCGGACAGAAGATAGTCCATGACCTTCTTGGCTTTATCCTTGTCCGGCGCGTTTTTCACGAGGCCGACAACATAGGGAAACACGACCGAGCCTTCGCAGGGAATCACGAACTCGAAATTGCCCTTCTCGGAATACTTGGCGCGGTAGGCGTTGAAGTCGTAGTCGAACAGGATCGGCATCTCGCCGGACACCACGCGGGCATACGACGTCTGCTTCGGCACGATCGGATCGTTCTTCTTGAGGTCCTTGAAGAACTTCAGGGCGGGCTCGAAGTTTTCGGCGGAACCGCCGAGCGCCAGGTTGACCGCAACCGCGCCGACATAACCGACCGCCGCTGAGGACGGGTCGAGATAGCCGACCATGCCCTTGTAAGCAGGCTTGAGCAGATCAGCCCAGCACTTCGGCACCGGTGCGCCAGCCAGCGCATCCTTGTTGACGAAGAAGCCCAGCGTGCCGGAGTGGATAGTCGTCCAGTAGCCCTCGGGATCCTTCAGGCCGGCATCGACCTGATCCCAGCCCGCGGGCTTGTAGGGCTCCAGCGCGTCCTGCGCCTTCGCCTTCATGCCGAAGGTCACGCCGAAATAGCCAATGTCACCGACCGGGTTGGCTTTCTCCGCGAGAATCTGCGCCAGCGCCTGACCGGAATTCTTGTTGTCATGCGGCATGTCGATGTTGAGGTCGGCCTTGACCGCCTTGATCATCGACGCCCAATCGGCCCATTCCGGCGGACAATTGTAGCAGATCACGTCGGCAGCCCGGGCGGGCGGCGACACCGCTGCAAGGAGCACGGCCGAAACGGCGAAGAAAAAAGCGCGCAACTTCATGGAATGTCCCCGGTAAAAATGCATGAGACCGGTAGGCAATTGCCGCACCGGCCTTTCAATGGAACCCTTATAGCGCGCGCATGACACATTTGCGACAGCCCCTCGCCGCCCCGCGGATCGGTCGAATGAATGCATTCCGATCCACAGCCTTCGAAGCGACGACGACCTGGCAGCGGCCCCGCAGCACGCTCTCGTTGAGCCCGTCGGATAGCCACCGCGCCCACATGATCGTGCGGTGCACTACGGCATTGGAGAAATGCTGGTAGTCGGTCGTACGCCACGGATGCGGCTTGCTGGTTCGGACTTAAGCGTGTATCGACACCGCATCGTCGGGGTATAGCGCAGCCTGGTAGCGCGGCAGTTTTGGGTACTGCAGGTCCAAGGTTCGAATCCTTGTGCCCCGACCAGTTTCAACATAATTGAACAATATCAATTACTTAGTCGATTTTACCCTCCCAAAAAACGGCCATACTCGTAACAGTTTGGCGTGTGCCACAAGCGGGTTGCGACTCAATCCCGCCGCAATTCCTCGTTACTTTATTGTCACACCATGTTTCGACCTAGTTCTGGAATTCCCAGCGGGTCAGTCGGCGTCTAGCCATTAGGTGTCATTCCGACGGACCGAAGCGTGTCGCGTCAGCATCCGATCATTTCCATGCTGATGAAAAGACACCTTATATATGTCCGCGACCCGGCGATCCCTCGCGTCACGATTCCAGAAATTTGTAGGTCTTGAAACCAAGGCCAGCCTCGCTTCGCCCGATACGGCGTTGTTCGAGCTATTCGGCGCCCTGCCCTCTGCGTCCGGCATCCGCGTCACGCCGCTGACCGCCATGACCTGCGCGCCAGTCGCCTGCGCGGTCAATGCGATCTCCCAAGCGCTCGGCCAGCTCCCGGTTCACGTCTACCAGCGCGGCGCTGATGGCTCCAAAGAGCGCGCGCCTGATCATCCCGTCTATCGGCTGCTCCACGACGAGAGCAACGAATGGACCCCGGCGACCAAGTTCCGCGAAGAACTGGTCCGGGACGCGCTGCTCTACCGTCACGGCGGCTTCGCTGAGATCATCCGTGTTGACGGTGGCAAGCCCTTCGAACTGATCCGCATCAACCCGGAAGTGACGCCTGTCACTGTCGGCATGTCGCAGGACGGCCCGGTCTACAGCGTCCAAGAGAACGGCAAAGCTCGGCCAATCGATCGCCAGAACATCCTTCACCTTCCGTCGCCGTCGCTTTCCGGCATGGGCTTGGCACACGACGCCCGCGAAGCCATCGGCTTACTGCTGGTCCTCGAACGACACGCCAACCAGCTTTTCGCCAACTCGGCACGCCCCAGCTCCATCTTGTCCGTCAAGGGCACCGGCACCGTTCCGCCGTCCGCCGACATGCTCGCCAAGATTCGCGCCGCATGGCTCGCGGCCTTCGGTAACGGCAAGTCTGGCGGCACTGCCGTCCTTCCGTCCGAAGTCGACTGGCAGCAAGTTACGCTGTCTTCGGTCGATGCTCAGTTCCTCGAAATCTTCCGCTTCTACATCGAGCAGATTTCCCGACACTTCCGCGTTCCGCCGCACATTCTCTATGAGTTGGGCCGCGCTACTTGGGGCAACTCTGAGGAAATGAACCAGCAGTTCCTCGACGGGACGCTGATGAAGTGGATCACCGCATTTGAGGGCGAAGTCCGCTTGAAGCTTTTCGACCGCGAAGAACGCGACACCTACTTTGCAGAATTTCTGACTGATGGTTTCGTTCGCGCAAACTACTCGGCTCGAATGGAAGGTCTGTCGAAAGGAATTGCCGCGCGGATTATCTGTCCAAACGAAGCAAGGGAAATTCTCAACAAGCCGCCTTACGTCGGTGGCGATAAATTCGAAAATCCGCACACCTCGACGGCGGTGGTGTCGTGAACACCATTCACCTCTACGGCAAGCTCCGGAAGCAGTTCGGCCCGTCCTTCAACTTTGAAGTATCGACCGCTGCTGAAGCGCTACGCGCGCTTAACTGCGCGTTCCCCGGCGAATTCGTCGCAGCGCTGCGCACCGGCAACTACAAGCTTGTACGCGGCGCCAAGGCCACCGGCATGGTGCTGGATTTAGACCGAGTGAACGACTTCAACCTTGGTCGTGCTGATCTGCACCTGATCCCGGCCGCCGCTGGCGCGGCCAACGGCAAGGGTATCGCCAAGACCATCATCGGCACCGCCCTTATCGGCGGCGCTATCTTCATGTCGGGCGGCACACTCGCCGCGCCGCTTTCGATGTTGGGCGCCCCGACCGCGATCGGCATGAGCTACGGCAACATCGCCGTTATCGGCCTGGGCATCGCATTGTCCGGTGTTTCGTCGCTGCTCGCCGCTCCGGCCGGCGCTACGGAAGCCGCTGCCGCGTCGGAATCCTTCGCCATCAACGGCCCCAGCAACATCGCGCAGCAAGGCGCTCCGCTCGCGCTGATCTACGGCGAAGTCATCACCGGCTCCACCTGCATCTCCTTTGACGCCGACGTAGAAGACATCGGCGCATATCAGGATGCAGCGGCATGACCGATACGTCACACACCGCATACTTCGGTGATGCCGAATACACCTTCAAGTTCACGCCGGAATTGCTTTTAGAACTGGAGCGCAGGACCGGCGCCGGCTTCGGACAGCTTTGCACTCGCGTCTTCGCCAACGCCTTCACGCATACCGATCTTTTAGAGACCATTCGCCTGTCGCTCGTGGGCTCTGGCGTTGCGCCAAAACGGGCTGACGAAATGATTGCGACTTACGCGATCAACCGGCCAATCATCGAAATTCAGCCGCTCGCCACCGCCATTCTTGAAGCGCGTTGGCTCGGCAAACCTAAGCATGAGGCCGCGCGTGGATAAACTTGAACTCAAGGCTTCACTGAGCGTCACCGACGACGGCCAGATTGCCGGCATCGCATGGCCTTTCGGATCACCCGATAAGGTTGGTGATCTCATTACCATGGGTGCGTTCGGCGTCATCTTGGCGGACTTGCCTATTCTGTATCAGCATAATCCTGCTGATCTCGTCGGCACTTGGACCGAGGCGGCGGAAACTGACGCAGGGCTGGTTGTAAAGGGCCAGCTCCATCTGGATCACGCGCGCGCCCGTTCCGTGCGAGCCATGCTGCGCAGCGGACTCGTCAGCGGCTTGTCGATCGGCTTCCGGACGAAGTCGGCCACCAAGCAGGGCCGCAACAGGATTATCACCGCACTCGATCTCGCCGAGATCTCTCTAGTCCACGAACCCAGCCATCCCCGCGCTCGCATCCTGAGCGCCAAATCCGACATCACGGCAGCCGCCGTTATCGCCGACATCATTAATCGCGCCACGGCAGCGCTTCGAAAGGACTACCTCAAGTGAATAACCTCGCTCTCGCTATGGAATTTAAAGACGACGACGCGGACCCGGTAGCCGCCGTGACTGCAGCGCTCGCCGGCTTCAAGACCGAACTCGACGGCCGTCTGTCGGCTATGGAAACCAAGGCTTTCGATCCCGCTGCGTTCGCGAAACTGGTCAGTCGCATCGATGGCGTCGAAGCCAAGGCGAACCGTCCGGGCGTGACCGGCGACAACGAGAATAACAGCCTGCTCGAAACCAAGGCGTTCGTCTCGTTCGCCCGCCGCGGCATCGAGCGCATGGGCGCCGATGAAGTTAAGTCGCTCACGGTCGCGACTGATGCAGCCGGCGGCTACCTTGCGCCCCAGCAGTTCGGCGCTGAGCTGATCAAGCTGCTTCGCCAGTATTCGCCCATTCGCCAGTATGCCCGCGTCATCACCATCGGCGCATCGGAGATCACCTATCCCCGGCGCACGGGCAGCACGTCTGCATCGTGGGTTGGCGAAACGGAAGATCGCACCGCGAGCGAACCGTCCTTCGAACAGCTCACCATCGCGCCGTTCGAACTGGCAACCTTCACGGATGTCTCGACCCAGCTTCTGGAAGATAACGCCTACAACCTCGAAGGCGAGCTTTCTGCTGACTTTGCCGAAAGCTTCGGCATCAAGGAAGGCATGGCTTTCGTGAAGGGTACCGGAACGGGCCAGCCCAAGGGCATCATGACGGCTACCGGCATCTTGGAAATCACCACCGGCTCGGCTACGGCGTTCCCCACGTCGAACCCCGCTGACGTGATTATCGGCATGTTCCACAAGCTGCCGAACGTCCATGCGCAGAACGGCGTCTGGATGATGAACCGCAACACGCTGGCGGAAATCCGCAAGTGGAAGGACAGCACTGGTCGGTATCTGATCATCGATCCGATCAGCATGGGCGCACCGCTGACCCTGCTGGGTCGTCCGATCGCTGAGATGATCGACATGGACGACATCGGCGCCGGAAAATATCCGCTGCTGTTCGGTGACATGCAGGGCTACCGCATTGTGGACCGCATCGGCCTGTCCATTCTGCGGGATCCCTATTCGCTCGCGACCAAGGGCCAGGTTCGTATTCATGCGCGCAAGCGGGTTGGCGCTGGCCTGACCCATCCTGACCGCTTCGTGAAGCTCAAGGTCGCGGCTTAACGAACATGCAGCTCGCATCGAACGACGTTGAAATTAAAGTAGGTCGGGAAACCCTCTACCTGCGTCCGACGCTGCGGGCTGCTTTTCGCCTAGAGCAGAAATACGATGGCTTTGAGAAGTTAATCCGAGCCATCTATACCGGCCATCTTGCGGCTTACGGCGATGTCATTCGAGAAGGAACCGGCCAGCGCTCAGCATTGACCGACTATCTCGACAATGCCGGCGACACACCTCTGGTCGTCAGCCTCGATCTTTTAGTCGGGCCAATGTGCGATTTCATCGTCAGCCTGACGGGCGATGCTGAGGCCGCTGTAGAGGCCAGCAAGGGCTCACCGATCTCATTCAAGGAATATCACACCAAACTCTACAGGCTGGCTACGGGCTGGTTAGGTTGGCCTCCTGCTGCGGCGTGGGAAGCGACCCCGGCGGAAATCCTAGAAGCCTATCAAGGCCGCACCGAAATGCTCGCTTCGATCTTCGGCGGCAAGAAAGAAGGCGACGAAAACACGCTCGACGCGACCAAGGGTGAAGTTAGTGGCGCTATCCGTGCCGAACTCAATGCGCTCGGCAATCTGACCAAAACCACGATGGCTGAGGTGCGCGGCTGATGCCAATCAAAGCACCTCGCATCTGTAGCTGTGGCAGCCGCATCGCCGGCAACGCCGTGTGCATCTGTCGCCAGCGCGCCAAGGCGGAAGCCGATAAGCGCCGGCCATCGGCAAGCGCACGCGGCTATGACGGCAAATGGCAGCGCGAAAGCAAAGCCTACCTCGCACGACCTGAGAATGCCCATTGCGCGTGTGGTTGCGGCCGACGTGCTGACACGGTGGACCATATCATCCCGCACAAAGGTGACATGAAGCTTTTCTGGAATCGCAAGAACTGGGCTCCGCTCGCCGCCTCGCCTTGTCACAACAGCCGCAAGCAATCGCTCGAACGCCGTAGTCTCAACAATCTGGAATCTCAATGACTCATCACCGTATAATCAAATTCAAAGGTCACGCTGACACTATGTCCGGCTGGGCCCGGAGGCAGGGTATGGACGTCCATACACTGCAGAACCGCTTTCGTTCAGGCTGGACGGTTGAGCGTGCTCTGACAGTTCCGGTTCGCTCACGCGCCACCCGCCGTACAACTGCGCCATCGGCATCTTTGTCGGCGGGTACGATCGTCAAGAACATGATGCGTGCCGACCTCGCTCAGCAGCGTGAACTGACTCGAATGCTCCGTCAGTTCAGCCGTGACTTCGCAATGATCATGGAACGGTCAATGCACCGGGGGGTGGTCGACGACTTAGCCGAAAAGCCTTCTGACCGGTCACTCTCCGTCGCGCAAGATCTGACCTAATTGGAATTTTTCTGAAATGACGATCTCGCTCGCCAACTTGAAGGCGCACCTGAATATCACCACGGATGACGACGACGACCTGTTGCAGGACAAGATCGACGCGGCCAGTCAGTGGATTGCGAAATACACAGGCGTTCCGGTCGATGCGCCGGATACTCCAGCCCCGTTTGACGAGGCGACGCGTCAGCTTGCGGCTCATTTGTATGAGAACCGCGAGGCCACGATGGTCGGCGTCACCGCGCAGTTGCTGCCGCTAGGCCTCTTGGACCTACTCAATCCATACCGGGAATGGGCATTTTGATGGCGATTGAGCCCTCTTTAGCCCTTCAAGCTGCTGTTGGCGCACGTCTCGCGGCGTCCCCTGCCGTGACTGCGCTTGTTCCGGCTGCAGGCATCTTCGATCGTAGCGGCCGCCCTGAGTTGGAGCGCTGCATCATCATCGGTGAAGGGCAGTCGGTCTATGACGACTACCACGGCACCGCATACGCCACGTTGCACGTGTGGGTGAAAGAAGCCGGCCTCGCTACCTCGAAGGAGATCGCTGGCGCTTGCCGTGATGCCCTGAAGGACCGCCCGTGGTCACTCGCTGGTTACGTGACCCATGATCTGCGGGTGACGAACTCTCACTTCATGCGTGACAGCCAGGGCGAATACTCTCACGGCGTCGTCACCGTCCGCGCCATTGTGCAGGAACGGGCATCGTGAGGGCCGGCGACCTGACCGAGACCATCACGCTGGAACGATGCACCACGTCAATGGACGCGAACCGTGCGCCTGTCGAGACATGGGCGTCGTTGGTGACCGTGCGCGCCGGTGTCGTCACGGCTTCAACTGAAGAATTCATCCGCGGTCGCGGCGCGACTTCCGAGACCTCAATCGTGTTCCGTATCCGGTATGTGGACGACCTGACCCTTGCCGATCGGGTGATTTACTACGGCGACGCCTACAACATTAAGGACATGCGCGAGCTAGGCCGCGCGCGTGGCCTCGATATCCGCGTCGAACGGGCGGGCGCATGAGGGGCGTGAAGCCTGCAATCGTTGTTGCGGGAACCATTTACCAGACGCCTGCGGCTCCGGCTTGGCTGTCCCGGCTTGGCAAAACCGAGTGGAAGAAGGTGGCCGCGATTCTGGTTGAACGCCGGCACCTGACCGACGCTGATCTTGGCACGCTCGCGGCGTATGCCGACGCTGTTGGTCAGCTCGCGGAATCGACCCGGATAGTGAACCGGGAGGGCATGGTCATCGAGACCAAGGCCGGCCTGCGGAAGCATCCTGCAATCTCCATCCAGATGAATGCCCGGAACCAGATTCGCCAGCTTGCCGCTGAGCTCGGTTTGACCCCGGTTTCACGGTCCCGCCCATCGATCCGTGATGACGGAGGCGATGATGGCGACGACCTATCCCCATTGGCTCTATGATGGTTCGGCCATCGATGATCCGCTGGGCTTTGGCGAGCGTGCTGTCGAGTTCTTCCGCCGTCTCAAACACCCCAAAAGCCGCCTGCCGAAAAAGGCGTTCCAGCTCGATCCGTGGCAGGAACGCATTGTTCGGCGCATCTATGGCCCGCGTAAAGGCGATGGCTCCCGCATCGTCAGCACTGTCGTCATGCTGTTGCCTCGCGGCAATCGCAAGACTTCGTTCGCCGCTGCGCTCGCACTTCTCCATACCATCGGACCTGAGAAAGTGGTGAACGGCGAAGCCATCTTCGCGGCAAGCGATAGGCAGCAAGCCGGCATCGGGTTCAAGGAAGCGCTTGGCATTGTGCAGGCGGAACCCAAAGTTCTGTCGAAGCTCAAGGTCTATGATGCCCATAACTCAGCCAAGAAAATCGTGTATCCGCGCGGTGCGACGCTTGAAGTTATTGCTTCGGAGGCTGGTGGTCAGCACGGTCGCACGCCCGCGTTCGTCCTGGCTGATGAGTTGCACGTTTGGCCGAACAAATATCTATGGGAAGCTCTGACTACCGGCCTCGATAAGCTGGATGACCCGCTTTTGATCGTTGCCACGACTGCCGGTCGCGGTCAGGAGAACATTGCATGGGAGATTGTCGAGAACGCCCGCAAGGTGGCGCGCGGCGAAATCGATGACCCTTCCATCTTGCCGGTGCTGTTCGAAGCGGATCCTAATTGCGATTACGCGGACGAAGATGTCTGGCGTAGCGTGAACCCCGGCAGCTCGCACGGTTACCCCAGCATTGAGGGTTTCCGGCGTCACGTTCGCCGCGCGAAGAACAGCCCCAGCGAACGGGACAGCCTTCGCCAGTTGAAGCTCAATATTTGGCTGGAAAACAGCACAAGCCCGTTTGTTGATATGGCGATTTATGACGAAGGTAGCGCGCCCATCGACCTTGAAGCGTTGCGCGGCCAGCCTTGCTGGATTGGCGTTGACGTTTCGAAAACGACCGATCTGACGGCCGTCGTCGCCTGTTTCAGGAAAGAGGACGGCTTCGTTGTCCTGCCGCAGTTCTTTTGCCCGGAAGACAATATCCTCGCTCGCTCTGAGCGCGATGGCGTCAACTATGTCGAGTGGGGTAAAGAAAAACTGATCACGCCGACGCCGGGCAATGTCGTAGATTATTTACAAGTTGCCGACGCCATCATTGCGTTGTGCGAACGCTATGAGGTTCGCGAGATCGGCATTGATGTCACCTATGCGCAGGCGATCATCGCCATCCTGACCGAACGCGGCTTGCCTGTTGTCATTCTGCAGCAAGGGTGGAAGACGCAGTCACCGGCGCTGAGCGAGCTTGAACGCGCCATCATCGCGCGCCGTTTCCAGCACGGCGGCCACAAGGTGCTGCGCTGGAATTTCTCGAACGTCGTCATCCATAAAGACTCGAACGAAAATCGAACTATCCACAAAGGCAAGTCGACCGATCGCGTAGATGGAGCATCTGCTACTTGGATGGCGGTCAGTCGCGCCGCCGCTGGCAACAGCAGCCTGTCGTTCCTCAATGATCCGAGCGTCACGGCGGAAGACATGGTGCTTCCATGACCGCAGACGAACTTCAGACCTATCTCGAAAATCTCCCGGACAAGGTGCTGAATGATGTTGCCGACGTGCTTCAGCAGCAGGCGAAGCATCTGTCGGATGCTCAGCGTGCCGCTTTACAGGGTCAACAGAGCGCGCCGGCCGAAACCGGCAACCTCGAAGGAAGCTGTCGCGTCGAAACCGGCGAAGATCCCCTAGACGTGCACGTCGTCGCGGGTGGCGATCTGACCGAGACTGAGGTTCGGACCGGCAGCGGCGAACCTTACGATTACGCGCTGGGCTTCGAATTCGGGAACAGCCGGCAAGCTGCGCGACCCTTTTTCTTTTCGACTTATAGGGCGATGAAACCCGACATTGATACCGCAATCTCAGAAGCTATACAGAAAGCACTTGATGACTGACAACATGAATACGCCTAAGCTTATTTGGGCTGGCGGCGAACACGCCTTCACCCTCAATCATTCTTGGGTGCGCGCTGCGCTCAGCATCCGTGGGCTTCCCGGAGACTATGGAACAACGCCGGCAGCCTGCTTCAAACGGTTCGAGCAAGGTATCTTCAGCACCGCTGACGTGGAACGCGTCATATTCCTGGGTCTGGTCGGCTCTGGGCTATCGACCAACGAGGCTGAAGCGCTGGTCGATCAATTTGTTCGCTCGCGGCCCGTGCTGGAGAACAGTGCCACCGCGTTCTCAGTTCTGGCAACTCTGTTCACGGATGCATCGAACCTTGAGGACGCTGCATAATGGCAAAGCGTCCTTCGCTCGATATAGGTCTCGGCTCGCCTGACATCGATGCGTTCAAGAACAAGATGAACGATGCGAGCAACCATGTCGGCACAGTCGCCCGACAGATGGCGAAGCGCTTCCTCGATATGAACGACGACCTCAAGGCCGGCTTGCTCGCATCCGCGTCAACCATGGCGCTCGGCATGGTCGGCCGAATTGCGCTCGTGGTCGGTTCGTTCAAGCTCATGAGCGACGCCATCGGCGCAACGCGCGACCAGCTCAAGGAAATGGTCAGCATCGCGGACAAGTCGCAGAACCTTGGCGTCTCACCGGCGTTTTTCCAGTCTTTCATGACGGAATCTCAAAAGCTGAAGGTCGAAGCTGGCGAGCTGGAAGCGGCGCTGTCGCACGCGTTCGGCGCGACCAAGGAAAAATCGCCAATCGACGTGGCGAAATGGGAGACAGGCAAGGAAGAGGTAAACAGCGTCGAGAAGGCGCTGCGGGTCTACAATACTACGCTCGCGCAGACTGCCGGAACGAAGCTGGAAGGCTTGGTGCTCTTCCGCGACGCAGATACGCAAGAGAAGAAGATCCTCGCCGTTCTCGCGGCAATGATCCAGCTGGATAAGATCGGCCAACATGCGGCATCGCTCGATCTCGGTGAGAAAATGTTCGGCGCGCAATTTGTCGATCGCATCCGGCAGGGCAAAACGTCGGCGGAAAGCATGTTGTCGAGCATGAACGCCGCTGCCGCCGCGTCCGACTCCATTTTCTCGAACGATCTAGTGATCCGCGCCAAGGCCGTCGATGAGCAGCTTCAGCTTGCCGAAGGGCGGCTGACCCGCTCGCTGAAGCCGACCTTCGAAGACCTCGCCGGCACCATCTTGAGCATCAAGGGCTATTGGACGGATATTGTCGATCTGATCGGCAAGGCCGTCGAGGTCACAAATCGGCTCGGCATCACCAGCGAAACCGCGCGAAAGAAAGACGAGCTTGCTGCGGTCAACACCGCAATCAAGAACAATACCGGCATTTGGGGCGTTCCGCAGGTTCCAGAATCCGTCACCAGTGCGCTCGGCATGATCTCGCCGCAGGAACGGTTGCGGCAGCGCCGCGATCGTTTGCAGGGCGAGATCGACAGCGCTGAGCGCCAGCCGAACAATCTTCCCGATCTGCCGAAGCCGTCGCGCGGCACCGGCGCCGCGCCGACGTTGAAGCCTACCGGAACGACTGAGGTTGATAAGCTCGACACCGCTGCGAACGCCATCGAGAAGCGCACTGCGGCGTTGGGTGCTGAGGCGGCAGCGATTGATCTCGGCACAGCGGCGCGGGAGAAGTCCAAGGTCACCGCACAGTTGGAAACGGTCGCGAAGCAGGCCAACGCGGCGGCTGGGCTTGGCGAGAATGTCATCACCAGCGCACAGCGGGACCGCATCAATGAGGTCTCCGATGCATACGGCAAGGCCGCGTCGGCGATCGAGAAGGCGCATATCGCGAGCAGCATTAAGTTCGGGAGCCAGACCGCGTTGCTTTCGCCGGAAGACGCATCGATCGCCAGTCAACTGAAGGGCATCTATCCCGACGTGGCGACGGCGCTCGGCAGCGTCGAGGCGGCAGCAATGCGCAGCAACGAGGCGCTCAAGGGCATTGCCAGCACCATGTCATCCACCATGACGACCGGCTTGACCAACATCCTCGACGGCACCAAAAGCGTCAGCGCCGGCTTCGCAGATATGAGCAAGGCAATCTTGCGATCATTGGAAGAGGCCCTGATCAAAATGCTGGTCGTCGGGCCGATCATGCGCTCGCTTGGCGGTGCCTTCGGCTTCTCCACTGGCGGCGCGGTTCCGTTGCCTGGTGCTTCCGACTTCATCGGACCGGTGCTGAAGGCGAGCGGCGGACTGATCAGCGGCCCCGGCACTGGGACTTCAGATTCGATCCCGGCGCGACTGAGTCACGGTGAGTTTGTGGTCAACGCCAACGCGACCTCTCAGAACCGCGCGCTGCTGGAGGCGATCAACGGCGGCCGTATCCCCAAGTTTGCCGATGGCGGCCTTGTAGCAGGCCCGCAGGCGGGCGCAGCGCCTATGGTGGGAAGTCAGACGACAATCGCGCCAACCTTCAACGTCACCGTTGCTGGGCAGGCTGGCGCATCGCCGGAAGATCACGCCGCGGTAGGCGCGGCGATTGCGAGATCTGCCGCGCATCATATGCAGACGATGATCATTTCTGAAATTCGGACACAGATGAAGCCCGGTGGAATACTGCGATAAGGCAAATTCGAACAGTTATAGCGGTGAGTGAGCTGGCGCACTCACATCTTTTATAAATAAATGCGACCCGATTTCGGCTCAGTGAAATACAATGAACGTGAAACGAAAAAGGCCAGCGCTGCCCGCACTGGCCTCCTATTCGATGGAGCCGCCGCATGTCAGTGCGATCGACCTGTTTTGATTCTAGTACCAAATATTTTGAAGTTCAAGCGTCGCCTGACGATGCTGACGACGATTGTGATCTCACGCCGATTGAAGAAACAGCAGAGAGCGCGCTTCGCGATCTCGACCGCGACGCCGGGGCTCGCAGCGCTATCAGTTCTTTCTTCATGGCAGCGCACACAGAAAGCACGGTCGATCCGGCGTTGATCGGTCGTGGCTCAAATGCCAACCCTTTCGTCGCTCAGTCCGGCGGCCCTTCCGATCTTAAGCATTGGAAAGCGGCCGCTGCCATTTTTGAGCAGAGACTGGCAGCCACAAAAGCAAAGGGGCAGTCGGAACGACGGGCTGTTGCTCACCTTAAAAAAGCAGAGACGGCCCGCAGGAGGGTGATCGCTGAGCGCGAACGGTCGGCGCAACGGCGGGCGGCGGCTGCTGCATTGAAGGCTGACCCGACTGCCCGCGCGCTGGTTAGGTCGGCACACTTGAAGGCTGCGACCGCGAACGCGCGCGGTGATCGATTCCTGGAGAAGATCGTTGGCCGAGAGAAATCCCTCTCTATGTTCTGGCGGGCGATGTTGGATGCCAAGGCCAAGCACGGTTCGAAATGTTCTGACCGGCGCATCGCCAGCGAATATACGATCCTTACCGGTGAGCTGATGGACAAACGGCGGGCGACGAGCCACCGCAATATCGTCAATAAATTGGAGGCGCCGGGAGGTGCTTGGGCTCGGCTAAAGTAGCGGTTCAGTCCGGTACGGTTTTAGCGGCTGGCCGGTGCATGGGAGCAGCGAACCGTACCGGACTGAATGAAAGTAAGCGTTGCAGCGCAGGAGTTTCCGAAACATGGGTCCGACCGCGATTTCCATATTACTATCTATATATCTACATAGTATATTTAAGAGTGGGAGCGCGCGGTCGCCTACGGCTCCCTGAAGAAAGCAAGACCTCGCTACGCTCGGCCGCGCTCCGCGCGGGCCTTTTTAAAATATCCATCCCGGATATGAATGCTCCCGGAATCTAAATGACCCTCTCAGGAGGTCGCTGGTGAATTCAAGGCCTTCCGGATCCAAAACCAGCGGTGCCGTAATTTAACGAGCCGGCGCGCCCCCTGAGTCGTTTAATGGGTGGTTGCGGGGCGGTGGAGTGTGCGGAATGTTGATTCGTCTTGATCGGGATAGAGCGCAGCCGTTTTGACTGAGACAAAAGACAGCCACGAAACTACTTTTTGAAGAAGGCGAGCACACCAAAAATGCTGCCAATCAAAGCAAGAGCCAGCGTGACTCGGTTGGCCCAATAGTCCCAATCCGCCTTCTGCTCGGCTCGAATGTCTGAGCGGAGCTTCTGTGCAGCAGAGGCAGTCAAATAGCGTTCCTCGTCGGTGGTGGCGAACGCGTGTGATTCCCAGTCATCTTCATTTCCTGGAGTCGGAACGTGATAGATGTTAGCTTGCTCGATCAAATAATCCGACCGAAACTTATCGAGTGTATAAGTATAGAAGTTCACTGTCCTTCCTGCCTGATACTTTGGGAAATTCATTCCTTCGGCATCTGGCTCATCGGGCACTTGATTGTAAGACTGGAACGCCGCTTTGCGATGTTTTAGAAATCTTCGAAGCGCCCAGCGATATTTTAGTTCGTCGAACATGGCGACCTCAGAACTATTCGAAATGACGCGCCAAACACGTGCGGCGCCTAGCTATTAGCGACATGTTTATATACCCGCGCCAACTACGAAGTAAGTCAATACTGACTTATTGTCCTGTAAAAACAATCACTTGCAAAGAATTAGCGGAAGTGCGAATCACCATGTGCGGGCTTTGCCGCATGGGGATTGGGAATGACCACTGACATCTACATTGCGACCGCGCGCTTCGAGCGCATCGCGGCAGAAATCGCAGCATTGGAGCCTTGCCCGCTCTTCGGCGTGGTGACAGCCGATCAGGTCAAGATGGCGCTGGCTGAAAACGACGTGCTCCCGGAAATCATCCGGGCTGATGTTGAGCGGGCGGCGCGCAGAGACGACCAGATCGAAGCGCGCAAGCAGTCCGACGCTATTTCGAGTCCTGTTGCTGATGAGCAACTAGAGCCGATTTCAGCAGCTGCAAAAACGCTGCTCCTAAACTAACCACTCCATTGAGTAATTCGGCCTACCGCCATGGCTTGCCATGGCAGACAACTCAGGAGTTGTGCCGGTGGATCGCGACTCGCGCTCAGATAGCGAAATCGCCAATTCCATTCCTATAGAAACTCATTCACAGAAAATCATCGCTCGATATAACCCGGAGAAATGTATGGCTGCCATTAGTATTAGAGAGCGCGCCAAGCGCGACGCTGAGCTTGAAACGAAGATGGAAGAGTTCGTCACCAAGGTCACGGGATCGGCGGATGAAATAGTTGCGTCGGCAAAGCGAGAGGCTTTAAAAATGCTGTTAAAAAAGGATCTGCCGTGCGGAAAAAAAATTGGCTATCTCTCCAAAACTGAGGCTTTTGACTACAGCAAGAAATTGGTGGCTCTTGCACATATGTTGAATTGTGCTGCACCTGGATTGCGGGACGATGTTGGCAAATCGTCGAGGAACGTAAAATGAGCGGGGTCGATTATATGAAAATCAAGATGCCAAACGGAAAACTGCTCGGCGATTGTTCAGTTCCGGAAGCAAAGAAGCAGTTGAAGTTAATCGAACAGATGACGATTAAAGATGCGCTTGCGGCTGGCTTTATGACTCATTCCGATGCCCATGCGATATTACGCAGCGTGACCGATGCGAACGGGGTAGCAGAATGAGTGAGCATGAAGAGGATGGTGGCGAAGTTTCCATAGTGATCGACGGGATCGCATACATTGCGCCATATGATATTGCCGATGGATACGTCTATTTGCACTATCAGGATTGGAAGAAGGCGCCGGTTAAAATGCTGCCGAACGGGCACGAAGCGACTGCTCGGTGGGCATTGGGCTAGCTGTTGAGAAGCATCAAGCTTGGAGACGCAACTAAACGCAGCTAACGACTTCCTGAATTGGTAAGCTCGGCGCCCCGTAATCCAAGGCCTCCCTCGCACTACCATTTGCGAGGGAGCTAGCGTTTAAATACGCTGGCTAAGTACCTGGCGAATGCCATTACAATCTCTTCGATTGCTATCAGAGGGCCACGGGGATGCTCAGCGACCCATTGGACCGAGTTTAAGAATAGCGTTCGGGTTAGGTCACTTCGCTGAACGAGAACGATGGCCAAGCAAGGCAAGATGTATATCAAAGAGAAGATAAGATCGATTCCAATGGCGTAGTTCAGCAAAGTCTCATGAGAGCCGATGTTGAGATCAAAATTGATAATTCTCCCAAGATCAGCGATCAGTCGCGTCATATTGTTCAGAATGAAGGTCGCGACTGTTGACAGGAACCAAACCCCGATCTGCATAATTGGGATGGAAGTTATGAAAATAGAAATGATTATGGGCACGGCTAAACTAAGTTCCAGCCTGGCGCTTACGCCTGAAGCAAGCATCGTGATCCAAGTCGGCTGCTCGTAGAATGTATAATCAGGCATATTGCCCAAGGTTAGTACTGCCACAAGCGCCATTGCGCACAACACACCTCCAGTGATCAATCCCGGCATGGCAGTTGCCAAAACAAGATCGAACAGCACAATGAGTACGGCGCCAGCCCTAGATTGAGTGACACGAGAAAGAAGCCAAAGCGTGCAGTTAAGCGAAATATAGAGGCCCAAAAGTAGCGGGAGACCAAAAACGAAATTGCTAAGCGTCTCAGAAAATCCGTTTAGGAGCTTGAGTGTCCTTTCTTTTCTTTCAAGTCCTTCAAGGAGAGTGGTCACGCGAGAATTAATTGTCACCAGCCGTGAAATCTCTTTCAGCGGTTCAAATCCCTCGCCCAAGACGCATGTATTTTGTTCAATAGTGAATTGGGGAGGATCATCTTTGTCGGCGTCGCGTTTTAGGTCATCGTAAGAATACTGATATTTGGCACCACGATCGAAGCTGTATTTTACAAGTTCCTTGATTTCAGTCGCTATCTCTGTAGCGTCTCTTTGATAGCCCTTAATGAATCCCGCGACGCAGAGGACTATCAAGATATACGCAAAGCCCTTTATGAAAAAACTCTGCAGACGCCGCATTAAAAAATAACGCGATATCAGCGCGGCCTGAAATTGCTCGTGGACCTCTAGGTTGGCAGTTCTAAACCAGAAAGCTTCGATCCTGTTGCGTATCGACTTGCGATTCCGATCGTTCAACAAATTATTGGTGGTCGTCAGAAGGAAGCCAAACGTCACTAAGCATATAACCAGCATCGTGACGGCGCTTAGTAACAATCCACCTATCGCCGACAAGTGCCGCGCCTCCAAAATGGTGTTTCGGCTCAAATTGAGCTTGTATTACTCTGGCACCTCCCGGCCGTAAACTCAACACTCACCGGAAAGCAGCCATGTGTAGTTTCTGATTGTTCAGCAGCCCTAACTCGCCAGCGACGGGAACGAGACCGCCTCGATCATCTTGACGCGCTCGCTCAGAATGCCTTCCGGCAGGTTGCCATAGCGCCCGGTCATCGTCTCTTTTGCATGGCCTAAGATTGGACCGCCAAATTGTTCGTCTAGGTAGCCACAGCGGCGGAAAGCGTCGGCCATACCGTGACGTAGGCTGTGGACGTTGACTGAGTTATCGACCTTAGCGCCAATCTTGCGGAAATAGCGGTTCAGGAAGCGCGAAGGGGTGGCTGAGTAGAAGCCCCGAATGTCGGGCTGCAATTTCGGGAACAGCCGGGCGTGACCGCCCGCGACCATGGCGTTGTGATACTCGATCAGACCAAGCTTAATTAGCTCTCTATGGATCGGGACCACACGCTGCGATCCGGCAGTTTTGGTCGACTTAGAAATCGCGCCTTCTCGCGTGATGTGAAAAATCCAAACGCCATGCAGCTGTCGCACATCTGCCGTGAGAAGCTGTGCGACCTCGCCAAGCCGCGCGCCGGTGTAGAGGCAAATATAAGGGATCCAATACCGCCAATCTCTAACCGCGATCTCGCCGGGCAAATGCTCGTCGCCATCGCCGGCACAAGTCTTAAAGAGCGGCGAGTGGAAAATCACCTTGAGCTGGCTTTCCGAGAACGATGAGCCTTTTCGCTCGTCATCAACAGCTAGGAACATGCCGCGCATGGCGTCCTGTTCGATAAACTCATTATTCAGCAGCCACTCAGCAAATCCGGCGATTGCCGAAAGGTATTTGTTGATCGTGTTCTGACTGATGGTTGGCTTTTTCTCTGTCGCGTTCGCTTCGATTATTTTGACAAAGGACATTCCTGCGAACACTTTTATCGCAAGCGCCTTCACCGGCCAGAGCGCCAACTTATGCTTCCAATCTCTGACAGCCTTTTTGTTAATGGCGGATACATGCGAACCGGCACCGACAAAATCAACGAACAGCAGGACAATTTTGCGGTTCTGCTCCCAAGTGTCGGTCGTGACGCTGCCTCGTTTCTCCGCTGCGAACCGGTCATGAAGCTCTAAAATCGTTTCGCCCGGCGCCGCGAACTTTTTACCTAGTGTCGCGTCGGGCGGGGTAACGAGCGGATCGGACGGCGTTCCACCCCAGTTGCCCGCATCCCGCTCTGCGGCCCTGAGCAAGTATTCCAGCTCGGCCCGCTGCAGCCGTTGGCAGAGATCGCGATAAGCGGGGGTGCCTTTGCCGATCAAGAGCCGGTCGCGGGCGATCACGTCGTCAGCCGCCCATTCGATCAATGCAGTCTCGCCATCTCTCAGGTGGTTACGCAGGATCCTGATGCGGACTTCCCTCGAATGAATGGCGGTCTGAGCTTGATTGCTCGTGACCTGCAGTTCAAGGGCGGCATCCAATTGGACTAACGGGTCATCGGACCAAGAAACGGCTCCAGCGGCGATTTGGTCCTGCAACGCGAGACTGGCATCTTCGACCATCTGCCCTGTCGCGATGCCGGCTCGCTCTTTTGTGTCGCGGCTCAGTTCGGCGTCGTAGTGGTTCCAGACAGCAGTCTGGAGGTCCACCCCCGTCGGCTCCCGTCGCCTGCGCAACTCCGCAAATTCAGCCCGCCAGCGCATCAGGACGGGCAGCACCTTCTCGCGGGCAACCTTCGGATCGCTGGTGCCCAAAGACTTCCAATATTCTCTTTTCTTAACCACGGATTGGAGATCAGGAGGGACGCCCAAGCGGGCATAATAACGGGCGCTGCCAGAGCGGCGGGCGATGTTCGATCCGAGTGACATGGGAATCCCTGTAACAGCAACTCGTAACAGTTACTCGTAACAGTTCTAGGCAGTAAGCCCATGCGAAACAAGGGTTTATTGATTTTATTGAACAATATGATGGGTAGCTTCGTATCCTTGTGCCCCGACCAGTTACCCCGTTGAATCTGCTCGAATTTCGCAAAGCGATTCTGACGCGATTCTGACAACCGGTTCTGACGCTGTTCACGGCCCACCGCGCCCCGTTTTCGGCTGCCTTGCCGCCGTGACAGGACAATCCACCACGCTCATCGGCTATAGTGATGCCGGACACCGTGAACCCTGGCGGAGGTTGGGATGGATGACGTGCGGGCCGCGCTTGAGCGCCACTGGGCTGCATCGGACGCCAATGATTTCGACGCCGAACACGAAATCTACCACGAGGACGCGGTGCTTCATTATCCGCAGTCCGGCGAGCGCATCCGCGGTCGGCATAACATCCGGCAGAGCCGATTTGTTCAGCCGAACCGGAAACGTTTTGCCGTCCGGCGAATAATCGGCAGCGGCAATCTCTGGGTCACCGAATTTGTCCTGACCTATGACGGTAAACCATCCTACACGGTGAGCATCATGGAATTCCGCGAGGGTCTGGTGATCAACGAAACCCAGTACTTCGCCGATCCGTTTGCCCCTGCCCCCTCACGTGCGCATCTGGTCGAGCGTTAAGCCAAGGTTCGCATCGGCTGTGCTCGCCGTCCTCAGCGCTTGCCGAACAGCGGATGCACGATCTGGTCGCCCGGGGCGATGCCGTATTTCTTGGCGGTGCCTGCGATCACCTCCAGCACGCCCTTGGCGGGGCCGCCGGACGAGATAATGCGAAGCGATTGTGGCTCGGTGTTCTCGGCTATGCGCAGGATGCGACCGTCGGAGCCGATGAAGATCATGTCGAGCGACAGGAAGGTGTTCTTCATCCACATTGAGACCTGCTGTTCCGGGCTGAAGTCGAACAGCATGCCGCGGCCATCGGCCAGTTCCTTGCGGTACATCAGCCCGGTCTCGCGTTCCTTTTCGGTCTTGGCGATCTCCACCGAGAACATCTGCACGCCGGACCTGGTGACGATCTCCAGCGGCTGCACTTCGGCGGCCTGTGACGGGACGCCGACGCACACCCATGTCAGCAGCGCGGCGATGGCCAACAGAGGGGCACGAAAGCGGGCAAAACGAAACAGGCTCATGGACGCGATCCGGGGCAAACCCGGACGAGGCGCCGGGCGCGCGACCCTAGCCCGATGGCGGTGATAAATACCAGTCAGAGATGCGCACAGCCGCGTGATGGCGGCGGTTGGCGTTCAAATCGGTGCCAATTAGTGCGACGACAATCCCGGCGCGCCGGCTTCCGGCTGGATCTCGGCGGCCATCATGCCCTTGGAGCCGGGCCCGAAACGCACCAGCACATACTGGCCGGGACGCAACTCGGTCATGCCGAAGCGGCGCAGCGTTTCCATGTGAACGAAGATGTCCGGCGTACCCTCGCCGCACGACAGGAAGCCGAAGCCGCGCAGCCTGTTGAACCACTTCACCTGCGCCCGTTCCAGACCGCTGGTCGGGGTGACGTTGACATGGGTACGCGCCGGCAGCATCTGCGCCGGATGGATGGCGGTCGACTCGTCCATCGAGACGATGCGGAATGCCTGATAGCCCTTGGAGCGCTGCACGCATTCGACAATCAGGCGCGCGCCTTCATAGGCGGTCTGATAGCCGTCGCGGCGCAGCACCGTGACATGCAGCAGCACGTCGGCCGCGCCATTGTCGGGGATGATGAAGCCGTAGCCCTTGGAAGCGTCGAACCATTTGATGACGCCGCTGATTTCGACGAGATCGGCCGCCGCACCGTCGCCCAGACCTGCGAAAGGGTCCAGCGTATGACGATCGTCGTTCGCGGTAAACTCCGTCGGTACAGAGCTCGATGAACCGGCGATGCTAGGCATCAGCCCCCCCGACCGCTTGGACTCAAATCCGTCCGACCCCATGACCCCGGATCCCACAATCTTGTGCGGCTGCCTGTAAATGGCAGCGCCCCCCCGCGGACCCATCGATGACGATTCATGATGACGCGCCGCGAATCTCGCAGCTGAAGATAACACTGTCGCCTGCCCGGCAAAGACAAAAAATGAACACTAAATTAGCTATGAACAACCTTGCGCAGCGACGAATCAATCACGCATCAGTTGCCGACGAACGGGCTCAGCGCCTCGCCGATATCAAAGCGGATGACGAGATCGGCGTGCACGTCCTGCTCGGTAGGCTCGTTGTTGATGATCACGAGTCGGGCGCCAGCGCGTTTCGCCATAAGCGGAAATCCCGCCGCCGGCCACACCACCAGCGACGATCCGATCGCCAGGAACAGGTCGCATTGCCGCGACAGTTCGACGGCCATACGCATCTCCGCCTCCGGCATCGCCTGGCCGAACGA
The DNA here is from genome assembly GCF_028290495.1 of Tardiphaga sp. Lineage (GTDB taxonomy): Bacteria > Pseudomonadota > Alphaproteobacteria > Rhizobiales > Xanthobacteraceae > Tardiphaga. The sequence goes on from NZ_JAQGJT010000017.1 coordinate 36,913, forward strand.
GATCGTCGCGGTCTTTATCGGCTCTTCGCATCGCGTGCAGTCCGGTGCCCGCTTGGTGTGGTCGAAATGATCCTTCACCCACACCAGATCGTAGCGTTTCCCGCAACCGATGCAGCGCGCGTAAGTCGTATTGCCGTGCAGTTCGATGACGTCGTCCGCTTTGATACCAGAGGCCTGGTGCAGGTTGTCGATGTTCTGGGTGATGAGGCCGGGGATCTTGCCGGCCTTGTAGAGCGATGCCAGCGCGCGGTGGCCCCTCGTCGGCTTCGCGGCGGCGAAGGTCGCCTCCATGGCAAAGCGTCGCCGCCATGCCTCGTCGCGAGCGTCCTGGCTGGCGACGAATTCATCGAACGGGATCGGCTGGTTGCGCGTCCACAGGCCGCCGGGCGAGCGGAAGTCCGGAATGCCGCTCTCCGTCGAGATGCCGGCGCCGGTGAATGGCACGATGGCCGAGGCCTCGGCGATCATGTCGCCAAGCTGTTCGACACCGCTGCGCAGATCTGTTGCTATCATCCGTCAGGTTCCGATGGCTGTTCGTGGCGACAATGCCCGAGATGGCCGGATGGCGCCATCATCAGTCCCGACGATCCGCGCTCAGGCGGCGTGCGGCACGTCCTTGGTGGGCTCGTCCTTGCTGTCGTCCTTGAACTGCCTCGCCACCGGTGTCGCCTGCGACTTCTTCACAGCCCTGCCATATTGCGACAGTTTTTCCAGTTCGGCTTCAAGTTCGGCCTGCCGGGCGGCGACTTTCTCGGCCAGCTTGTCGGCGGCCTGATCACGCAAGGCCGCGAGTTCTTCAATGCTCAGCTGATCCAGATCGATCTTGGCCATGATAGTCTCCCGTTTGTTTCGGGCTAGCGGCAAGCCGTTTGCGCCGCAACCAGACTGCCGCCGTTATCCACGCCAACCTGAATTCGATTGACGTCCCGGTGACATTTCGCTGAAATGCAGCGGCCTTGAGGTAACTAACATGACAACATGGATGGAAGAGCGCGACCGACTGGTCGCGCAGACACAGGCATTCGTGCAGCAGGTCGCCGCGGCGCATCCGAAGGAAACCGCGCGGCCAGAGATCGAGCAGATTTTGGTCGATAAGGTGGCGGTCACGGCGGCGGCTATCGACGCGCCAGCGCCACCCGCCCAGGCTGGCCCTGCCCCCGCAGCGCCGCTGACAGCCGTTGCCCAGCCCGTTGCGCCGACTGCCGTTTCTGCGGCACCCGCGCGCAGCTTGCCGCCGGTGGTCTCGGAGCGGGCGGAGATTTTGGAGCGGGTAGCGGCGTTCCGCGCCCGGCAGGCGCAGATGAATGAGGAGCGCGAGGCCTACTACGAAACCATCAAGGCAAAAATTCGCAGCGATCTGGGGAACGAAGCCGGGACCGGCCGGTTATAGAAACAGAGCAGTCTTCCCCCGATGCTCTATCTTCAGAAAGCCCCGTCCTCCCCCGGCGGGGCTTTCGCTTTTAGGCGGGGTTATTTGCCGAGATGCCGGCGCACCGCAGCGACCGTCGGGCCGACCGCATCGATGGCGGAGGCCAGTTCCCTGGCGGACACGCTGAGGCGGTAAGCCCAGTAGTCGCGCTGGGTATCATCTGCGGAATCGATCACCTGCGCCGGCTGTCCGCCGCGCGTCGGGGCCAGAACGGTGGAAACGGGCACCAGCACGATCATCGCCGCAGGATAGCAGCAGGCAGCCGACCGCCAAGCCAGCCATGAATCGATGCTTAATGGCAGATGTGCCGGATCGCTCGAAAACGCTCTAACGGATGACGTCGAGCGAGGCCTGGAAGGCGCCCATCGGAACGCACAGCTTCTTGCGGCGCAGGCCCCGGATCGCACCCGTCACCTTCAGCACGTGTCCAAAAGAGCATGAACCATCCTGCACCAAGGCGACCTCATAGGGCGCCAGCAGCAACGGCTCCGAAGTCCGTATCGCCTGCGCCGACGACGGCGTCGCCGCCATCATCAGCAATCCCGAAAAACCCAACACCACGACACGCATTACAAATCCTCAACAGCCGTCAGCGCCTCAATACCGTCCCACTGGTTAAGGTTTCACGTCCCGGAATTTTTTGTTGATGCACTGCGTCATCTTGAGCCGATGATCGTCCATCGGCAGGCAAATGCCAAAGCAAATTATGCGCCAGGGAGGCGCGAACTCAGCGTCAGAGCGTGAACTGCTTGTGTCCGCATTCCTTGCAGACATAGTCGACCCGGGACACGCCCTTCGGTGCGGTAACCTTGTTCGGCGCGCCGCACTTGCCGCACACCGCCATGATACGGGTGTCGCCCTGCTTCACGACCAGCGCCTTGCGCTCCATCGTCTCGCGGATCAGCCTTTCGGCCTCTTCGCGCATCGCCTGCTTGTCCATGCCGTTTCCTGCAGAGAAGATGGGGGGCTGCCCCGATCCGTCGTCTATAGCCGATCGCGGAGGCCATTTCCAAACGCCTTCCCGCCATGTTCCGCCGAATTGCCTGACCTGTGCGACATCGGCAACGCCAGCTCTTTTTAGCGCCGCGATACCGACTCCGAACCGCTCCATTTCGATGGCATCTGCACGGCAGCCGATAGACAAAACGGCTGACATCAACTAGAACAAAATGAGAACAAATCTAACCGTCGTCACCCGCCTTTCCTCAGGTCTCAACGGGTTGGCGCGGCAGATTGCTCGCGAAAGAGGGAGAGAAAGATGGATTTGCTGGCGCGTATTGAACTCTGGAAGAGCATCGACCCCGATCCGGAGTTTTGCCGTCGCGCCGAGCGCGAAATGCTGATGCTGTCCTCCTCCGACGAGGACTGGATTGCCGCGCGGATGCGCGATTTCGAGGAGGCGCTGCAACTGGATTCCGTTGGCTAGGCGCATCGCATTTTGCCACCGGTGTTATCCACTGCGCGCCATCGTCCGATCAGATTGACGCCGCATTCGGCTTCAATGGTTACGCTCGAGAATCAATTCAAGGAATACGGCATGAACGAAGACAGGATTTCGGCTGACAGAGCCGCAATCGAACTGCGCGTAACGGCGTTCCGGGAAACCCAGGCCCGATTCCAGCGCGAACGCGAAGACTATTACGACGAGACCATCGAGAAGGTCCGCGCCACCGACTGGAACGAATTCGTCAGCCCGCGATCTTCCGACTGAGCATCCGCACGACGGTGCTCAACCCGCGATTACTTTCCGAAGAAAAAGGCCCGCAGCGAACGCTGCGGGCCTTTCGGTTTCCGGCCTTACCAATATCTGGACGGCCGATAATAACGCGGCCCGCCGTAGTAGGCATAGGGACCGGGGCCATAATCGTAGCCGTAATAGGCCGGACGGTAGTAGCGGCGTGGTGCGTAATACGGCCGGTAATAGCCATAGGGACCGTAAGCCCCATAGGCGCCGGCAGCGAGCGCGCCGGCCGCGAGGCCGAAGCCAATGCCGGGACCGCCCCACCCGCGACCGCGGGCTTCCGCGGGCGCCGTCACAGCGGTCGCGCCAAGCGTGGCCACCGTCGCCACAATCAATGCTGTTTTCTTCAGGATCATCGCGATCTCCTCTCGTCAATCCTCACGCAGATAACGCGCGCTATTTTTGATGGTTTCAGGGGGCGTCCAAATTTTAGGATCGGGTTCCAGTGCCGCGCTGTAAACGGCTGATTACGCCGCGTTTACGCAACGTTAGCCATGGGCCGCACCCACGCGGAACGCGCCGCTTCCGCCGCGATTGCCCTGCCGACGCATCCTGCGTCCGCGTCGTGAAGCGACGCAGCACGTAGCGTGGAGTACGGGCATGATCCAACACATCGAGAAAATCGACGGCATCATCGACGAATTACTGGTGCAGCTCGGTCAGATGGTGATGCGGCTTTCGCATCCAAGCGTGACGCGAACCCGCGAGGAACGCGAGGCGCTGACGCGCTCGGTACGTCAGTATGCGCTCTGCGCCGCGAGCTCCAGGGATCCCCGCGTTCTCCGACTGGCGGAACAACTCGACGACACGCTCAAACCACGGCTGCGGCTGGTGGCAAGCCGAAACTGAAGCGGCAGCCGGTTGCCTTGGAATGTAGACAAACGCGCGTCGGTTGACCCAGCGTGTCGCTTACCGATTGAAATCACAGGATTTTGTCGTTACCGATAATGACATTTAGTATTGATATTTGAATAAATTTCTTTGCAGCCGTTCGGCAAATGCCGCCACGCGAAACGCGGGCCTTCCCTGTGCGTAGCTGTGTTCAGGCCACGTTTTTTTAGGCCATGTATTGTCGAGCCAAAATGCTCCCGACCCGCGACCAGCAGCTGGCGATCCAGGCAAGGCTCAACATGCTGTTGGGCGCCGAAATCTATGACGCCCTGTTTCTCGGGTTCGAGTGTGGCGTGATCTTCGAAGACATCGCCCATGTCTCCGTACCAACCGAAGACGCCGCTGCTGCGATCGACGTGCAATATCCCTGGCAGGTCGCGATCGCCGTCGAGAGCATCATCAAGCTGCCCATCAAGTCCGTGCATATCCTGCCGCGGAATTACCCGAACGTTTAGCGCCAGCTTATTTGACGGGCGGCGGCGATCCCGCAGTACGCACCATCCGGTCGGCCTTTTGCAGCGCGTAGGTATTATCCGGCTGCTCGCGGGCAAAGAAGCTGATGAGCACGAAGGCTGCGCAAAACAGTCCGCCTACGATCATGACGCGCCGGTGGGTCTGCTTGTCGGCATTATGAAACGAACTGGACATGATGCACCTCGCCATAACGACACATACAGGTTGTGCGGGGGACGGCAATCAAACTCCGGTTTTAACCTAAGTTTTATACGTTACTTGGCGCAGCGAATTTGAACGAAGCCATTTTCACTCGTTAACTTCAACGCCACGGGCGCGACCAGCCGCCGCCTGTCGCGAGCTTTCTGCCCCGCCGCACAAAGTTGCGGGCAGCCGTTGTGAATGAGTGCGGCGGACGGCGCGGCAGGTTCAAAACCCCTGTCCGAATCCTTCCCCGGTGTTCACAGCCGGTTTCAGTTGACGGCTAATCGCGGCGCCGATTCTATGTGGCTTGAAACGGAGCCTATCGATGTCCAACCGCCACCTGCTGTACGAATTCATGACCGGCAAATCGCTCGCGGATTCGCCCCGCCGCGATCGCAACATCCAGGTCTTCATTCAACTCGGCATCGGCGCGATGGTGATACTGACGATCTGGCCGTTCTTTATCTGACAGGCAGCGTCCTCCCGCCCCCCCCCCCTCAGATCGCCAGGCCTGTCCCGCTGGTGCGAGCACTGCGCCCAAGACAAAGCCTATTTTTTATCGTGATCGTGATTGTCCTGGACCACCGGGGCGGTCTCGCTGGCATACTTTTCTGCCAGATCGAGCAATTCGCGGCGACGCTTCGGGTCGTTGATTCGCAAGTATGCCAACACCATCTGCAGCGCCTCTTCGTCAGACGCTCTTCCAAACCTCCACACAACAAACCTCGATAACGTTGGCATTTCAATTTCAAGCTCGGTACGGCTTGTTACCGCACACATTTTACGCCTATTTTACGCTGATGCCGAAGATTGGTTCCGGAGGTCGTGATGATTGTAGGGCGACCACTGTCAAAAACATGTCGAGAGCTTGCCGAAATCGCGACGGGAGCGAACGATGACGATCTGGCCCAGATCCTCCGAATGGCGGCGCTGAAGGCCGCAGAAACCGATCTCCGCCATTGCGGGACAGATTCACGCATCGAGGATTTTTTCGTTGGCGTGTGGGACTGGGACGTCGTCAACGACCAGATCTACAGCGACAGCAGCTTCGCCCTTATGTTCGGGGTCGATGCCGAAGACGCCGCACGCGGCCAACCGCTGAACGTCTGGCTGAACGCCATCCACCCCAACGACCTCGACACCGTCATCGTCGACATCGAGAAGGCCAAGCGGGGCCAGCTGTTTTCAAGGGAATACCGAATCGTCACCAAGGGCGAAACGCACTGGGTCCATGCGCACGGCAAATGTACGCTGGACAAGGACGGCAATGCCGTCCGGTTTCCCGGCGCGCTGCTCGATATTTCACATCGACGACCGACGACCATAACCTGAGCATCGCGCCGTCGCAGGCCTGTCCAGATGCTCCCGGCGTGGCGCAAGCTGCGCCCACTGCCCCTCCTCGCCCGTATCTGCTAACCAGCGCCCTACCCCCCACTGCCTGGAGACCGACATGCGCTACCTTCACACCATGCTTCGCGTCCGGAACCTCGACGCCGCGCTGAAATTCTATTCCGAGGCGCTCGGCCTCAAGGAAGTCCGCCGCGTCGACAACGAGAAGGCGCGGTTCACGCTGCTGTTTCTGTGCGCCACCGACGACCAGGCGCTGCTCGACAAGGTCGAGGGCCGCGGCGCGCCGCTGGTGGAGCTGACCTATAACTGGGACGAAGAAAAATACGGCGAGGATCGTTACTTCGGCCATCTCGCTTACGAAGTAAACGACATCTATGCGACCTGCGAACGGCTGATGAAGCTCGGCATCACCATCAACCGCCCGCCGCGCGACGGCATGATGGCCTTTATCCGATCGCCCGACCTGCATTCGATCGAGTTGCTGCAGAAGGGCAACGCGCTTCCGCCGCAGGAGCCCTGGCTGTCGATGGTCAACACCGGCCACTGGTAGAAAACGCGGGCTCCGACGGTGGAACCCGATCGTCCGTAATGCGTTTATGATGAGAACTCAATCATGGAGGCGACGACAATGGGACGCGGACTTTTGCTCTGGCTGATCGGTGTGCCGATTCCGGTGATCATTCTGTTGTGGTTGTTCTTCGGCCGCTGAACTAAGTCGGACGAATCAGAAATCAGGCTCCGCTCGCGCGGGGCCTGATTTTTTTGCGCCGGCGTGCGGTAGGTTGCGAAGCCGCCGCCGGGGATGCCACTCCGGTCTCCACCAAACGCTATCACGAGGCCCATCATGCCGAACCCGACATCGAAATCGACATCGCTGCAGATCTGGGGCCGCGCCAATTCTGTCAATGTGCAGAAAGTGCTGTGGTGCTGCCGCGAACTCGGCGTGCCATTCCAGCGCATCGACGCCGGCATGCAATTCGGCCGCAATACCGAAGCCGATTATCTCGCGATGAATCCGAACGGCCGCGTGCCGACGCTGGTCGATGGCGACTTTGTGCTGTGGGAATCCAACGCCATCCTGCGCTATATAGCGCTGAGCCACGGCGCGACCACCTTGTATCCCGCCAAGCCGAAAATCCGCGCCGGCATCGAGCGCTGGCTGGACTGGACGCTGTCAACGCTGCAGCCGGTCGAACGGCCGCTGTTCTGGGGGCTGGTGCGCACGCCGGTCGCAGAGCGCGATATGGCGGCGATGCAGCAGGCCGCCGACACCGCGGCCGTGCAGTGGCGAATCATCGATCACCAACTGGCCACCCGCGAATACATCGAAGGCGAAGGCTTCAGCCTCGCCGACATCGCGATCGGCGCCTATGCGCGGCGATGGTTCGGCGTCGAGGGCGTCACGCGCCCGGCATTGCCCCATCTCGAACAATGGTTCGCGCTGATTTCGATTCGCCCGGCCTTCCAGGAATTCGTCGCGCCGCCGATGTCGTGAGGCTAAGGCAGCCCGCGTTCGACCAGCAGCACGGCGGCAATCAGCGCCAGCGTGACCGCGGCGATCATCAGCTTCAAGGCCCAGCCGATGCCGCGGCCGATCCACCACAGCAACGCGCAGCCCATCAGCACGGGAATCAAGATGTCGGGGCGCATCGGCCTAGCCGGAGAAGCGAACGCCGAGCGTCTTACCGCGGCGCCACACCACTTCGCAATTGCGCCCGGTCCGCGCGTCGCGGGTAAAGGCAAGCCGCACCTTGGCGGTTGTTACCGAGGTCGGGTCGTCGATCACGATCTTGGCGCCGGTGGCCGAGAGGTCCAGTACGGTGCACGGCCGGGCGGCGAATCCGCCTTCCAGCGTGATCCAGCCGGCCTGCTGCACCGAGCGCCGGACGTCTCGCTTCTTCGTCACCGCCATCGCATCACTCCACGGCCAGAAATTCCGACCCGTTTCTAGCAGAATTACCGCGATGCAGCGGAAAAAAGACCGCCATTCGGGCTCCTCAAAAATGCTGTGAAATCATCGTGGCAGAGCGCTTGCTCCCTCCGACAAACGCCACTATACGTTCGGCCGCTGCCGCTAATCACTCCACCCGGTTCGGCGCAGCCCGCGGCCTTCAAGGCTTTGATGTCGCGGTAATGTTCGTGATAACTTCGCGAAATGGCGGCCTTGGTGATTCTCTTCGGATTACTTGACGGTCACCTTTTGCTCCCTTCGTCTATCGGTTAGGACGCCACCCTTTCACGGTGGAGAGAGCGGTTCGATTCCGCTAGGGAGCACCAACCATTTCAATGGTTTAGCGCTCATTCCCCTGTCCGGCCTCGTTTTCGTTGCTTTTTTCGTTGCAATGAAAGTTTTACTTGCTGCCCGTTGTTCCTGCTCAAACGCTTCACCGCGAACCGACCGAGCAGTCCCTCGCGGACAAGTCGATGCGTACACTTTCATCTCACAATTGCTTAGGGCATTGAGGCGCATCCCCTTGCTCTCGCCCCAAGGTTGCGCTTGGATGGCGCTTTCTTGGGGAATTTTTCAATATGCGTGTTTTGATGGCAGTGGCGCTCAGCGCCGCGCTGACAGGTTGTGCCACCAATACTGAAACGGTTCAGTTCAAGAGCTCCAATCCAAATCAGCAAGCAATGATGCGCGACGGTCAGCCGGCCCTCGTTTCTCGCCAGAAGAATTCCGTCGTGCTCGTTCGCCCGGCGGCCCGCCAGCTCCAGGCAAATGGCCGCCCCGTTTTCGTCGTCGGCATCAACAACTTGAGCCGCGGCCCAATTGATTTCCGCGTTGCACAGGTTGAAGCCAACCAGCGTGTCGGTGCCTCGGACTTTCAAATGCAGGTCGTTACTTTCGAGATGCTGCAGCAGGAAGAGAAGAACCGGCAGGTTGCCATGGCGATTCTCACCGGCGTTGCCGGCGCAGCCAATGCTTATAGCGCCTCACGGGCAGGTTATGGTTCGTACACGACGCCGAACGGCCGGACAGGCACATTCTACAGCCCGACGGCGGCGGCGATCGCTCAGGGCAATGCCGCGGCACAAAACGAGGCCATGTTTGCGTCAACGATCGAACAAGGGCAGCGCAACATGGCGCAGCTCGAACAGGCTGTCATCAAGGACAATACGTTGATGCCTGGGGAGTGGTACGGCGGACAGCTGCACCTTGCGCCGCCAACGGACCAAGCCGGGGGCCAGAAGTCCTACACAATCATCATCACCGTCGGGTCTGATCGGCACGTCGTGGACGTCGCCCAGGGACCAGCGGGCGCATGACTCTTTGATCGATAGGGAGCAATTTCATGTTCTCGAGGAAAGTTTCGCTCGCGGCATTCGTGATCTGCGCTGCGACCAACGCAGTCGCGGCGGAAGTGAAGTCATCCGCCCTCAAAGACGGCCGGATCGTTGTTTCGATCTTTGGCGAGATAGCTGCCGGCGACACTGAAGCTTTCAACGCTGCAGTCAAAGTGGCCAATGACAGTGGAAAGCTCGTTACCAGCATCCGCTTGAATTCGATCGGCGGCAACCTGGTAGAGGGAGTTCGCCTCGCCGAGGCGGTCCGGTTCGGAAAGATCATCACCAACGTCGGTCAAAATGCGACGTGCGCATCGGCGTGCTTTCTCGTCTTCGCGGCTGGTGAGGCGAAGTACGCAAACTATACGGCTAGGATTGGAGTGCACGGCGCTTCGGACAAGTCTGGCGAGGAGACGGTCCAATCCGGCGCGGCGACAGTGTCTATGGCTCGCGTCGCCAAGGAACTTGGCGTCCCGCCGGCGATCATCGGGCGGATGGTGGTCACCCCACCGAGCGAGATGGTTTGGCTCAGCCCGACCGACCTGCAGTCTATGGGGACCACCATGGTCGGGAAGCCGGCGCAGCTGGCGGCGTCATCGGCGACCGCGGGCCCTGCGTCTCAACTCCAGCCGGGAGCCCCGATGCAGCTGCCGTCGGCAGCAAAGGCCGCTGCTCCACCGACCTGGGAACGCATGGTTGATCTGGCGGCTACCAGATCAGCCGAACAGAATAATGGAAAGCCACAAACTCTTCGAGCTTGCCAGCCTGAATTCAAGAGTTGCTACAACGCAGTTATATACAAAAATTCAGATGGATTGGACGTTGCGCTAAAGGTCGTTCGGGACATGAACGACAAGATCGTCCGGCGAGAAGCCTGCACGTTCAATAAGAGCGGGGACATTCGGAGATGCCTAGATTGGGATACAAATTCGTTTCACCGCGACATGCAAGCCCCGAGTGGTGCATGGACAAAGATTGCGGACGAATAGTCGATCGATTGGAAGCTGTAACGTTGGCTTTCGGAAATGTAGCGCTTTAATCCGATTTCGCAGGGGCGGTTTGGACACCCAAATGACACGGGGCTCTGAGTTACTTTTCTCGGTTAAAACGTGACAGTTTGGGGGGAGTAACGGGCGGCGCTCGCCAAAAGGCTGCCGCCTCTGGTCCCGCCGATGTCCTCGCTCAATCTTTGCATGTCGGCGCTTCGTCTTCAGCGGCGGGAGGCGCGGCGGGCGTCGTTGCATGACGCATCGCAAGGACGGACCGATATCGCCACGGGATAAAACATAACAAGCAACTTAGAATACTTCTAGACAGCATCTGACTTGGCCACCATCGATCGCGCATGACGAAGCTTACGAAAACTAGGGCGGAGCTCGAGGAAATCATCCGTGCCCACGCCGCCCGCTCGATTGGCCGCATGAGCGTGATGGTGTCGATGACGGCTGGCGGGCGCTGATCGGTTTTTCCGATGCGTCCCAGACCTGTTTCCGGGACGCCGTGCAGTTGCTGCGCGGCAAGCTGCAGGCAAATATGACCTCGTCGCATGATCGCCGCGCCGGGCGTTGCGCCGCAGCCAAGCCGCTCCGTCAGGCAGGCTTCAGAGCCGCGGCGGCGAGAACGGTCGCCTCCAGCTTCCGCTTTGTCGCTCGCATGGTTGGAGCGGTTTTCCCAGCCGGCGGGCGTGGACCTGCACCGCAAGGATCTTGCGGTTGAGCGCGTCGGCCGCGCGGGCGGCCGTGCACCGGATGCGATGAAGTGCTCAAGCTTCTCGATTTCCTGAGGCGTCCAGGAATTTTTTGTCGGGAGCTTTGCCATACCTCTCTCCGAGTTGTGAGCATTTCGGCGCCGATAATTCAGAAGCCACGCCTGAGTTCCAACTGGACGCCGCCGAAATGGACTCGACTTATGTTCTCGTTACGTTCTAGTTTAGGGCATGAGCGATAGACCTGCGAGCTGGCGCATGCCGACGCCGAAACAGATGGAAAAGCTGGCCCGCCGAGGCAGCGCGCCGCGGGGCGACGGCGGCTCCGAGTCCCGACCTCGGGCCCGCCGACGCGATGCCCGAGGAATACTCGGATGCGGTGCTTCGCAGCCCACAGGCTCACCAGCGAGCGGGCGTTCCGATCCAGCAACGGCGCCTGTCCGAGATCCCGCGCCACATCCTGCGGGTCTCCTGCCGGCGGTGCGACCGCATCGTGGAGATCCAGGCCGCCGACGCGGTTCGGCTCTATGGACCTCACGCGATCTGGAAGGACGTCGGCATGAAGCTCCTGGACAACGGCTGCCAGCAACGGACCGGCGTCCGCGAGGACGACGGCTGCTGGCCGTCCTACGAACACCCGTGACGTCGCTTCAAAGGCTCTCTTCCGACCCATGATGGTCGCTTGCGTACAGGCTTCGACAGACTAAACTAGAAGTGCGCTGCCGAAGAGCTCGATTTGATTCAGGGGAAGCTGATGGCGAGGCCGCCGATAATTTCGCCATGGGGCGCGGAGCCAAACGAGCAACTCATGCAGCTTGCCGCCCAAGGCGTCTCGATCGTCAAGGCCGCCGGCTCGCTCAATCGCTCGATGTCAGCCGTGCGCATCAGAGCCCGCAACCTTGGACTGTCGTTCCCCACGATTCGCGAGACTCGTCGAAAATTGGCACTTCCGCCGCGAGCCAAGAGCGAACTCGCTCCATATTCCAGATAGCCAGCGGCTCGGCCGCAAGCGAGAAACCATGACCGACTACCGCGCCTTCATCGTTGGCATTGACGGGCACTTCAAGTCATCCGAAACCATCGTGGCAGAAAACGACGAGCAGGCCTTGAAGATCGCCGAGAAGCTGGTCGAAAAGCATGCTGTCGAGGTCTGGCACCTAGATCGAAAGATTGCCGTTCTTCCAGTCAAGGATTCGACGGCGCGAGATTGAACTTTTTTGGGTCCGTTTCGTAGGTTCGTGAGGGAGCGGACATACATGGTCCAAAGCACGCATCGCGAAGAACTCTACCGCCGGCTGGAACAGTCTCGCCGGCTCGCAAACGGCGCGGCCGATCCGACCACGCAAGACCGTCTCAGGAATCTTACCGCCGACATCGAGCGTCAGCTTGCCGAGGCTGAGGCGAAGGACGCCGACGCGCCGCCGGAATGATGCTATGATTGCAACATGAAAACCGCGTTTGTCTTGCTCCTCCTTCTCGCCTCCTCCCCTCAAATGGCCACCGCCCAAGAGACCATCGCCGGCCAAGCGTCCGTTATCGACGGCGACACGCTGGAAATTCGCGGCACCCGCATCCGGCTGTTCGGCGTCGACGCGCCGGAAAGCGACCAGACCTGTCGCGACGACGACGGCAAGCTGTACCGCTGCGGCCAGAAGGCGGCGCTGGCGCTATCCGACTTCATCAGCTCCAGGACGCTGTCGTGCATGCAACGGGACACCGACCGCTACGGCCGATCGGTTGCGACCTGCACCGTCGCCGGCGACGACATAGCGGCATGGCTGGTGCGCGGCGGCCTCGCTCTGGACTACCCCCAATATTCGAAAGGCAAGTACGCTGTCGCCCAGAAGGAAGCCGAGCGAACAGGCGACGGCATGTGGGGTGGCCAGTGGGTGGTGCCGTGGGCCTACCGGGCGTGCAAGCGCGCAGGTGGGCGGCCAGATCGGTGCTCCGAAAGCGCGCGATAACTGAGGGGCGGTCCGATGTGCAATCTCTACTCGATGACGAAGGGCCAGGCCGCAATCCGCGATCTGTTCAAGGTCATCAAGGACAGCGCCGGCAACTTGCCGTCTATGCCCGGCATCTTTCCCGACTACCCCGCGCCGATCGTCCGCAATGCCGACGGGGGCCGCGAACTCGCCTTGGCCCGGTGGGCATGCCGTCGTCGTCGAAGGCGCTGATCGACGCAACCACGAAGCGCGCATTTCTTTGGTGAACGGATGCCCACCAGCGCGCACATGAGCCGAGGTATCAATTTCCCGCGCAAAGCTAAATTCGACTGCAACACACCCGCTGATTGACACGAATCGACTTTTTGACTTCCGTCTGTTCGGGACTTAGGGGGATGAGAATGTCGTTCGCGATCGGGCTGCGATTTTACCGCGTCGGTGTCAGACGTAAGGCCGACAAAACATTCATGGTAGTTGGAGTCGGCGCAACGCCGTGTGACCTGCTCGAATTTGCTGAGTCTTTTGTGACCGCAAAGGCAACCCCGACGGTCGAGACTTCCGAATCTCGGACTTGGTTCTTCGAGACACACGAGTCGAATGGTGATCGTGTGCTTCACGGCTACATCAATTATGGAACGCACGGCTTCGAAAGCAAGTTCAAAGACGTAAAAACACGCAAGGAGAAGTACAACAGGAAAGCGACCGATCTGGAAGAGATACCGCTATATTTTCAGATCTGGGCGCCAGACGAAACTAAGTACGCCTTGATGGCTTTTCAGTCGTTCCAAGGTCGATCGTGCGTCACGTTCGTTCGCACTGCAATGACGGCTGATTTTGAAAAGCAGTACCCGGAGTACACGTTGACATTCGCCGCGGTCGCACCGGCAGCGTCCATGCTAGATATGGCACCTGTAAAAACGGTGACATTTTTAAAGCCGAGGGCTTTGAAAGATAAGGCCGACAAGTATTTGCTCGGGCGTCCTATCGATGAAGTCGAATATGAAGTAACTTTGAGGGCTAGGCGGCGCGGGTCGTCTATTTCGACTTACAAAGAGCTGCGAACTCGCTTCGATGATCAGAAGGGATTTGTGACGTTTGAGGGACAACAATTCGAGGGCGTCAAAGCTGACGTCAAGATTGGGAGCAAACGCCGCACCGTCGGTGTCTATGGATCCGGTTACGACGCTGGACTTATCGATGTGTCGGACGATGTGAACAGAGCTCCCTCTGGCCATCCTACATTCGAAAGCATTTGCGCTGAGGTCGATGGTTTGATGGACGAGTTTTACGCTGGAATGGGCTAGGTATGCAGAAGATCAACATAACCAGCATAGTCATGTCGCATCTGAATTCGCTCCGCGACGACGGCGGAACATTTCTATGGTCCGATGTTGCAGTTTTTTTTGGTGCGCCACTGGTGACCGGGGCACTGTTCGGCTATTTCGGCGGTGCGATAAGCAAAGACGCGTTCGGTCAATCGATCACGGCATTTTCGGTTTTTGCGGCTCTTTTACTGAGCGTTCAGGTCGCGCTGTACAATGTGTCACTCAGACCGATCTCAGCACCCGAAGATAGAAGAAAGCGAAAGCAATTCGACGAGGTCAATATGACCCGATTTGAGCTCATGAAAGATCTCAACGATAACGTCTCATACCTCATCCTGCTGTCTGTATGCTTCGTGACAATTTTTCTGGCCGCCTACGTTATGGACTGGAAAGGTGCATGGGTCTCGGCAGCGGGATTTGCAATATATGCCCACTTCTTTCTGACACTTCTCATGGTTGTGAAAAGAGCAAGCATCGTATTCTCACGCGCTTATGAGAGCGTTTGAGCCATCGCTCTAGGCAGTAGAGAGAAGCGGGTTCTAGAATCGGTGTCGGTAGCTGCGTTAACGCCAAGGATGCCGCGTCGTCGGGCAATTCGTCGGTCCGCACACGAAGGGAACGGCTAACTCTCGCTGAACGGGATTAACCCGACGTCGACGCCGTTCGACCTCAGTGCATCGCAGAACCGCGCGTAGTTGCGCCATCGCGTGCCGGAAGTGCTCGGCTTGCACGACTGTTTTAACCTCGAGTGGTAGAGACGCATGAAGCTGTTTATTAGTTGGTCTGGCCCGATCAGTAAGGAAATCGCCGGCGATTTTCGCGAGTGGTTACCGTTGATCAATCAGACAATTGAGCCTTACATGTCATCGGAGGACATCGAAAAAGGAACGCATTGGTCGTCATCCATTCGTCACGAGCTGGAAACAAGTAGCTTCGGCATTCTAATCATGACGCCCGAAAATACCAGTTCTACTTGGCTCCACTTCGAGGCCGGCGCGATCGCCAAGTCGGTCGCGGAGGGACGAGTTGCGCCAATACTTTTTAGTCTAAAACAAACGGATATCGACCAGCCTCTCGCTTTGTTTCAGGCGACACTTTTTAACAAAGACGAAATGCTCAGGCTAATGAGAACGGTCAATCAGGCGGCAGGAGCCGAAGCGAGGCCGGACAAGCAGCTCGAAACAGTTTTTGAATCGTTCTGGCCTAAGCTTGAGGCCTTGATCAAACCACGTTTAGCCAAACTCCTTCTCGACCCCCCGAGGAGGGAGAAGGAAAAGTTGGAATCGGAAAAAATACTACAAGAGCTCGTTGTCTTGGGTCGGCAACAGTTGCGCATATTGTCGACACCCGATGATTTGTTCGGAAAAGAGCTCATGAATTTACTGCTCCGATTGACGCACGAGCCAGACGGGGGCGCCATCCGACTCGCTGCCAGAGAAAAGGACCTGGTAATGGCTTTGTGCGGGAGATGGGGCCACTTAGAAAAGGCATTGCGAATTCACTTCGTCGATTATCCCGATCGAACTCGCGATGCCATTGATCGTTTCTCGGCCTATTTTACTGAACTCGAAGCTATCTTGAGCGGTACGGCGACGACGGAGTCGATCCTGCGAGCATTTGGCCACAAAGGAGTCTTCGGTGAGCCGGCGCAATGAAGGACGATGGTGAAACGCTACCCTAAGGCCGGGCTGCTGTCCTAGGGCCTAATCAGCGCTCTCCCGCACCGCATTGTCCGCCGCCAGCAGCCGGCGCAGGTTGATGTTGTAGGCCGGCACGTTGGCATTCTTGACCGGTCGTTCCAGCAGATATGCAGCGACGTCCGGGTTGAACCACGCCATATGCACGATCTCGTCGGCGCTCTGCTTGTTCGTCGGCAATTGCTCAAGCAGGAGCTTGAACCACCTGATGACGCCGAGGCATGAAATGGCATTAGCTGCCTGCGGATCTTCAAATAATTTGCAAGTCAAACTGGCCGAATGCCCTCACTGACAGTGGGGATACGCCGCCCGCTTTGAAGACAAATTCTTGTTCAATCTCAAAAATCCCTCGGATGCGATCTCCAACTAAATAGCCCACCGCCTTGTTGAAATAATTCACTTGGCAATCAACCGGCACAACCCCGCCGGGCGTCACCGGTGTTTCGGGGAGCCGAGTACCTTGTGGGATTGTAATGTTGAGGATGCCTGTGAAAATGGATGGCTTCTCGCTGTCGGTGGACAGAACAGCGTCAGTCGATCGGAAAATCATCGGGATGAAGCCGAGCGATCGATTCAATTCGTCGAACGCGCCGAACGCAGGCTCCAGCTCCACCCGCAGTTCAATCAAGTCGGCCGAGCGCATTATTGTCTGCCCTCGTACAGCAGATCTCATGCCCTTGAGCTTGGCAAAGGCCGCAGAGGTTTGAGGCAATCCGGTTTCGTGGCCGTCGTAAACAATTGAGCCGCCCACAATTCGAGCTGACGAGCCAAGCTGAAGACCCAGCGACCTTCCCAAGTCGATCCTGACGGCCGCAGCCCGCTGCATAGCATGTGGGCTAAGTATATTTTCGAGCGCGTAGAAGCGATCGTCAGTTTCTTCGATGGCCCATGACAGAAGAGGAGCGTGCGGCGCCCCCGTTTGGTGCAGCACAAATTGGCGACCGTTGGTCACCATGTAGTATCGAGCGCCTACTTCCGGATGCGCAGCGTAAGTGTGAGCTTGATGCACATCGTCTTCGGTAAGGTCCACGGAGGGCGCCTTGACCTCAACTACCCAGCGGCCGTAGGGGGTCGCTTCGCATATGTAATCCGCCCGCCCTCTCAAAACCGGATCCTTCTCCGCGTTCTTACGCCCTAGAAAAACGCGATCATACCGAAGCGGGCACTCCGTTCGAATATTTGCCTGTGAGCCGTGCCTATATCCGAGAGCGTTTAAAAGCGGCCGCACTATTGTCTCGCGCACGTCTGTTTCGTTCATGCGAGTGACATCGGTGGTTTCAAACGCTATCATCCCGCCAACTTTCCGACCCCAACGCCTCAGGTCCAGTGGTATGAGCCGGCACGGGCGGCCGATTCGCAACCATCGTTTTCGACTATCAGTCGGCCCTCGTCTCATTCGACATCTGAATGATCTGTCGAAGCATCGCATCTGTCATCGGTGTCTGTGCAGCCCGTGCCGAAATATCGCGGATTTGCTGAACGCTGTCCGGAGCGAGGAACATATCGGACAGGGCCGTCGTCCCGCGGCCAAGCCACGCGCGCTTCGCCCGATCGCGGATGCCGGTCGGAATCGACAGCCCGGCTGATTTTGCAGCCATCGCGGCTTCCGCGCTGATCGGTGCCACCGACAGGTCGTGCGTGATCTGGCGGTTGAATTCGGTCGCACTCCCCTGCGGCTTGCGCATCCCGGTCGCACGCAGCACGTCGACAAGGTTCTGCAAGTCCGAAGGCGGCGGGCCGCCCGGCTGCCACGGCCCGACACGCAGCGCGTCCGTGACAGCGTTCAAATTCGCCTCGCTCTGTGGCGTGCCGGCGATGTCTTTCGCGAAGCGCGCACCGCCGTACTGATTTTCCCCGCCAACAAGCCGGCCCGCCGTGGCGTCGTACCGATCAGCGAGCCCCTGGCGCACCAGCCCCGAGCCGGCACCGATGTCGCGGTTGTCGATACGCATGATCGCATCCACAAGCTCGCCCTCGCCACCGGTGAGCGGCTTGGGCGGCAGAATGGCGGCGGCGGCCGTCCGCGTGTCGGTTGCTGCTGCGACCTGCCCGAGAACTCTGCCGGCGTCATGCCGTGCGTGGCCTCACGACCTTGCGCTCGGGCGCCCCGCCGCGCGCGCCGATGCGACGGCCGTTCCCGCGTTGCCGCCAGGCCGGGCCGTGAGATAAGATCGCACCGAGGCCATTTGGCTCAGTCGCCTCCATCGTACCTCGGAGCTTCATCCTATGGACCGAGCTTTACTGCAACGTGCCCAGACCGTTTTCGATCGAGCAGATCAATGTCTGGTCGACCTTGGCGCTACTAAACACCTCGATGAAATTGAGATGCATTGGGCATACTTTTTGGTCAACTTCGAACGCATCTTCCACCGGATCGCCGCAGCGGCCGGAGGGCCCGGCGATGCGTGGTATGGCAGGGTGGCAACGTTCCGGAAAACTGACCCGCTGCTCAAGTACCTTCTGCACGCCAGGAATGCGGACGAACACGGCATTGCGGACGTGACGCAACAGAAACCCGAGCAAATTCGTGAAGTGGGCGTCACGCCGATCAGCCCCAATGATGCTACTGAATTGACCGTCCATTTTGACGTCGTAGACCCACACGTCGCGTTGACAGATGTGATCGATCGGTCCGTTAGCTATTCGGTCCCCACAACTTTTCGCGGCGGGGCCATCGCAACAGCTCACCCGTTAAACGTCGGCTTGCTCGCCTTATCCTATGCAGCGGAAGTGCTCAGCGAAGCATGGTCGGATTGTTGATGTCCACGAAGAGCGCTTATCGAAGACCAGAGGACAAGCGATGAAACAAAGATTGGTAGCGGCGTTGATGGTGCCTAGCTCGGTCCCGACCGCTCAGGCCGTTGATCAGATATACAGCGACACGCAGCTTTATTCCGGGGCGAACGGTCCGCCGCCAGGGTGGGCTGATGGCTACACTTATTCGATCCGGTCGGCTTCAGAGTGCAAGCGGCTGATGTCGCGTGTACCGCTCGATGCGCGCGATCGAAACCTTTTGAGCTGTATCACCCGTGACAAGCGCCCTCAAGCACCAACCTCTTAACATCCATGAAGGCAATTTAACGGCCGTAGGTCAGAAATGGCGTCGTGTTGCTGCCCAGCTTCGTCGACTGTCCCATTAATACCCGTCCGCCGAGCGACGTCGGCCCTACCGCACCATCGACCTGTCCGACGAGCGGCTTTCCGCCCACCGAGGTCGGGCCGATCGCGCCATCGATGGAGCCGTCCGCATTGATGATCGCGTCAGGCTGATAATGCCCGGCCAATGCCGCCGTGAGGCCGACCTTGCCGAGCCCGGTCGTGATGTCGGCCCACATCTTTTGGCTGTTACCGGCGCGGTTGGCGTTGTCGAGTTCGAGCGCTTCGACGCCTGACGAGGCCCTCTTGAAGCCGCCTAGCTGACCAACCATCGTCGCGTCGTGCGCCTGGCTGCGCTGGATGCCGCCGAACAGATCGCCGAAAGAGCGCAGATTGCCGAGACTGTCGGCCTGATGGTTCACGTAGGCGTCGGCGATGCCCGTCTTGTCCGCGATTTCGCGATCGACTATCCCACCCGACGTCGGAGGCAATGCCGCGACGGTGTTCGGCGTGGTCGGCGTCGTAACCGGGGTTTTGAAAAAACTCGCCAGCTGCGAAGACTTGTCGGCCAGTTGCGTGTCGAAATTCCCATAGCGGCCGATCGAGCCGTCGTTAATCTTGTCGGCCTCGCCGCTCAACGCCTGCTGTCGCGCTCGCTCATCCTGCGTGACCTTATCGCGCGCAGCGTTTACCTTGTCCTGCGCCGAGCCATTCAGCCATGAGCCAACGCCGGTCGCTGCGCCGCCGAGAAGTGCGAGGGTGATCGGGTCCATGAGACGCTCCTAATGCTTCGTGATGTTTGAAATCGTGCGGTCCGCCATGATATCGCGGAGCAGTCCGCCGCGCCCTGCGATCCGGCAGATGCAGAGAATGGCCTGCAGTTCGGCCATGAGCAACAGGACGTGGTCGAACTGGTCGTGCAGCAGGTCCGGCGTGACCGATGCGGCCGCCCCCGCCCGGGAACGGCCGAACAGCGATGCAATACCGAATGCACCGGCCATCCCTAGAAAATAGCGATCATTCGATACTTTGGTGCCGACCTGTTCGACCAGACGCGGAGCAAGGTCAGAAATAATCTCGACCAGGCGAGATGCCTCGGCCCGGGATACGCAGAAAGCTTCCTCGCTGTCGGCGATGCGAACAATGCAGCTGAGCGCTTCCACGAGGCTGACGATGATGTCGTCCCCTACGCCCGCCCGCTCGAATGCTGCAATGGCCTTCGCGACCAATACGGTCTCTGCGTCGCGTCCATCGACTTCGCGTGAATGCATGGCGGGCCCCGCGCATTGGCTAACGGCGAACACGAAAAGTGTTAAACGCAGCGCCAGATTGTTGCTCTTCCGAGGCTGCCACCGGCAGCAATCACGGTCGAACGTGCTATCTAAGTGCGGCTTCCCGAGTGCCGCGCTTACGGGTGGACTTACTATAGCTGCCCGGCGTGAGAACGCCAGCAGATAACTGCGCCGGCCGGCATGCCAGAAGTTCGGTGCCGGAAAATTTTTATATCGGCGTCCGACGCAGCCCGCGCCTAAGCGTCTAAACCGTACCCGGGGGGCAGGTCCGACGATAACCGTCGATGTCTCTTCGTGAAGCGCCGCGCCCCCGGTACCGGTCTTCACCGCCAGCGGTCTCTGCGCAATGGGACCTTTCGGTCTAATGAAAATTGCATCCGAACCTATCGAAATACTACCACTCAACTATGCCGTGACATGTATGCTGATACACAATAGGCCTTCAACTGAGAGGCCGCTTTTGCACGCAGGGAGTTCCACAATGCGGGTTACATCGATCGCCCTCGCCTCCCTGCTTGCGGGGTGCGTCACCGATGATCGGCAGGCCCGCCTCAAGCCGTACATAGGCCAATCGCTGGCCTCGCTTGCCGCCGCGGTAGGCTCCGCGCCCTCTGCCAGCTATCCGACCGCGCGCGGCCGAACCTTCACTCTGAACGGTCCCGCTCTCGCCGTGGCAGTCGCGCCGGGTGTCGTGGCCGCGGGCGGCTGCAAGATGCAAGTCGACACCGTCCAGTCCGGCGGTGGCAGTACCGCGGACGATTGGCGCGTGGTCGAGATCAACGCGAGCGGCCCATGCTGACCGCCGACCAGTTTGACAAAATGCGTGAACGGCAACGGGCTCATTTTATTTCAGTCTGGCTGGGCTGCTGTTTTTTCGCGTTGCCGGCGCAGGCACAGAACAACGCGCTGGGCTACGGCTTGACCACCTGCAGCGAGTTTGTGACCTCTTATGAACCGCGACAGCGGATGAACGTTTTCGCCTGGACTGCAGGGTACTTTACCGGCATCAACCTGGCATCCGTCACGTCCGTCGCGCGCTACAGGGATCTTAGCGGCCTGCCGCCCGACTTGGTGATATCGCTTCTGCTCGGCCACTGCACACAAAACCCCCGAGATCAGGTGGCAAGGGCCGCAGATATCATCTATGTCAGTCTCCCCCTGGTCGTTTCGAAAGCGGCGCCGGCTGTCAAATGATCTGAGGGGCAGGTCTAAACCAAAGCCGTCAGTAGCCGAAGCGCTTCCTGATTTGCTCGATTGCGCTGAACTACTGTATCCCATTGTATCTTTTTTTATAGGCTTTGGCGTATAAGTGCCTGTAATCAACCCTTGTTTTTGTATGCTGATTTAGCGCTTGCAATACAGCACCCCTATGTGCGCCGATATCCAAATTAGAAAACGACAAGGGGTGTAAAATGCTCGACCAGATAGCTACTACGAAACAAGAAGAGACGCATTACACAGCATCTGAGACCAAGCGTTTCTTTCGCGTGTTGGCTGACCTCAAAGCGGCGCACCGCGCCGCGCAAAATCAAAAGAATAGTGAAAGATACTGGCTTGCTCGCTTAGATGACGTTGCCTTCTTCGGTGGCGAGATATCAACAATCGAGACACATACCGAAAGCGCGCATGTACGCCGGCTCTGCGAAGCAGCGATCAATAAATACGATATCGATCGCGACTGGTCGCCGGCCATTTCCGAAGACGACGAGCATATCGATGGCAAGACGGCCACGTCGCCGGCTGAGCTTGAGAATCGGCTTCTATTCGAAGCATCGTACCTACGTGGCGCGGAGAGTGATCTCGTCGCAGTGGTGGATCTTCTTAGCCAGCCCGATCTGCCGAGAGATGAGCGTGCAAAATTAATTAAAGTGCGCCGGCTTCATGAGTTCGAATTGGTTTGGCTCTCGTCCGTGATGCACAGTAACGCCGGCCGTTCCGAATGCACCGACATCATCAAAAAGCACAATATTGATCCGGCGACGGCCCGTAAGCGGCACAAAATCTAAGTTGGAGGTCGGCACCTATCGGGTGACATTCCAAGGCTGCCGACCTTTAGTCTTCCTATTGCGGCAGTCGCTTCTGCACGCGGATGACCGTCACCGCGTGCCAAGGGCCGCCGTTCGGCGTAGCGATCTTCCGCTCGTTCAGCGCTGCAGCGATCTTCCGTGCCGACAATCCCGCCAGCTCTTCGAAGATCGGGCGCAGCTCGACGGCGCGAGCCGCCGCGGCGTCGCGGTTCTCGATGCCCTTAGCGTTGAGGCCGCCCAGCTTGACGCCCTGAGCCTTCTTCGCCGCCAGGGCGTCTTTTGTCCGGCGGGAGATCATGCTGCGCTCCTTCTCGGCAAGCGCGGCGTAGAGGTGTAGCATGAACGGATCGGCGTCGGCGCCCAGCTCGGCGACGATGAACGGCGTGCGGTGTGACATCAGCCCGCTAATGAAGTGCACGTCGCGGCTCAGCCGATCGAGCTTTGCAACGATGATCGGCGCCTTGTGCTGCCTGGCCGCTTTGAGCGCGGCGGCGAGCTGGGGCCTCCGATCGAGAGCATCAGCGCCGTTTCCCGTTTCAATTTCCTCGAACTTCTCGATCAGGTGATAGCCCTCGGCCTCGGCGAAGCGGGCGAGCGCCGACTGTTGAGCTTCAAGCCCCAAGCCTGACTTGCCCTGCTGTGCCGTCGACACGCGGGTGTAGGCAATGGCGGTTTTCATGGCTCAATCCGATTTTTGGAACAGGTCAACGAACGTCGCTATGTTACACATGCTAGGTGTAACATAGCAAGGGGTATGTTTCAGACGATCGCTTTAGTCGAAAAGACTGTCGCCAGCGCCGCGCCTGTCGAGTGCTTCCAAATCCGCCTTGGCTTTGCGCGACGCGGCGCGAAGTTCGTCGGCGGTCATTTCGGACAGTTGCTTTACAGCACTGGCATCGGGGTCCTGCGGAGCAAAGAACCCGCCGGCTCTGAAAAGTGAATTGACCGCAGACGCTTTCGCCGCAGCGGTCGCCTTCGGATCATCACAAATCGAGATTGCAGTCCGGTAGGCTTTCACCGCGCCGGCCGTCCGCATTTTATGCGACAACTCGTCCCGCAGCTGATCCTCGGCGACGTCGTCGAGGCCGTCATCGAAATCGTTCATGCGAAAATTCCCTTGTTGTCGCTATCGGCTTCGATCGTTGCGGCTTTCAACCGCTCAAGCTCAGCCGTCACGGCGGCACGCTCGGCCAGCAGTTGGATCATTTCCGGGCTCTGAGGTCGGCAGGGAGCTTCGCCGGAGAGCAAAAGGCGGATCTCTGCGTTATGACGCGCCCGAGCGCGTTCGGTGCTCCTGGCGGCCCCTGCGCCCGGTTTGTGGGTCCGATGCCAAGCCTCATGTCGCGCTCGCTGCTCAGGCGTCATGACCGCGAGGTGGGCAGCCCGCTTTTCGGCATATCTTTTCTGCATGCGAAGCTTGCGATTGAACTTCGCTTCACCCTGCGGCGTCGAGCAATCCGGATACTGCACAACGTGCCACTGCTTGCCGCTCGGCGTCTTCCCGCCATGCAGGCCGCAGCGGCCGTTCTTCATCGCAGGATTGCAGCACGGTTCGCCGTCTCTCTTCCGCGCAGCACCGCAGCGGGGCGCCTTGGCGAAGGTCGCAAGATTGGCGTGCGCCGACGCGCTGGCGATCTGTCGGAAGTCGGCCCCCTTGCGCCACCGGTCCAAGCGTGCGGTGCGTGAGCGTGTCGCCCTCATGGCACCCTCGCCGATATGCGCCGATGAGGTAATCCGGCTCGTCCACTGCTGACGCCGTGCCGATACATCAGGCGATCGCCAAAACGTATGCCATGACGACGGCCTCCGCCGAGGCATACAATGGATGCTGACAAAATCTCGCTATCTTCAAAAGAGAGCGGCGCGGCGGGCAGGCAGCGGAGCAAGCCGCCTCTCTTATAGGGTCTAGCTCCGCCGCTCCGCCTATCTGGCTCCGCCACATAAAGCCGAATCGGATCAAGAACTTGCAGGCGTAGCTCCGCCGCTCCGCCCTTGCTCCGCCGGCTGCTCCGCCTTCTAGCTCCGCCCAATGATATCAATGGTTTACAGGCGCCGCTCCGCCCTGCTCCGCCGCTGCTCCGCCCACACAACGAGCATACGAAACGGAGACACTCCGCCCGAAAAATATTGGTTTTCGGACCGCCTTTTCGGGGTGCGATCACGGGGTCTGAGTGTGTGATCATGACGCCTTTCCTTTTCAATCGAAGAGGCTGGTGCCGGCTTCCACCGGTGCCACATCAAGCCGGCGCACGACCTGAAAGCCTTTGCGCTTCGTCTTGGCCGAGTGCGTCGCTTCGACAATGTCGCCGGACGCGATCCAGAAGCCGATCATCTGTTCCGCCTTCTCCATGCTGAAATCGAAGTCTTCCACCATGCGCCGCGAAGCCATCAGCTCGCGCGAGCGATAGGTCCGTCCCCACGGCTCACCCGCGGACCAGGCCGACGCCATGGCCCCGAGCACCTCGATAGCCAGCACCGGTGTCAGCGCCTTGTCGGGGCCGATCGACTGCTCGCATCGCTCAGGCACCCAAGAGCTTTCGCCAGCGTCGAGGCTGACGTGATCGAAGCGATACGGCTCGGACCATCCGTCAGGGCCGTCCTTCTGCTTCTCGCACCACAGGCGGCCGACGCTGGCGCCTTCCTTGCGGTCGAGCCTGAATACGAAGTCGCCCGCGCCGCGCAGCACCGTCGAGCCCCGCATGTCGCCGTTCTTGCCGGCGTGATGGATGCCGAGCACAGCGCAACGGAACGTCTCCTTGACCCGGTTGCAGGCTTTGACGAACAGCGTCATCTCCTTCTGCAGGTTCTCGTCGGCGCCAGGGATGGCCTGCGACACCGTGTCGACTACGATCAGCACCGGTCGTGCGCCAATGACCGACGACACGGTGCGCAGAAGCCGGTCGATGTCCCCCGCTTCCATGAAATCGATCGTCCGCTCGATCATCACGAAGCGATCGCTGTGCACTGTTTGGTTTCGCTTTTGCAGCCATGCCAAGATCCGGTTGCGGAAACCGAAACTGCCTTCCGCGGCAATATAGACGACGGCCGTGCCTGCCTCGGCCTTGATGGCGTCGCCGTGCCAGGCCGGCAACGCGTAGGCAATGTGAAGCGCAGCATCGAGCGCGAGGAACGTCTTGCCGGCACCCGGCGCCGCGTACAGGAAGCCTACGCTGATTTCGGGGAAGTGGCGCTTGATGAGATAGATCGGCGGCGGCCGATTTACGATGTCACCGATGCGCAGGATCGGATAGGTGTCCGTTTTGGCCTCGGGCGTTGCGGGCGCGGTGTCGAACAACGGTTCGGCCTCGTCGGGGATGACATCAAAGAACCTGTCGACGTTCTTGAACGCCTCGGGATTTTCTTGTTCGGCCAGCTCGAACAGCCAGGACGCGCCGCGGCGGTACGGGCCGCGCATCCGGCGCCAGTCAGCGGCGACGATAGCTGGATCATTGGTGCCGTCCTGCCACCTGTCGCACCATTCCTGAAATAGCTCGAACGCCTCGGGCTCCTGCTCAGGCAGCGCCGCTTTGATCGCGTAGCCGAAGTCGCGGTACGCCTCGCGCGTGCCGAACGTCTTGGATGTGTTCGGCGTGGCCTTCACGGCCTTGCGAACCGTGTCTAGATCGCCCTTCAGGCTGGCCTGCGGGACGTCCGCGCCGCCGCCTTCCGTGATGACCTTCGTGGCGGCAGGCAGGATGGTGCGCAGCTCGTCGAGGAACGCGATGACCTGGGCCGGCGAGAAGACGGGCACCTGGTCGAACGGGACCAGTGGCGTGACCCATGTGTAAGGCAGCTTGGTCTTGGGATGCGTGCCGGCAAAGACCGCCTGCTTGCCCTCGCCGAGGATCTCGACGCGCTCGAACGTTCCGGCAGCATTGGCGGGGCCGAAGTCGATCCGCATGTAATTGAGCGGCGCCGAGAGCCTGATCAGATACCCGGCCTTCGGAAAGTTGCCGACCCGACAGCAGAGAACGCCGAAGTGCTTGACGACCGTCATGTGGATGTTCGCAGCGAGCAACTTGTCCATCGTGTCTGCATCGATGAAATAGAGGCCCGCGCCCATCTTGACGCCGACGCCTGCTGACATGGCCTGCCATCGGGTAAGATCTCGGGCGTCGGCCTCATGCTTCGTCCAGTCGAAGCTGTACCAGAGCCCGTCATTGCCGCGCACACCGGGCGTCTTGCCGCGACCGTCCTGGCTGGTGCCGACACGACTGAAAAGCGAGGATTTCACACTGATCGGGGCATCGTGGGGTATCACGGGGACCAATCTAGCGAAGCCCATGGCGAAGAATTCATCGAACCTCGACGGGGAGCGAGCGAAAGGGGCGTTCATGATCGTTCTCTAGCCGTGACCAGCGACGGCGCCGGAAGCGCATGCCCATGTCGGAAAAGTGGTGACAATGGCGCGAACGCTGCATTTTGGACGCTGGCTCGTCGACCCGATGGAATTGAGCGCGATCGCCAGCACCGGTGTGCCACCTGCCATCGCGATTGCGTCGAGCTGGCCGCGCACTGATGCCGAGCGCGAGAAGAGCGTGCCTACCGCCAAATCCGGCAAGGTTTTAGAAGACGTCTCGTTGCCTCGAATGCTTGTGAGGGCCTGACCGGTCCAATTGGCCCATACGACGCTGATAACCTCATCGGGGCTGACGTCGGATCCGATGCTCCTGCAGTCACGTATTGTAGCTTTGAGCGCCTGGTCCGCAGCGGTCGATATGGGGCCGACGTCATGCTCGCTGTAAGCCGTCACCGCCGCGGCATCGGTCCAACTGGCGTCGCTGATCGCCACGATTATTTGCCGAGCGTCATTGATGAAAAAGCTGTCGAAATCAGGCTGACACACGGCCGCGTCGAGACGCCGGCCGATGCAGTCGAAAACCGGCGCAAAGGCGTTAGCGTGCTTGGTCGAGAGGTCGAAGCCCGCTCGGACGGCGCTCAGCATCGGCCCGTCGCTCGGTGACTGCGCGCTACGGCCATGCAAAATGCGCCACGGCATGTCTTGCTCATCACGTCGGATGCCTCCCCGCGATGTAAGCAAAGCGGTGCTCACGCTGCCTCGACCGCGCGAGCGAGAAAAGCGTCCAGGTCGACGCGGCGGATCACGACGCGGCCACCAATGCGAGCGCGGGCGAGCATCTTGTTTCGGAGAAGCCGCCAAACCGTCGCGACCGAAATTCGAAGATAGTCAGCGGCTTCGGGCACAGTGAGCGCGCCGCTAGGAATTGGGAACGAGTGCTTGGTCATATTTTTGTGTCCTCGATTGTCAGTGGCGACAAGAGAGAGACATGCGTTATTATGAATTACAAACGCGCATACGCCTATTTCCATAGTGTTTGGGCATACAAACGACATACAAGCGGCATATTTTTCAGCCGGCAGATCATTGAACTTAATGGTTTCTTCAAAACGAAACTCGGTTGGTCTTCACGGCAAAAATTTATTTTTAACGCCCTCGTAAACGCGGCTTTTCAGCCAACCATTTGGGCGGGCCGAACAGCAAATCGATCACCAAGCCGAAATTAGGTTGGGCGCGGTGCGTCGAACCGTCTCTGCAACGAATGACGGCGCGAGGTGAGCGTAGTGCTTTGTGACCATGCGAACGTCGCTGTGCCCGAGCGCTTCGGCGACGATGATCAAACCCGCTCCCGCCCGCACCATCGTGCTCGCGTAGGAATGCCGCAGTTCGTGAAAGGTGATGTGCTCGAGCCCCGCCGCGGCGACGGCCGCCTTGTATTCATCGCTGTACTCGCGCGGCTTCCAGCCCTTGCCGTTTTCTCTGGTGAGAAGAAACGCGCTCGACGGACGGCCGGTCGCGAGCGACGCAAAGAGGGCAAGGCCGCCATCATTCAACGGGACGTGCCGCGGCTTGCCGCTTTTGCTCTTCGCAATAAAGATCGAACCATTGGCCGGATCGAAATCACTGACCCGGAGGCGCGCAAGCTCGCCGAACCGTGCGCCGGTCATGAGCGCAGCGGCCACCAGGCGGCGCAGGGCGCCCGCGGCAGCTTGCAACAGGGCGTTCTGCTCTTCCGTGTCCAAGAACCGCACACGGGCAGCTGTGGTACCTTTGAAGGGCTTCAACAATCGCCAAGCTGTGTCGTCCGTCACAAGCCGTTCGCGATACGCCCAATTCAGGGCCGCCTTCAGGACCGTCAAGACGCGGTTCGTCGAATCCCGCCGGCGACGCATGCCCTCTTCGTCAGCCGGATCGATGACGACGATGCGGTTTTCCTTCGAGCTGTTACCGGTCCGAAAGCGTTTCGGCTGTTTCGACAGCGCGTCGCGCCAGTTTCGCAGTCGCTCTGTCGTCAAATCCGCGACGCGCAGCTTGCCGAGCGGCGGGCTGATGTGGGCATTGAACGACGAGCGGACGTCACTGCGCGCGCCTTCCCCTTCGCGCATGGCAAGGTATTTATTGAGGATGTCATCAACGGTCAGCTGCCGGCTGGCCGGCCCCCCGGTTTTCAATGACTTGGCCCAGGCCTTGGCCGCTTCTTTGGCCTGCTCGTGCGTCAGGACATTTTCTGCCGAAGCTAGGTCGTCGGCGCGACCGAGACGGGTTTGCACTCGGGCACCGTTCGGCGAGCGGGTTGCTGACAACCAGGAACCGCCCCGCCCCGTGGTACCGCGCCCTCGGCGATATCCGAGCCGTACCCCCGGCCCGATGATCTCCCATTCCGGGGCGTCAGAGGCCGGCAAGTCCAAACGGCTAGTCCGGCTGGACAACAAACTTCGACGACGCGCCATGATGCTCTCCGGCAATTTTCGTTGTCGGTTTCGTTGCTTTGTGCCCCTTGAAACCGCCTGATACGCTCAGACATTAAATGCGAGAAAGCTATTGTAAATCAAGACTCTAAGGCAGTGTCATAGACTGTCAGGAAGTACTTAGACGCCCCTTTCACGGTGGAGAGAGCGGTTCGATTCCGCTAGGGAGCACCATCAACCCAAAATGGCGTTGATATTTCTCACATTTTTCCTGTTTATGGCAAACTCGCACGGCCGGTTTGCCACTTTTTGTTTGCATCCACCGCCAGTCGTTCCCTGTTGCGGATGACACCGGATACCCCATCGATTGATATTCGGCAGGAAGTGCCGGACTTCTCGCTATCCCGGACGCCTATTTCACGTGTGTTTATGTAAGACAAGCATCTTTGCTTGCAGATAGGTATCTTTTGCGGGTATACGATACAACCTTCGGGAGTATCGACGTGAACATGCACATGGACACCCAAACCAGATTGTTCCTCGGAGTCATCGCTGGGTTGTTCGCGCTCGGTTATGTGATCGCTTGGTGCACGGATTTTATTCAATACGGACCCATCCTGATTGCACGATAGTCGCTCCGCAGCACCACGCTCGGCACAGCAACCGTTGTTTTTCGCCCTGCCCTCGATATGATCGCGGCCATCGTTCGGAACTATCGTTCACAATTGGAATTCCACTCCAATGATCGATGTCACGCCACGACAACCCGTCAGCCCCATCCTGCAACCGAACCACCGCACCGCATGGCGGATCGGAACGCAGCCGATTGCGATCACGGCGGCCGTGCTGGTGTTGTTGATTGGTGGCGTTGCGACGATCGCGGTCTGGCGCAGCTATACCGGGGCGCCGGAGAAGGACCGCGTCGTCACCGCCCGCGTCAACCAGGCCCGGGTTGCCCAAGCCTCCGAGCAATTGGTGGAGAAGACCAAGGGCCTCGAGGAAACCCAGCAGCAGTCGATCGACCAGTTGCAGTTGGTGCAGGATCAGCTCCAGGTGATGACCCGGCTACTCGCGTCGCAACAAGCCGAGACCCGCAAGCTAACCGATCAGGTCGGTAGCCTTACTGGCGCGCTCGACAATCTCCGGCAGTCGTTCGCCAGCATTCCGCCGGAAGCCAGCCAGCCGGAGGTCCGCGAGCGGCCACGCACCAAGGCTAGCGCTTCGATCCGCAAGGGGCGCTCCAAGGCCGTGGCCCAGCGCAAGCGCGGCAAGACCCGCGGCTGACGCCGCACCCGGGGCATCGCGGTTCCCTCAATGGCATTGGTTCGGAACTCACATTCGTTTGAAAATTCAGCGAACTCATTTCGGAACGATGGCCCGTGCCGGCGATTAGTTGGGCGTTCCTCACAACGAAGGAGAAACCAATGACAAGGATGAAACTCGTGGCAGCCGCTGCCATTCTCTCGTCCGTGATCGCCACCCCGGTTCTGGCGCAGGACATGACACAGCGCAGCATGCGCAGCCAATCCTACGACCACACCGCCTACGATCGCCGTGATACCGGGTTCTGGCCAGCGGACACCGCAGCCGGGATCGTCGGCGGTGTAGTCGGCACGGCGGGCGCCATTGCGACGGCTCCGTTCCGCGGCAGCTATGCCTACGACCAGCGTTACAACGACACCTACGGCGGCCAGAGCTACGCACAACGCAACGGCTTCGTCTGTCAGCCCGGCACCTTGTTCCGCGGCGAGGACGGTCACCGGCACATCTGCCAGTAACAAGCCTGGTTTCCGAGATGAGAGAGGGCGGCCCATGGTCGCCCTTTTTCGTGGGCCATTGCGGTTAGGTCGTTGGTGGAAAGTTTCGCTTGTCCGCCGGAGCCAGACGTCTACTCTTACCTGCCGGACGCAATCCGCATCGTTCAAGATGCCGGGTCATGCCTCCCGCAGGGAGCTACCGATGAAGCACACTCCGCTTGAAAAAAATCACGACGCGGATATCGACAACAAGCACGGCGGTACAACTCTCGCCACGCTGCGTAAGATCTACGGCAAGTTCTTCGCCGCCGGGCATTCCGAAACCGCCACGCTGACCGACATCCTTCCCAAGCTCAATGAAACCTCGCTGAGTCAGCTCCGCCGCGACTACGAGACCGGCCACTTGCACAAGAAGATTTCGAAGGCCGGATAGTTGTCCAGCGGCCAACTGGCTCCCGGCGAAATCCCTGTCGCCAGCCGCTGCTGAGCCAACCAAGACTTCAGCAGCCGCGCTGCCTGGATTGCTTCATCGAAAGCCCAGAACGAAGCGATGTTCGCTGCGACCATCGAGCGCGGGAAGCAGAATATGGCTCAACTTGAGCAATCCGTTATCAAGGACAATACGTTGATGTCTGGAGAATGGTACGCAGGACAGCTGCACCTGTCGCCACCGACAACACCGCCATCGGGAAATCAGAAGACCTACTTCATCATCATCCAGGTAAGAGCGGACCGCCATGTCGTCGAAGTCGCTCAGGCACCGGCAGCAAGCTAGGGTCAAGCACATGACCGGGCCTGGCCGCGTGGCGACGAAACAAAACCCCGCCGGACGAAACCATTCTCCGTGCCGCGCGAAAAACTCCTGAAGCGATGATCCTCTATTCCTCCTGACAACGAAGCGGGCGCTTCGCCTTTGGAGGGACATCCCATGACATTCACCGCCGCAGCCAAACTCACCGTTGCCACCGCACTGACGCTCGGTGCGCTGACCACCATCGCGCAGGCGCACACTGCCGAGCAGGAGCAGCTTTGCACCGGCGACGCGATGCGATTGTGCAGTTCGGAGATTCCAGATGTCGGCCGCGTCACGGCCTGCATGATCCAGCGGCGATCGCAGTTGAGCGAGGGCTGCAAGTCGGTATTTCAAGCCCCTCAGCCGGTAAACTACACACAGCCGCGGGCATCCAAGCCCGTCAGCCTGGTGCCTAAAAACATTCGCTGACACTCGTCGAATGGGCCCGCGTCGCGCGACGTCGGGCGCGGCTGTGCATGAATAATTCTGCTGCCACCGAGGACTAATCCGGCAAATACGAAACAGGCTCTAGCGACGTCGCGCCACGGCCATGCCGAGCAGGAACGCCGCCAGCAATGATCCCAGCGGCGCTTCGCGGGCCATGTTGGCGAGAAGGCTGAGCGGCATGCCCGGCTTCTTTCCAGTCTCGATGGCGTCGCCGATGCGGTGCACGGTCTGCTTCACGGTGTCGGACACCTCGGCGATGGTCGATTTCGGCTCGGGCACGGGATCGATACCTTCATAGATGTAGGGAGGCATCGTGTCGTCGTCGGTCATGGCGTTGTCTCGCATATGAAGTTGCAACTCCAATCGGCCGGACGGCAAATGGTTCCCGCTGGCGCGGCCGGCACAGCAGTCGCTATCGCACGGGCGCGCCGCCGCTATACTTCACGGCATGAACCCGCTCGAATCGCTTCCCACCGTGATCGGCATCGCCGCCGTCGCGCCGGCCTTGCTGGCGCTGTGGCTGGTGATTGCCGCGGACGAGCGGCCGGGTCCGCCCTCCCTCGTCTGGGCGGCCTTCGGGCTCGGCGCCGCCAGCATCTCGATCCTCGGCTATGCCCGCGCGCTGTTCGCCGGCATTTTCGGCCTGACCGACAGTCCCGCGCTGGCGCTGCTGCTGCACGCGCTGTTCGGCGTCGCCGCACCCGAGGAAGTCGTCAAGATCGCGGTGATCCTGATTGTGGCCCGCCGGCACAGCCATTCCGCCGACCCGATGGACGCCGTGGTGTACGGCGCCGCCGCCGGCCTCGGCTTCGCCGCTTACGAGAACCTGGTCTACCTGCTGCAATATCCGGAGATGTGGCGTTCGCTGGCCGTTCTGCGCAGCGTACTGACGGTGCCGTTCCACGGCGCGCTTGGCGTCATTGGCGGCGCCTATATTGCGATTGCACGGGCCGGCAACGCGCTTGGCGCGCACCGCCGCGACCGCTTCGCCACGTTGCGCGCGAGCGCGCTGATCATCGTGGCGCCATGGCTGCTGCACGCCGCATTCGACCTGCCGCTTCTGGTGTTGCAACAATATCCGGAATTCGTGGGAATCACGCGCCGTGCGCCGGAGGGCGCAGGCCTGTTGATCGGCTTCGGCACCATCGCGCTGGCGGCACGGCTGGTGCGTCGGATCGGCGCGCACCACGCGCCACACAGCGAGGTGTCGCGCGCCCGGCTGAACCAGTTGCGCACGATGTGGGCGCTCCTGATTGCCGGCGGCTGCGCGGGCTTCGCCGGCACCGCATTCCTGTTGTCATCGCTGCGGCACTGGCTCGCCGAGCCAGATCGCAACGTGACGATGCTACTGGTGCCGCTCGGACTGGCCTCGATCGTCGTCGGCATCGTCCTGCTGGCATTGGCCGCGGCCGCCTATGTGCTCGGCCGCAACCGGCTGCGCATCGCGGCTCCCGCGCAACAGTGAACAAATCTCCGTTACGGCAATTCAACAGGGTGTAACCTACGCGCCACCGGCCAACCGGTGCCAGCATCAGGATTTTGCACATGACGCTTCCCCATGACCTCACCGCCCTGCAATCGAAGATGAGCGATGCCGTCCGCGCGCACTGGAAGGCCTTCCTGTTCGAGGGCATCATACTGGTGATCCTCGGCCTCGCCGCGATCCTCGTGCCGCCGATCGCCGGCATTGCCGTTACCGTGATGCTGGCCTGGATGTTCCTGATCTCCGGCATAGCCGGCCTCGTGATGACATTCTGGGCGCGCGGCACGCCGGGCTTCTGGTGGTCGCTGGCCTCCGCCGTGCTCGGCATCGGCGCCGGGCTGATCCTGCTGGCAAAGCCCGCGCAGGGCTTGCTGACGCTGACGCTGGTGGTCGGCGCCTACTTCCTCGCCGAAGGCGTCGCCACCATCATGTACGCCTTGCAGCACCGCAAGGAATTGTCCGACCGCTGGAGCTGGATGGCATTCTCCGGCCTGATGGACATCCTGATTGCATTCTTCATCATCTCCGGCCTGCCCGGCTCCGCCGAATGGGCGATCGGCCTCCTGGTCGGCATCAACCTGGTGATCGGCGGCTCCTCGCTGATCGGTCTCGCACTGGCGGCCCGCAACAAGGTTTGATGCGCCGCCCTGCTGCGCAACAAAAAAGGCGCCCCAAAGGGCGCCTTTTCGTGTTCTGCGATGAACTGCTTACTTCGGGGCAGCGGCCGGAGCGGCGCCGGCGGGCGGGGTCGCTTCCAGCTTGGCGCGGGCTTCGGCGGCGCGCTTCTGCAGTTCTTCCTGCAGCTTCTTCTGGGTTTCCTCGAACACCTTCGGATCGGTCGGCGGGCCGTCATAGGCCTTGGCGAATTCGGCCAGCGGCAGCGGCAGCGTCAGCGGTGCGCCGTTGGAGTTGATCGCCTGCACGATCAGGTTCTGGCCCTTCTTCAGATTGGCCAGCAATTCCGGGGTCACTTCGTAATCCGACATGCAGCCATTGGCGAAGCAGATCACGTAGGGGCTTTGTGCCGGCGCGTTGGCGTCAATGATGACGCGGGTGCCGTGCACCAGCTGCATGCCGAGCGGCAGCGTGACGCGCAGGATCTTCTTCGGTTCGCCTTCCGGCTCGATGATCACGGCAGCGATCACCGGCTGGCCGGATTCGATGCGGCCGTCCTTGCCGGTGAAGCAGACCTGCTTGGCGTTGGCGTCCTGGCCCTTGAGGCAGAACTTGGTCCACGGCGCGTAGATCAGCTGAACCTGCTGCTCGGGCGGGGTCGCAGCAGCGGGTGCCGCGGGCGCCTGGGCGGCGGGAGCCGGTGCGGCCTTCGGCGCGGCTTTCGGCGCAGCCTTGGGAGCAGCAGCCTTGGGAGCCGCGGCCGGCGCACCGGGCGCAGGCGCCTGGGCGAAGGCGTCGGGGGCCAGAACGGTCGCCGTCAGCGCACTCGCCGCCAGCAGGGCGAGAACCCGCCCGCGCGGCAACACCGACGCAGCCAAGAGACGGAAATTCATTGCGGAAAACCCTTTCTGAACGGTGGCGCCCGAAACCCGGAGGCGGCGCTGACTCTGACCCGTTGGCGGGTGTCTCGTAGCCAATTAAGGCAGATACGTGACCGGCCGCGCCGTCCTCGTCAATTGCATGCCTTCAATACAGCGGCGGACGAAAAGATCAATGGCGACAACCGTATTTGCTGCGTCCGCCGGGGATGTTGATAGCAGCCATGCTAGAGTACTGGCGTGAGCTGTCGCGAATCAAATCGAACAAGCGCTCCTGTATTTCCGGCCCGGTCGCGCGTGGCGACCTTCGCCGTGGCGTTGGCCGTGCTCTCGGCCATCGCCAGCCGTCCGGTGGCGGCCGAGCCCCGCCATGCCATTGCCATGCACGGCGCGCCGGCTTTGCCCGCAAACTTCACGGCGATGCCTTACGCCAACCCCGACGCCCCCAAGGGCGGCCGGCTGGTCTACGGCCTGCACGGCACCTTCGACAGCCTCAACCCGTTCATCGTCCGCGGCCTCGCCGTGCAGCAGACGCGCGGCTTCGTGGTCGAAAGCCTCATGGCGCGCGGTCAAAACGAGGCCTTCACGCTGTACGGCCTGCTCGCGCAGAGCGTAGAAACCAACGACGCGAGAAGCTTCGTTACCTTCCGGCTCGACCCGCGCGCGGCCTTTTCAGACGGCACGCCGGTGCTGGCCGAAGACGTATTGTTCTCCTGGCAATTGCTGCGCGACAAGGGCCGCCCCAACCACCGCCAGTATTACGCCAAGGTCAGCAACGCCGAAGCGCTCGACGCCCGCACCGTGCGGTTTGACTTCGGCGGCCAAAGCGACCGCGAGCTGCCGCTGATCCTCGGCCTGATGCCGGTGCTGCCGAAACACGCCGTCCATGCCGAGACCTTCGAGGAAACCTCGATGGCGCCCATGCTGGGCTCCGGGCCCTATCGCGTCACCGCGGTGAAGCCCGGCGCCGCGGTGACGCTGACGCGTAACCCCGACTATTGGGGCCGC
Organism: Tardiphaga sp.; assembly: GCF_028290495.1. Classification (GTDB taxonomy): domain Bacteria; phylum Pseudomonadota; class Alphaproteobacteria; order Rhizobiales; family Xanthobacteraceae; genus Tardiphaga. The sequence goes on from NZ_JAQGJT010000017.1 coordinate 73,043, forward strand.
GATCTGCCCGTCAATCGCGGGCTGTGGAATTTCGACGAGATCCGGCTCGACTACTACCGCGAGGCCAACGGGCACTTCGAGGCGTTCAAGCGCGGGCTGTATGATTTCCGCGTCGAGAACGAGCCGTTGCGCTGGCACGACGGCTATGACTTTGCGGCGGCAAAATCCGGCGAGGTGATCCGCGACAGCATCACGACAGGCCTGCCGAAGCCGTCGGAATTCCTGGTGTTCAACACAAGGCGTCCGCTGTTCGCCGATATTCGCGTCCGCCAGGCGCTGACGCTGCTGTTTGATTTCGAATGGATCAACCGAACGTATTTCTTCGGCCTCTATGCCCGCTCGGCCGGCTTTTTCGCCGGCTCCGAACTGTCCGCTTATACGCGCCCCGCCGACGACCGCGGGCGCGCGCTGCTGCAGCCTTATGCCGCGCAAATGCCGGCAGACGTGCTCGACGGCAGCTACCGCCTGCCGGTCAGCGACGGCACCGGCCGCGACCGCCCGGCCCTGCAAAAAGCCCTCAAACTGCTGGCGCAGGCCGGCTACGACCTCGACGACAACGTGCTGCGCAAGCGCGGCAGCAAGACGCCGTTCGCCTTTGAGATCCTGGTGACAAGCCGGGACCAGGAGCGCATCGCGCTGGCGTTTGCCCGCGACCTCAAGCGCGCCGGCATCGCGATGAATGTGCGGGCGATCGACGCCGTGCAGTTCGACCAGCGCAAGCTTACTTACGACTTCGACATGATCCAGAACCGCTGGGACCAGTCGCTGTCACCCGGCAACGAGCAATCCTTCTACTGGGGGACTGAAGCTGCCGACCTGCCCGGCACCCGCAACTACATGGGCGCCAGGGATCCGGCGATCGACGCGCTGATCGCCGCGATGCTGGAGGCGCGCGACCGCGGCCCGTTCGTCGATGCCGTCCGGGCGCTCGACCGCGTGCTGATCGCCGGCTTCTACGCCATACCGCTCTACAACGTGCGTGAACAATGGATTGCGCGATGGAATCGGATAGAACGGCCACAGGCATCGGCGTTGACGGGCTATCTCCCGGAGAGCTGGTGGTCGAAAGCCGCAAATCGCAAGTAGCCTCGGATCGGAAGTGACAACGTGACCACCCCCCCGAACGCCTCACCGACCCTCGATGGCCTGTTTCAGCGCGTGCTTGGCCGCCAGCCGGAAGCGCTGGCGCTGATCGACCCCGCCGACAAGATGCGCGTCACCGGGACTGCGCCGATGCGACTGAGCTTCGCGCAGGCCGAACGCGCCATCGCGGCGCTGACGGCGCATTTCATCGAATACGGACTGCCGGCCAATTCGGTGATCGCGGTGCAGATGCCGAACACCGTGGAATTCGTGCTGACGATGCTGGCTGCGCATCGCGCCGGCCTGATCGTGGCATTGCTGCCGCAGCTGTGGCGGCAGGCTGATCTCACTATTGCACTCAATCGCAGCGGCGCCCGCGCGATCGTCACGTCGAGCAAGATCGACGGCGTCAGCCATGCCGATCTCGCGATGAACGCCGCCGCCGAAGCTTTCTCGATTCGCTATGTCGGTGGCTTCGGCCAGGATCTGCCGGAAGGCATGGTCTCGCTCGACGACGTGATGGCAGCCGACTTCGCCGAACCCGTGACCGTCCCCGCCGATGCCCGCCGTGCCGCGATCGTCACCTTCGACGTCACCGCCGACGGTTTTCGCGCGGTGCCGCGCTCGCATCTGCACCTGATATCCGGCGGATTGTCGGTATTCCTGGAAAGCGGCCTGCCGCAGGGCGCTACGCTGTTGTCGGCGCTGCTGCCGTCGTCCTTCGCGAGCCTTGCGGCATCGCTGGTGCCGTGGCTGTTGAGCGGAGGCGTGCTGGCGCTGCACCATCCGTTCGACATCGAGGTGATGGAGCGCGAGATCAATGCTGCCGCCTGCGACGTGCTGGTCGCTCCCGCGCCGCTGGCGCAGCGCCTCGCCGAAGCCGGCCTGCTCGACCGCACGCCGACCCTGCGCCACGTGCTCGGCCTGTGGCGCGCCCCCGAACAGGTCGCCAGCAGCGCAGCGTGGGACCATCCGCAGGCAACCTTCACCGACCTCTATCTGTTTGGCGAGGCCGGCCTGTTCGGCGCGCGCCGCGCGGCCGATGGCCTGCCCGCGACGATCATGCCGGGAGCACACGGCGCGCCGCGCGCGGTCGCCAGCTCTTCGATCGCCGGAGAAATTTTGATCACGCCGAAGGGAACGCTCGGGCTGCGCGGCCCGATGGTCCCGGCCGTGGCCTATGCCCCGACCTCGGAGTCAGGCAACTCGCTGGTGAGCGGCAAGGCGATCGATTACGTCGATACCGGTTTTGCCGCACGGCTCGATCGCTCGACCGGCGCGATCTGCATCACGGCCCCACCGATCGGGATCATGGCCGTCGGCGGCTATCGCTTTTTGTCGCAAGACCTTAGCGAATGGGCCAAGCGGCTCGGCCAGAACGCGATGCTCACGGCATTGCCGGACCGGCTCAGCGGCTACCGCCTTGCCGGCCGCACCAGCGACAATGCGCGCGCCCGCGACGCCTTCACCGAACTCGGGCTCAACCCGTTGATGGTGGAAGCGTTTCGCGATCGCCCCGCGGCTGATTGATCGGCACTCAGCGCTCCGTATTGACGCGCTATTAAGGACGCCCGGCTAGCGTGTGACACCCCGCAGGTGCACACCGGAAACCAGTATGTCCGATCAGGCTACCATCGTCGTCGTCTCCAACCAGCAGCCCGCAACATTCGCGGCGGCGCTGGTCGCGACGAGAATGTTTCCGCTGATCGATGCGACCTGGCACGACGCCCTCGATGCGGTGGCGCGCGTGCAGCCGGCGGCGGTGCTGGTTTCGGCGGAAGAGGCCGACATGCCGACCTTCCAGGCGCTGGCGAAACGGCTCGGCGCCAAGCAGCCTTACGTGCCGCTGATTGCGATCGATCCGACGACGGACCTGCCGGGCCATGCAATCCCCTTCTCGCATACTGCCGGCAATTACGATCGCCTCAGCGCGCGGCTGCGCAACGCGCTGCGGGTGCGCACGCTGCACGCGACGGTAATGCGCCGCCTCACCACCGAGAACGTCCAGCGCACCGCTCTGCAGACGCCGGACCCGCTCGAAGACGCCACCGTGATGCTGATCGGCCGCGGCGCCGGCTATCCCGCTCTATCCGTGGCGCTCGGCGAACGCGTCGGCGTGGTCGGCGCGCTCAGCATCGAGTCGGCGGCGAAACATCTCAACTCGCGCGATCTCGACGGCATCGTGATATCAGAGGGTTTCAGCCAGCGCGTCATCGACGCTTTTCTCACGGTGCTTGCCGAAGACGCCCGCTTCCGCAACCTGCCGGTGATCGTCGGCGCACCCGGCCTTGCACCGAACTACGATCTGGCCAATCTCGAAATGATCGCGGGCGACGCTGCCGATGTCGCAGCGGCAGCCCTGCCGCTGGTTCGCCAGCATGCGCTGGAAGTCCGGTTGAACCGCAGCCTGAAGGCGATCGAGTCCGATGGGCTGCTCGACGCCACGACGGGATTGCTGACGACCACCGCGTTCGAGCGCGACCTTGCCACCGCCGTCTACCAGACGCAGTCGCGTGGCGGCGGCCTCGCCGCGGTGCGGTTCTCGTTCGACTCGATCCCCGACCGCGTCCGCCGCGATGCTTCGCGGATTCTCAGCCGCCTGATGCGCAAGATGGATTTCGGCACGTTGCGCGAGGACGGCTCGATCATCGTGGTATTCGCCGAGACTGACCTGCGCAACGCGCACATGATCGCCAAGCGGCTCTCCAGCGTGATGAAGCACACCATGCACGGCCCGAAGCGCGACACCCGCAACGACCCCAACCTCACGCTCGCCGCCCTGCTGCCGAGCGACACCGCCAAATCGATTCTGGCGCGTCTGCATGGCGACACCGCGCAGCGCGAGGCGTCCTGAGATTGCGCAAATAATCCGGAACGATACCGCAAGGCTTGCATTGTAATTTCATCGTTACAATGGAGACTACATCATGAAAAAGCTTGCACTGATCACCGCATCGCTCGCCTTGCTCGCCACCCCGGTCCTGGCTCAATCGACCACGACTACCGGCGCGGCCCCCGCTGACGCGAAGTTTTCGACCGTATCGAAGGACGAGATGTTCAGCTCGAAGCTGAAGGGTCTCAACGTCTATAACCAGAAGGAAGAGTCGATCGGTGAAATCACCGATCTGGCACTAAAGAACGACAAGATCGATGCGATGATCCTGTCGGTCGGCGGCTTCCTCGGGATGGGCGAACACTACGTCGCGGTCTCGCCGTCGTCGGTCAACGTCAAGTACGACACCAAGAACAACAAGTGGCTGGCGACCATGAACACCACCAAGGAAGCGTTGAAGGCGGCTCCGGAATTCAAGTATCCGAAGTAATTGTCGCGCTTCACAGAACGAAGGCCGCCGGCAGCAATGCCGGCGGCCTTTTCGTGTGGGCTTTCGTTCCCCGGATGCTGCGCAACGCGCGGCGCATGCAGCGTGGCGCGCTGCTGATCCGGGGTCCCAACCGGGATCCCCGATCTGCGGAGCGGCATAAGAATGCCGCACCGCGTCCGGGAAACGGAGCCGCTTAAGCCGCCTTTTTCTTCTCTGCCAGATTGGCCAGCGCGCGCATGATCTCCGTCGCGCCTTCGAGGCGTTCTTCCGGGGTTTCCCATTCCTGCAGGAACACGACCTTCATGTCCGGACGAACCTTGGCGGCCTGACCGTAAGAGCGGATGAAATACACAAGCCGCTCCGGCTGCGCGAACTTGTTGTCGCGGAAGGTGATGACCGCGCCCTTCGGACCGGCATCGAGCTTCTCGACATTGGCGCGGCGGCAATAGGCCTTGATCGCGGCAATCTTGAACAGATAACGCACTTCGTCAGGCAATACGCCAAAGCGGTCGCGCAACTCGGCTGCGAAGTTGTCGATCTCGTCGTCGGTTTCCAGATCGGCCAGCCGGCGATACAGAGACAACCGCACCGCGAGGTCGTTGACGAAATCCTCGGGGATCAACACCGGCATGCCGACGGTGATTGTCGGCGACCACCTGTCCGCAACAGGCTCCGAGACGCCGGCCTTGAGGTTGAGGATCGCCTCCTCCAACATCGACTGGTACAGTTCGAATCCGACTTCCTTGATGTGGCCGGACTGTTCCTCGCCGAGCAGGTTGCCCGCACCGCGGATATCGAGATCGTGCGAGGCGAGCTGGAAGCCCGCGCCGAGCGTTTCCAGCGACTGCAGCACCTTGAGCCGGCGCTCCGCCTGCGCGGTGACCTTGGCCTGCGACGGCAGCGTGAACAGCGCATAGGCGCGCAGCTTGGAGCGACCGACGCGGCCGCGCAGCTGGTACAATTGCGCCAGGCCGAACATGTCGGCGCGGTGCACGATCAGCGTGTTGGCGGTCGGAATATCCAGGCCGGACTCCACGATCGTGGTGGAGAGCAGCACGTCGAACTTGCCGTCGTAGAACGCGGACATGATGTCCTCGATCACGGTCGGCGCCATCTGGCCATGCGCGACCGCGACCTTCATCTCCGGCACGTGCTTGTCGAGGAAGTCCTTGACGTCGGCGAGGTCGTCGATGCGCGGCACGACGTAGAACGCCTGGCCGCCGCGATAACGTTCGCGCAGCAAGGCTTCGCGGATCATCAGGGGATCGTGCGGCGCCACGAAAGTACGCACCGCCAGACGATCGACCGGCGGCGAGGCGATGATCGAGAGATCGCGAACCCCGGACAGCGCCAGTTGCAGCGTGCGCGGGATCGGCGTCGCCGACAGCGTCAGCACGTGGACGTCGGCGCGCAACTGCTTAAGGCGTTCCTTGTGGGTGACGCCGAAATGCTGTTCCTCGTCGACCACGACGAGGCCGAGATCCTTAAACTTGATCGCCTTGCCCAGCAGCGCGTGGGTGCCGACGACGATATCGATGGTGCCGTCCGCCAGGCCTTTCTTGACCAGCGTCATGTCCTTCGGCGTCACCAACCGCGAGGCCTGCGCGACATTGACCGGGAAGCCCTTGAAGCGTTCGGTGAAATTCTTGGCGTGCTGGCGCGCCAAGAGCGTGGTCGGCACCACGACGGCGACCTGCTTGCCTTCCAGCGCCACCGCAAAGGTCGCGCGCAGCGCCACCTCGGTCTTGCCGAAGCCGACGTCGCCGCAGATCAGGCGATCCATCGGCCGGCCGCTTTCGAGATCGCCGAGCGCGGCGTTGATCGCCGTCTGCTGATCCTCCGTCTCCTCATAGGGGAAGCGCGCGCAGAACTCGTCATAGAGATGCGGCTGCACGACTGTCTTCGGCGCCTCGCGCAGATGACGCTCGGCGGCGATCTTGATCAGTTCGCCGGCGATCTCGCGAATGCGGTTCTTCAGCTTCGCCTTACGCGCCTGCCAGCCGGAACCGCCGAGCTTGTCGAGTTCGACGTTGGTGGTGTCGGAGCCGTAGCGCGATAGCAGCTCGATGTTCTCGACCGGCAGAAACAGTTTGGTTTCGTTGGCGTAGCGCAGTTCGAGGCAGTCATGCGGCGCGCCGCCGACCTGCAGCGTCTGCAATCCCACGAAGCGGCCGATGCCGTGTTCGACGTGGACGACGATGTCGCCGGCCGCGAGGCTGGTGACTTCCGAGATGAAGTTGTCGAGCTTGCGGCTGGCCTTGCGCGGCCGCACCAGACGGTCGCCGAGAATGTCCTGTTCGCTGATGACGGCGATCTGGTCGGTCTCGAAACCGGATTCCATGCCGACCACGGCCAGCATGGTCAGGTTGCGCGGCGTCGCCAGCACGGTTCGCCAGGAATTCACGCTCTGCAGGTTAAGCAGCTTGTGGTCCTTGAGCATGCTGCCCATGCGGTCGCGCGAGCCTTCGCTCCACAACGCTACGACGACCTTCTTGCGCGCCGCATGCAGCGCCTCGATATGCGCGACCACGGAAGCAAACACGTTGATCGAGGCATCCGCGCGCTCCGGCACGAAGTTGCGCCCTGCCCGCGCGCCGGCATCGACAAAGCCCGCGCTCTGCTCAGGCACGGCATACGGTGTCAGTCTTACCAATGCTGCGTCAGTGAGACGGTCGTGCCATTCCTCGTCGGTCAGGTACAACCGGTCGGGCGGCAACGGCTTGTACAGCGCGCCGCCGCCGGGAATGCCCATCGCTTCCTTGCGGGCCTCGTAATAGTCGGTGATCTGCCGGAAGCGCTCGCTGGCAGCCGCTTCGCCTTCGGGTTCGACCACGATCGGCGTGCCGTCGAGATAGTCGAACAGCGTGTCCATCCGCTCCTGGAACAGCGGCAGCCAGTGCTCCATGCCGGGATGGCGACGGCCTTCGCTGACCGCCTCGTAGAGCGGATCGTCGCGTTCCGGAGCGCCGAAGATCGCGACATAGCCCATGCGAAACCGCTTGATGGTTTCGGTGACGAGCTGGAATTCCGACACCGGCACGAGATCGAGCGCGCGCATATCGAGATGGGTGCGCTGCGTTTCGGGATCGAAACTGCGGATCGATTCCAGGCTGTCACCGAAGAAGTCGAAACGCACGGGCTGGTCGAGGCCGGCCGGAAAAAGGTCGAGGATGCCGCCGCGCACGGCGTATTCGCCGGGCTCGCGCACCGTGGAGGAGCGGTTGTAGCCGTTGTGCTCGAGCCAACTGACGATCGAGTCCATCGGCACGACATTGCCGGGCGCCACCGACAGCGCCTGCGCCGCGATCACCTCGCGCGCCGGCACCCGTTGCACGATGGCGTTGACCGTGGTCAGCACGATCAGCGGCTTCTCGCTGCCCTTGAGGCGCGACAGCCGCGCCAACGTCGTCAGCCGCTGCGCCAGCACGCCACCATGCGGAGAGACGCGGTCATAAGGCTGGCAGTCCCACGCCGGAAACTGCATCACCCCGATGTCCGGCGCGAAGAACTCCAGCGCACGCGCCAGGTTCTGCATCCGCGTGCCGTCGCGGCATACGACCGCAAGGGTCACCGCCGGCGGTTTCGGCTTTGCGGCGACGGCGCGGGCCAGATCGCTGACGATCAGCCCTTCGGCGCCGTCGGCGACATTGGCGAACGTCAGCGCACGGCCGGGCGCAAGCTGCGCCGCGGGGGAGACGGTCGGCGCTTTCATGCGGGCTTGTCCAGATTACGGAAGCTCTTGATGCGCTCAAACAGCGGGGTGCGAAATTCCGGCGCCAATTCTGTGTAGCCGACGAAGGCCGGATATAGGTCCGGGTCCTCCAGGTCGATCAGGGCCTCGAGCTGCATGACCTCCAGGTCGGCGAGACCCGCGATCTCGGCATCCGCGAAGCTGCCCAGGATCAGATCCATCTCGCGGGTACCGCGGTGCCAGCAGCGAAACAGCAGCCGCTTGCGGCGATCATCCAGACCGCTGCTCGATCGTGTCGTACCCGTCATCCGCCCATCCCGTCCAAACGCCGAAAGCCCGGACGTGCCGGGTTGGCCTGATATAGCGGTCGCCTCCCGCCCTGTCAGCACCCGCTGACGCATTGCAATCCGGCCGAAATGCATTCAAGTCTGGGCCATACCGCCGGCCCGTCCGCCCGAAATGAGCTTTCCAACCGTAATGCGCCCTGAACTGCTCAATCCCCTGTTCGTTCCGGTCACCAGCCTGACCGGGGTCGGGCCGAAGCAGGACAGACTGCTGCGGTTCCTGCTTGCAAGGTTGATCGAGCATTCTGACCTCGCGTCCGCTACTTCACCCTATCGAACGCCGTGGCCTGTTATGGTTATATTACAAAGGGGAGGCTTGAGCAGGAGCCAGAACTCCACCCAATAGATGGGGCAACAACTCTGGTCGCAATTTAGACCACCTCGACAACATCCGGTCCGAGTAGATATTCCAAGGGGCACGTTCACTTCCATCGAAGAAAAATCCTCGGAGATCGCCGTGATTTTGAAGAATGCGCGACCCCGTCAAGGCCTCCTCTGCGGCAAAGATGCACTCCGCAGCTTCGGCAAGCCAGGATTGCAGATCAATTCCAATGCCGGGCTTTTGCTGCAAAAAGGCGCCTCCCCACGTCGCTAAGCTAGAGCATCGGATTAAGGCAGGTGGATGAGAGTATGCGAGAAGATTATCTACTGACCAATCGGCTCGATCGAAGGTTCTCATAATCGCGTACAAGCTCAGAATAAACAGACGAAAAGCTCCCATGTTGTTGTTTAGTACGGGATGATGAGGGTGCTGCGCTGAATATCCGATAATCCAACTGACCATACGACCAGACGCAAACGAATCAGCGTCCATCTCGAGGGTATGCTGTGTCAAGTTGTTGTCTTGGAGATTTGTGAGTTGCATTGCTTCCGCAGAAAACATGCCGTGAGAAATACGATTAGAGAGGTGAAGATGACCGTTCTTGATGTGCGCCAACTCATGATTGACCAGCCACAAGAATGCTGAGGTTACCATCGTTGAGAGAACGACGACTTCATCAGGATGGTCTATCTCACCCAATGATTCCGGCAGTCCCAGAAGTCTACGAACAGCGGGATGCGCAATCAGCTTTGGAAAGATCACGTTTGATTGCAACGCACCTAAGAAAATAGCAATGTAATAGGTGTTTGGGACTGCTGGCGTGTATGCAGCAAAGGCATTCGCATTCGCCGACAAAACAAAGCAATGCTGCACATCAACGGAGATTTGAAAGCGAGTTTTCCATGCGTTGATTTCATACTTTGCAGACAGGTCACGTGGCGATATGAAATTCCGACTTTCATCATCGACTAGATCCGGCGTCACTATGGGCGCGACAACACCCTGTTTCATCAAGATGCTTTCGATAAATCCGAAGTGCTTAGAGTCAAGCGATCCAATGCGCGAACTATCGACCATTTGCTGTCTCGCCCAGATAAAAATACACTCTGCAACTGATATTCCCTCGCTACTCGTATACTAGGTTTCTCGTTTAGCTTTTTTGACTTTTTCCGATACTTCAATGCTATTCGTTGACGCCCCACTCTCAAGCCCTACTTGACAATAAATGCGCCCTGAACTGCTCAATCCGTTATTCGCGCCGGTTACCACCATGCCCGGCATCGGACCGAAGCTGGACAGACTGCTGCGGTTCCTGCTCGACCGCGACGACACCCCGCGGATCGCCGACCTGCTGCTGCATCTGCCGGTCAGCGTGATCGACCGCCGCGCCCGGCCGAAGATCCGCGACGCCGAGATCGGCAAGATGGTGACGCTGGAGGTCACCGTTGACCGGCATCGCCCCGCCCCCACCGGTCGCTCGCGCGCGCCGCATCTGGTCTATGCCAGCGACGACACCGGCGATGTGATCCTCACCTACTTCCGCGCCTATCCCGGCCAGATCGAGAAGATCCTGCCGGTCGGCGAGAAGCGGTTCGTCTCCGGCACCACGCAATTGTTCGACGGCATTCTGCAGATCGTGCATCCCGACCGCGTCATCGACGAGGAAGGCTTTGCCAAGCTCAGCGGCATCGATCCGGTCTATCCGCTGACCCAGGGCCTCGCGATCGGGGCGTTGCGCCGCGCAGTCGGCCTTGCTTTGCAGAGACTGCCGGCGCTGCCGGAATGGATCAGCCCGGAGGTGATGCGACGCTGCAGCTTTCCGTCGCTGAGCGAGGCGCTGCACCGCGTCCACGTCCCCGTCGAGATGACCGACATCCTGCCGGAAGGGCCGTTCTGGTCGCGGCTGGCGTTCGACGAGTTGCTGGCCGGGCAACTGGCGCTGGCGCTGGTCCGCGCGCAGGTGCGCCGTCCCGCCGGCGACCGCAATGCCGGCGACGGCCACCTGCGGCGAAAGATCATGGATGCGCTGCCTTACGCGCTGACCCGATCGCAGCAGGAAGCCTCCGCAGCGATCGCGGAAGACCTGACCAAGCCAATGCGCATGCTGCGGCTGCTGCAGGGCGACGTCGGCTCCGGCAAGACCGTGGTGGCGCTGCTTGCCGCCGCGGCCGTCGCCGAAGTCGGCAAGCAGACCGCTTTGATGGCGCCGACTGAAATTCTGGCGCGCCAGCACATCAAGACCATTACGCCGCTCGCCGAGCGCGCCGGGATGCGGGTTGCGATCCTGACCGGCCGCGAGAAGGGCCGCGAGCGGAAGGATATTCTGTCGCGCCTCGCGGCCGGCGAGATCGACATGCTGGTCGGCACCCACGCGCTGATCCAGGATGACGTGATCTACCATTCGCTGGCGCTGGCAGTAGTCGACGAGCAGCACCGCTTCGGCGTCCGCGAACGCCTGGCGCTCACCAACAAGGGCAGCGCCGTCGATGTGCTGGTGCTGTCGGCGACGCCGATCCCGCGCACGCTGGTGCTGACCTATTTCGGTGACATGGATGTCTCGGAACTGCGTGAAAAGCCCGCCGGCCGGCAGCCGATCGAGACACGGACGGCATCGAGCAGCAGGTTGCAGGAAGTCATCGACCGCGTCGGCCGGCAGATCGACGCCGGCAAGCTGGTGTACTGGATCGTGCCGCTGGTCGAGGAATCCGAAATGGATGGCCCGAAACTCACCAATGCGGAGGAGCGTTTCGAAAGCCTGCAACAACGTTTCGGCGACAAGGTCGGGCTCGTGCACGGCCGGATGCGCGGCATCGAGAAAGATCAGGCGATGGCGCGTTTCGCGTCGGGCGAAACGCAGGTCCTTGTCGCCACCACCGTGGTCGAGGTCGGCGTCGACGTGCCGGCGGCCACCATCATGATCATCGAGAACGCCGAACGTTTCGGTCTGTCGCAGCTGCACCAGCTGCGCGGTCGCATCGGCCGCGGCTCGGAGGCCTCAACCTGTCTGCTGCTGTACAGGGAGCCGCTCGGCGAGATCGCCGCCAAGCGCCTCAACGTCATCAAGGAAACCACCGACGGCTTCCGCATCGCCGAGGAAGACCTGAAACTGCGCGGCGAAGGCGACGTGCTCGGCACCCGCCAGAGCGGTTTGCCGGGCTTCCGCATCGCGCGCGCCGAGGTGCACGCACAACTCGTGACGCAGGCCCGCGACGAAGCACTGCGGATTCTGCAGGACGACCCCAAGCTCAAGGGCGAACGCGGCGAAGCGCTGCGGTGTCTGCTGTATCTCTACGAGCGCGACGAGGCGCTGCCGCTGATCGGCGCGGGGTGACTGTCATTCCGGGGCGCAGGACAGCGGCGAAGCCGCTGGCATGCGAACCCGGAATCCAGAAGCGCCCCGGAACGACAGAGGTTTAATCGACTTTCGCCGGCGCATGCATCGGCGCGCTCGCTTCAACGAAGTCCGTCGACACCGTCAGGCCCGCCCACTCCGTGATTTCCACACTGAGCGTATCCAGCTTGTCGCGCACCAACTTCAGCGCGTCGCTGCCGAGCAGCAGATGCACCGGCGGATGCACGGCGTCCACGATCTGCAGCAGCGCCTGCGCGGCCTTCGCCGGGTCGCCCGTCTGGCGGCCGCTCTTGTCTTCGCGGGCTTTGCGGATCGGATCGAACAGGCTGTCGTAGTCGGCGATCGACCGTTCCGAACGCACCATGGAGCGGCCTGCCCAGTCGGTGCGGAACGAGCCCGGCGCGATCGCGGTGACCTTGATGTTGAGGCCGGCCAACTCCTTGGAGAGCACCTCCGAAATGCCTTCCAGCGCGAACTTGCTGCCGCAATAATACGCGATGCCGGGCATGGTGACGAAGCCGCCCATCGAAGTCACGTTGATGATATGGCCGGAGCGGCGCTGCCGCATGGCGGGCAGCACCGCCTTGATCATCGCCACCGCGCCAAACACGTTGACGTCGAATTGCCGCCGCATCTCCGACAGCGGCGATTCTTCCAGCACCCCTTCATGACCATAGCCGGCATTGTTGACGAGGACATCGATGCGGCCGACTTCGCGCTCCACGTCGGGGACCGAAGCCTCAATCGCATCGAAGTCAGTGACATCGAGCAGCACCGCCCTGGCGCGGCCAGGCATGAGGGCCTCAAACGCATCGCACGCGGCCTCGTTGCGGGCGGTCCCCACGACGACATGGCCAGCATCGAGCGCCGCGCGCGCGAAGGCCTGGCCGAAACCGGAACTGATGCCGGTGATGAGAAACGTCTTCTTGGTCATGACGGCGCCTGTGCTGGGAGAGTGGCCTCTCCGGGATTGCTCGCATCGACAGGCCCGATCGCGCCGCTGCGCGGCCGCCGGCTTCCTTCGACGACAGCAACCTATGATCTCCTTACTATTTGGGATATCGTACAGAACCTGCATTCGATCATTGGAAAATAGAGCATAATGCGCGGCTCCGAATATGCCGACCTGAGGGCCTTTGCGATGATTGCCGAGCACGGCAGTTTCGCCCGCGCTGCCGAGCAGCTGCGGATCTCGCCCTCTACCCTGAGCCAGACGATCCGCGAGCTCGAACAGCGCCTCGGCATTCGCCTGCTCAACCGTACCACCCGCAGCATGTCGCTGACCGAGGCGGGTTCGCGGCTGCTGGCCAGGTTCAAGCCGGCGATGGAGGAGATGGCCGCGGCCGTCAGCGACGTCAGCCATTTGCGCGATCGTCCTGCCGGAACAGTCCGGCTTCATTTGCCGCGGTTGGCCTCCACCACGCTGATCGAACCGCTGCTCGGCGAATTCCACCGCGCCTATCCCGACATCACCCTGGAATTGTCGATCGACGATGCTGTCCGGGACATTGTCGAGACAGGCTTCGATGTCGGCATCACGCTCGGCGAGTTGCTCGAAAAGGACATGGTCGCGGTCAAGCTCGGCGGCGAGATCCATCAGGTCGCCGTGGCATCACCGGACTACATTGCCCGCCACGGACGCCCCGCTGTTCCCGCCGACCTGCATCAGCATCGCTGCATCAACTGGCGCAAGCCGGGCAGCGGCAGACTGTATAACTGGGAGTTTCAGCAGGACGGCCACTGGATCGCGATTGCCGTCGAAGGACCGCTGATCGTGTCGCATCGCGAGGTCGCGCTGGCCGCCGCGGCGCAGGGCGTCGGCATTGCTTTTGCCTATTGGTCGGATCGCTGGATGGCGCCGCTGCTGCAGAGCGGCGCGCTGATGCCACTGCTGCAGGAATTCTCGCCGCCGTTTCCCGGCTGGCACCTGTATTATCCCCGACAGCGCTACACCTTGCCTGCCGTCCGTGCCCTGATCGACTTCCTGCGTCGTCATGCTTCGGGCACGATGGAGCAATCGCACAATACGCCACAGCATGCGGCGGAGTAATCAACCTTAATCGACCTTCGCCGGCACCGGCCTTAGCGTTGCCATGTTCGCGACCCGCGCGGCATTCGCCACCTCGGCCAAAGCCGCGATCTTCTTCTGTGGATCAGAGCCGGGCTGCACCACGCCAGCCGACATGATCAGCGTCGCGGCATCCTCGGCCGACATGTCGATATCGATGATCTTGCTCTTCGGCACGTAGAAGAAGAATCCGGTGGTCGGGTTCGGTGCGCAAGGCAGGAACACCGAGATATGCTCCTCGACACCGGGCAGGCTGTTGCTGATTTCGACGCTCGGCGGCTGCGAGATCAGCACGATCGACCACATGCCCGGCGACGGGAATTCGACAAGGCCGACGCGCCGGAAGCTGGAGCCGTTGCCCGAGAACAGCGTCTCGAACACCTGCTTCAGCCCGCGATAGATCGCGCGCACCACCGGCATCCGGCCGAGCAAGTTTTCACCGAGATCGACCAGCGTGCGGCCGATCAGGTTGGCCGTGAGGAAGCCCAGCAGCGTCAGCGCCACAAAGGCAACGATCAGCCCGGAACCCGGAATGCCGTACGGCAGGTATTGTTCCGGCCGGTAAGCTTCCGGCACGAACGGCCGCACCAGCCCATCGACCCAGGTGACGAACCACCAGGTCAGATAGAAGGTGATGGCGATCGGGCCGGCAACGATCAGACCGGTAAGAAAGTAGTTACGGAGCCGGGCCATGAAGCCCCGCGGCGCGTCCGGCGGGAGGTCGCCGGCAGGCGGGGTCGGCGGCAGGTCGGTGCGGTCCATCAGTGATCCAAATCCCGGGCGGCGCGGCGCGGAGCGCCGTTACCCCGCCATACTAACAGCTTTTCGCGGCTGCGGTGCAAAGTTGCCGAGCGACAAAAAGTCGTGGACCGGGCCGGATCGCCTGAAAACCGGCCGGGGCGCCCTATTCCACCGTGACCGATTTCGCCAGATTTCTGGGCTGGTCGACGTCGGTGCCCATGACGACGGCGGTGTGATAGGCCAACAGCTGCACCGGGATTGCATAAACCAGCGGGGTGAAGGTCGGGGCCATGTCGGGCATCACAATGGTCACCAGCGAGTCGACGGTGGCCTCCTCCGCGCCCTTGGCGTCGGTCATCAGGATGATCTTGCCGCCGCGCGCCGCGACCTCCTGCATGTTCGATACGGTTTTCTCGAACACCCGGTCGAACGGCGCGATCACCACCACCGGCATGTTTTCGTCGATCAGCGCGATCGGACCATGCTTGAGTTCACCGGCGGCGTAGCCCTCGGCGTGGATGTAGGAGATTTCCTTCAGCTTGAGCGCGCCTTCCAGCGCCAGCGGATAGCTGGTGCCGCGGCCGAGATAGAGCACGTCCTTGCACTTGGCGATGTCGCGGGCGAGCTTCTCGATCTGCGGCTCGGTGGTGAGGGCTTCTGCCATCAGCCGGGGAATCTCGACCAGGCCATGCACCAGCTTGGCCTCGTCGCTATCCGACAATTCGCCGCGAGCCCGGCCGGCGGCAACCGCCAGCGCCGCCAGCACCATCAACTGGCAGGTGAAGGCCTTGGTCGAGGCGACGCCGATTTCCGGGCCGGCCAAGGTCGGCATCACCGTCTCGCTTTCGCGCGCGATGGTCGAGGTCGGCACGTTGACCACCGACAGCGTATGCATGCCCTGCTCTTTGGCGTAGCGCAAAGCCGCCAGCGTGTCGGCGGTCTCGCCGGACTGCGAGATGAAGATCGCCAGATCGCCCTTGCGGACCGGGGCCTCGCGATAACGGAATTCGGAGGCGACATCGAGTTCGACCGGCACGCGGCCGAGCCGTTCGAACCAGTATTTGGCGACATAGCCTGCATAGCTGGCGGTACCGCAGGCGGTGATCGAGATGCGCTGGATGTCGCGAAAATGGAACGGCAGCGTGACCGGCAGCGAGACCCGCTCATTGGCCATGTCGACATAGCGCGTCAGCGTGTGGCCGACGACTTCCGGCTGCTCGTGGATTTCCTTGGCCATGAAATGGCGGTAGTTGGCCTTGTCGACCATGAAGGACGACGCGCCGGACTTCATGACATCGCGCTTCACGACGTCGCCGCGCTCGTTGTGCACCGTGGCGCCCTTGCGGTTCAGGATCACCCAGTCGCCGTCTTCGAGATAGCTGATGTTATCGGTGAACGGCGCCAGAGCGATGGCGTCGGAGCCGAGATACATCTCGCCGTCGCCATAGCCGACCGCGAGCGGCGATCCCTTGCGGGCGCCAATCATCAGGTTGGGGTGGCCCTTGAAGATGAAGGCCAGCGCGAAAGCGCCGCGCAGATGCGGCAGCGCCTGCTTCACAGCGTCCGGCGGCGAGGCGCCCTTCTTGACGTAGGAATTGACGAGATGGGCAACCACCTCGGTATCGGTCTCGCTGACGAACACCGCGCCCTGCTTCTCCAGCATGATGCGCAGTTCGCGAAAATTCTCGATGATGCCGTTATGCACGACAGCGACGCCGTCGGCGGCATGCGGATGCGCGTTGGTCTCGGTCGGCTTGCCGTGGGTGGCCCAGCGGGTGTGGCCGATGCCGATATGGCCGTCCAGCGGCGATCCCTTCAGCCGGGCTTCGAGGTTGCGCAGCTTGCCTTCGGCGCGCCGGCGCTCCAGGTGGTCGCCATCCAGCGTCGCCACACCCGCGGAATCATAGCCGCGATATTCCAGCCGCTTGAGCGAGTCCACGATCTGGTTCGCCACCGGACCGCGTCCCAAAATTCCGACAATGCCGCACATGCAGGTCAATCTCTCCGAGGTATGAAAATGCCAGAATGCTTCGGCCTCTCTTACTTAGCGAGAAACGCGAAGCTCTTGTTACTCAATAATTATTGCCGATTGAGACAGATTGCGGCGGATCTGCCGGCGATTTTTCGAGACGGGTTTAACAGAGCGTCAACAGATTTGGCGGAGCCTCTTTATCTACCGGAGGCAACCGCCATGAAGGACACCCGCGGGCCAAAACCACCGACCCAGAGCTATTTCGCCTCGGCCCGGCCGCGGCCGGTCGAGGCACGCTCCGAGGGCAGCCGGCTGGCGCACTGGCCGCCACCGATGCGCAGCGCCGAGATCATCCGCAAGGTCATCAAGCAACCGCACAAGCCGGACGAAGCGCCGAACCGGGCGGTGCGCCGCGGCTGGCGGCTTAAGCGCGAACTGTTCTCCGACGAAGAGTCCTGACCCGGTCGCTTACTTCAGCTTCTTGGCGGCTGCTTTTTCATCGCGAAACCGCTTCGCCCAGCCATCCTTGACGACCACCGGGCTGCGCTCGAAGGCCAGCGCATCGTCAGGCACGTCCCGCGTAATCACCGAACCGGAGCCGATATAGGCCCCCGCGCCGATGTTCACCGGCGCCACCAGCGACGAATTGGAGCCGACAAAGGCGCCGGCGCCAATCAGGGTCTTGTGCTTGTTGAAGCCATCGTAATTGCAGGTGATGGTGCCCGCGCCGATATTCGCGCCGGCGCCGATATGGGTGTCGCCGATATAGGTCAGATGGTTGACCTTGACCCCGGCCTCCAGGATCGCGGCCTTGGTCTCCACGAAATTGCCGATCCGCGCGCCCTCGCCCACCATTGTGCCCGGCCGCAGCCGCGCATAGGGGCCGATCGAGGCTTTCTTGCCGATCGCCGCCTGCACGAGGTGCGAGAAGGCGTGGATTACCGCGCCGTCGGCGATGCTGACGCCCGGGCCGATCACCACGTAATGTTCGAGGGTGACGTCCTTGCCGAAGGTAGTGTCGGCAGCGAGGAAGACAGTTTCAGGCGCGACGATGGTGACGCCGGCATCCAGCGCCGCCTTGCGCAGCCGCGCCTGCATGATCTGCTCGGCTTCCGCGAGCTGCGCCTTGGTGTTGATGCCGCGGACTTCGTCTTCGCCGGTTTCGATCACGGTGGCCTGCAGGCCCATCGCCCGCACCACCTCGACGGCGTCGGTCAGGTAGAATTCGCTTTTGCCGTTGGCGTTGCCGATCTTTTCGATGATCGCCAGCGCAGTCTTGCCGTCAAAGGCCATCAAACCGGCATTGCAGAGATCGATGCGGCGCTCGGCCGGCGTGGCGTCGGCGTGTTCGCGGATCGCCGTCAGTTGGTTGCCTTCGACCAGCAGCCGGCCGTAGCCGGTCGGATCGCCGGCGCGAAAGCCCAGCACCGCCAGAGCGGCGCCGGCCTCCAAGGGGGCGCGCAGCCGCGCAAACGTTTCGGCGGAGATCAGCGGCGTATCGCCGAACGCGATCAGCAGGTCGTCGGCGCCTTTGGCGATCGCCTCGCGGGCAGCCAGCACGGCGTGCCCGGTGCCCAGCCGTTCGTGCTGGATATAGGTCGCGGCATCCGGCCGCGCCCGCTTCGCCTCCTCCGCCACCGGCTGATGGTCGGGACCAACCACGACTGCGAGCGAAGCCCCCTCGCCCGCCGGCGCCGCGCCCAGGACATGCGCCAGCAACGACTGGCCGGCGACCTGGTGCAGCACCTTGGGCGTCGAAGAACGCATCCGCGTGCCTTCGCCCGCGGCAAGCACGATGGTCAGGCTGGTTCTGCCGGTCATCCGAATCCCCGTGTTGTGGCGCGCAGAGGCGCAGTCGCCCTCATAGAGCGTTTTCAACCAAAGGGGAAAGTGGTTTTGCCGCGCCCTGCGACGCGTGACGCTCAGGTTCCCGCTGGTTTCCTGATATTGTCGAAACGTGATTCGAATGGGCGCAGGGGGCGCCCAGGAACCACCGAAGGCTGGAATGGCAGACGATCGCGACAAATGGGCCAACCCGCTTTCGGCCGAGCCCGCCGGAGGCTGGACGACGGGTTTTCTGGCGGAGGAAGATTCGTTCGATCGTAAAACGCTGTGGCGGCTGGGCTCTTGGGGCACCGGCGCGGTCGCGGCAGTCATCGTCGCCATTCTTGCAGCACAGTCGCAGTCGCAACAGCGTCGCGAACAGACCGCCTCCACCGAGCTGCTGGCGCGACAGTCGCAGCAGATCCAGTTTGTCGCCAAGGAAACCCAGAACGAGGCGCGGCGGCTGTCGCAGGCCATCGAGACGCTGAATAGCGACCGGGACCGGCTGTATTCCCGCGTCACTTCGATGGAACAGGGGCTCGAATCCGTCACCGGCTCGATCAAACGCCAAACCGTCGCCGCAGCCACGCCGGCTCCGGCTCCTGCAGTCGTCGCCTTACCCTCCGCAGCCCTGTCAGCCGTCACCGTCGAGCCAGTGCCGCACATTGCGGCCGTACCCCCGCCCCCCGCACCACCCCCGCTTGCGCCAGTCGTTGCGCCCGTTGCCGCCGTACCATTGCCTGCCGAGACGCCCCGGCCCTCGGCCGCCGCCGCGATTGCGGCAGCCCCCGCGCTGATGACCGCCAAGTCGCTGATGGCTCCGCCCGATGCCGCCGCAAGCAAACTCAGCGAACCGCCGGCCAAACCCGAACCAGCCCCGGCGGCAACCGCAGCCCCTGAAACCACCGCCTCCATCCAGGCCGCCGCCCCCGAACCGGTTGCGATCGCCGAGCCCGCCGCGGTCCCGGTGCCGCGCACCGAATTCGGCGTCGATCTCGGCGGCGCCTATTCGGTCGATGGCTTGCGCGCGATGTGGCTTGGCCTTGCCCACAACAAGGAACTGACCGGGCTTCGGCCGATCATGACCGTGAAAGAGCGGAGCGGCAGCTACGGCATGCAACTGCGCCTGATTGCCGGTCCACTCACCGACGCCGCGGCGGCAGCCCGGCTCTGCGCGACGCTGATCGAAAGAAAGCGGCCGTGCGAAACCTCGGTGTTCGACGGCCAGCGGCTGGCGCTGAAGAGCGACGCGCCGCAGGACACAACACCCGCCCGTCCGGCGCCGCGCAAGCGTGCCACGGCCAAACCCGAGCGCATCATCGAACGCGCGCTGCCGCCACCGCAGGAAGAGCCTGCTCCAGCGCCCAAGCCAGCGCCGTCGCTAACCTCGATTCTCGGCATCCGCTGAGGCAAAACATTCGCAGATCGAATAGATTGCCGCGGGAACCTGCTGCGTCACGCGAAGCGCGCGGGGGGCAGCGTCCTCGATCGCCTGCCCGGGTTGTCCCGCGGCGCGATCCGAACCATAGTCAGGCCATGAAAAAAGATCCGTTCCGCCTCACCGCACGCCAGGTTCAATGGCTTCTCGTCGTCGGCTTCCTCAGCGTCGGCTATGCGATCTACCTGCGCTATATGGCCATCGAACTGTCATCCGTGGCGCTGGCCTGCGACGCCGGCCTGCCGACCATGCTGTGCAAGACGCGGCTTTTGATGACGTCCCTGTTCAAGAGCTCGGTGTTCGGCATCGTCGCCGTGGTGATCGCGCTGCTCAACCTGATGCGGCCGTCGATCGTGCTGATCACCGGCGGCCTGGTCGCCGCCAGCTTCGGCATCGTCCTCTACAATATCGGCCTGTCGGGCCTCGCGATCGGACTACTTATTCTGGGATTTGCACGGCCCGCGCCCGCCACAGCGTAACGCCGAACAGCAGGAAGATCGCGCAGGTCCACAGTGACTGCCAGTTGTCCGGACCTTCGTTGAAGCCGATATAGATGACCGACAGCACCAGAATGGCGGCAAATACCGACTCGGCGATCGGGCGCACGCCCTCCTGCGGGCGGTTGACCAGCATCAGCCCGGCGAATGGCACCACCGCCATCGTCAGCGCGGCGAACGGAAAATCCCGATAGCGCGGGTCGAACACGAAGCCGAGTGCCGACTCGGTGCCGATCAGCGCCGTCACAGCCAGCGTCAGGCCAAGCAACACCGTCACGAACGAGCCCGTCCGGTACGGCCGGGGGCCGAGCAGTTCGAGGAAGGTCGGCAGCGAACGGCCGGCCATCGTCGCATAGGCGCAGAGCAACGGCGAAATCACGCCGGCTGCCAGCAGCGCGCCCCAGCGCAGCCAGACGCCGCTGCCGAAGCTTTCATAGATCAGCTTGTCGCCGGCCACGCCGAGCAGGATGCCGGCAGAGGTCGCCGACACCGCCACTGTCACCCAGGCCGTCAGCCGTGGCGACCACGGCCGGCGCCGCAGTGTCAGCATGCCGACGGCGAAAACGAGAAAGCTCAGTCCGAGGCCGAGGCCCATCTGCAGTTTCCACGCCGGATAGTTGGTGATCGGCACACCGGCAGGATATTTCAGCGCGCGATCGTCGGCGCTGATCAGCCCCCAGTAGCCGCCGACGGTGCCTTCCAGATTGCGTTTCCACGGCTGGTCATAGGCTTCGATCAGATTGACGCGAAAATTCTCGCGCTTGGCCAGATCGAGGATTTCCGACACCACCCGTGCCTGGTTGGTGCGGGACGGCAGCGCGCCGTCGCGCATCCGTCCGGCGCTCGGCCAGCCGGTCTCGCCGATCAGGATTTCCTTGTTCGGAAATGCGACGGCAACGCGCTTGCGGATCTCATCGACATGAGCGGCGGCGTTGCGGGCGCGGATCGGGAAGTCTTCCCAATACGGCAGGATATGGATGGTGATAAAATCGACCGCGTCATAGATCTCGCGGTTGCGCAGCCAGAATTCCCAGACGTCGGCATAAGTGACCGGCACCTTGACCTGCGATTTCACCGAACGAATATTGGCCGCAAGATCCGCGGCGGTCATCTCGCCGCGCAGAAGGACTTCGTTACCGACGACGACGGCGCTGATCACGCCGGGATATTCCTTGGTCAGTTCAACGACGGTAGCGATCTGCGCCAGGTTCTTGATCCGGCTGCTGCCGAGCCAGATGCCCTGGATCACCTTGAGTCCGACCTTGCCGGCCAGCTCCGGCACCTGGTCGAGACCGTTGTCGACCGAATAGGTCCGCACGCATTTCGAAATCTTGGCGAGCTGCGCCATATCCTGCGCCATCTGCTCGGTCGAAATCATCGTGGTCGGGATCAGCGGGGTCTGCTCGCCGCGGAACGGCGCATAGGACACGCATTCCAGTTTGTCGGCGGGATCGATTGGCGCGCGCGCCAACGAGACGGGAGTGGCCAACCACCACCATGCCGCTACGATCGAGCAAAGGGATAACAGGAGAAGAGCCAGCGGCGTGCGGTAGGAAATTGGTTCCGTCCTCCATATAAGCCCGTCGATTAGCCCGTCAGCGCCGTTCTGCCAAGAGCAGCTTGCAGGCAATCACAGCCTTGTCGTCGCAGTTGCCGGCCAAATGCTCACAAACTTCGCGCATTACTGGACAAAATCCAAAATGTCCGTCATGGGATTCAAGTGTGGTTCCGCCGTATTGGGGACCCATTTTAACGGCATCTGACAAGTCGGTCAGAAGACGTTGTAGCTGCCAACTTTATCGGGGACTTTATGCGTCGATTGGTGTTCGGGTTCCAAAATGCGTTCCTGCGTAGCCTGGCCGTGCCGGCATTCGCGTTGCTGCTTGGTGTCAGTGGCGCCAGCGCCCAGAGCGGCGCCCAGGAGCAGAAGCCCGCAGCCAACGCGCCGTCCCCGGCCGACGTCGCCAAGGACAGCCAGAAGAAGACCGACGAATTCGTCGAGGCGACCAACGCCATCAACGGTCCCGCCGGCAACCCGGAATGCGTCTGGCTCGGCCGCCGCGTCGTGGTGCTGATGTGGCGTGACGATCTCGACACCGCCTTCCGCCATCTCGATCTCTACGACCGCTTCGGTTGCCCCGGCGGCCACGTGCAGGCGACGTTCCGCTGCCTGGTGCGCTTCGGTGCGCTCGATCCGAAAGTGCCGGACAGCCTGAACGGCCGCGTCCACGCCTGCTGGATCAATCCGAACGCGCAGCCGCAGAACGCCTCGATCGCTCCCGGCGCGCCGTCCCTGCCCGGCCCGGCCGCAGCTCCCGCCGCAGCCACTCAGCCCGAGGCGAAGCCGGCCGACGCACCGAAATAATCCGGCGGCGCCGGAACGGCGGCCACTATTCGCGGTTTGAATAGGCCGCCCTCAAAACGCCACGGCGCCATATGAGTTGTTAATCCGCGTGGCAGGGATAATCTCTGCTGCCGTCGTACTGGTCGGACCTAGGGGACGGGTCCGTTAACCTGCCACGCTCGCCCCGTCATGGTTTATTCGCGATGCGCGCCGTCGTCGCCGTTCTGTTGTTTGTCACTGCAGCTCATGCCGCCCTGTGGGGCATCTTGCAGGAGAAGCAGGAAGCTCCCGACTTCAAGGGCATTCTCCCCAGCGTCTCCTACGCGCCGTTCGACGGCACGGCGCATCCCGACACCGACAACATCCCCAATCCCGACAAAATTCGCGCCGACCTGAAAAAACTGTCAGGCATCAGCCGCGCGATTCGTTTGTACTCGTCGACCGGGGGCGTCGAACTGGTGCCGCCGATCGCCAACGAAGTCGGGATGAAGGTCACGGTCGGCGCCTGGCTCGACAAGAACGCCGACCGCAACGAGCGCGAGATGGTGTCCGCGGTCGAACTCGCCAAGCGCAACAGCAACGTCAACGGCATCGTGGTCGGCAACGAGACCCTGTACCGCGGCGAGTTGAAGGTCGACGACCTCATCAAGATGATCCAGCGGGTCAAGAGTCAGGTCAACGTTCCCGTCACCACCGGCGAGATCTGGAATCTCTGGATCGAACATCCCGAGCTGGCGTCCTCGGTGGATTTCATCGCGGCGCACATCCTGCCTTATTGGGAGGGCTTCTCGGAGAAGCAGGCGGTCGATCAGGCGCTGATCATCTACCAGAAGCTGCGTGACGCCTTTCCCGGCAAGCGCATCGTAATCGCCGAATTCGGCTGGCCGAGTGCCGGCTACAATCTGAAGAGCGCGATCCCCGGCCCGTTCGAGCAGGCGGTGACGTTGCGCACCTTCGTCAGCCGCGCTGAAGCGATCGGCATGGAATACAACATCGTCGAGGCGATCGATCAGCCCTGGAAGTTCTTCGAAGGCGGCGTCGGACCGTATTGGGGCATCCTGAACGCGGCGCGTGAGCCGAAGTTCGCCTGGACCGGCCCGGTGGTCGACCAGGCCTACTGGAAACTCGCCGCCATCGCGTTGCTGGTCGGGATCCTGCTGTCGCTCCCCGTGCTGCAACTGGTCACCCCAACCGCCATGCAGGCGCTGCTGCTGTCGGCGGCGGCCAACGGCGTCGGCGCCTGGGTCGCCACCATCTTCTCCTACCAGCAAACCCATTACTTCGTCTGGGGCTCAACCTTCGCGCTGACGCTGGGCCTGATCCTGCTGGTGCCGCTAATCCTGATCGCGATGGCGCGGATCGCGGAGATCGCTGCGATCGCCTTCGGCCGCGCGCCACGCCGCCTGCTCACCCCCCAACAGACCTCGCTGATCGCGATCCCGCCGGACGGCGTGTTCCCGAAAGTGTCGATCCACATTCCGGCCTACCGCGAATCGCCGGAGATGCTGAAGCAGACGCTGGACGCCGTGGCACGGCTGGATTACCCGAATTTCGAATGCGTGGTGATCATCAACAATACGCCCGATCCGGCGTTCACGCGGCCGATCCAGGACTATTGCCGGACGCTGGGCGAACGATTCATCTTCATCAACGCCGAGAAGGTCGAAGGCTTCAAGGCCGGCGCGCTGCGCATCGCCATGGAGCGCACCTCGGTCGATGCCGAAATCATCGGCATCATCGACGCCGACTACATGGTCGAGCCGAACTGGCTCAAGGACCTTGTCCCGGCGTTCCTCGATCCCAATGTCGGGCTGGTGCAGGCGCCGCAGGACCATCGCGACGGTAACCGTTCGATGATGCACTACATCATGAACGGCGAATATGCCGGGTTCTTCGATATCGGCATGGTCCAGCGCAACGAGAGCAATGCGATCATCGTGCACGGCACCATGTGCCTGATCCGCCGCGCTGCGATGGATATGGCCGGCGGCTGGGCCGGCGATACGATCTGCGAGGACAGCGACCTCGGCCTCGCCATCATGCAGCATGGCTGGCTGACGCATTACACCAACGTGCGCTACGGCTACGGCCTGCTCCCGGACACCTATGAGGCGTTCAAGAAACAGCGCCACCGCTGGGCCTATGGCGGCTTCCAGATCATCAAGAAGCATTGGCGCCGCTTCCTGCCGGGCGCGAGCCGGATGACGCAGGACCAGAAGCGCGAATTTGGCCTGGGCTGGCTGAACTGGCTCGGCGCCGAAAGCCTTGGCGTGGTGGTCGCGATCCTCAATCTCGTCTGGGTGCCGATCGTCGCCTTCGCCGACATCGCCATCCCCGACAAGATCCTGACGCTGCCGATCATCGCCTCCTTCGTGGTGTCGCTGGCGCACTTCATCACGCTGTACAGGCTGCGCGTCCATGTGAAGACCTGGCAGATGCTGGGCGCCATGGTCGCGGCGATGTCGGTGCAGTGGACAGTGTCGCGTGCCGTCGCTAACGGCCTGATCACCGAACATCTGCCGTTCACGGTCACCTCCAAGGGCGGCCTGTCCAACATGTCGATCGAATTCCAGGCGTTCTGGGAGGCGGTGATCGGCGTGCTGCTGCTGATCGGCGCCGGCGTGCTGATCATGTCCAACAGCTTCAAGCAGGTCCACGAGATCTACATTTTCGCCGGTGTACTGGTGCTGCAGAGCCTGCCTTTCCTGTCGGCGGTGGCGATCGCCATTCTGGAGAACTCCCGGACCAACGATTTCGCGTGGTGGCGCGACACGACCGTACGCACGGCCGAGCTGATCGGCCTGCGCCCGGTGGCGATGCCCGCGATCGATGTATCGCAGCCGGTGGCCTCAGAAATCCGCCGCGACAGCTGATACTGCCGGCAATCAGCACGGCGATGTCCACAACGGCGGTTCGCGCACTTGACCAGCGCGAACCTGCTCTCTATGCACCCCTCTGGGGGCGGGTAGCTCAGTTGGTAGAGCATTCGACTTTTAATCGAATGGTCATGGGTTCGAGCCCCATCCCGCCCACCACATCCCGGATCGTTCTTTCCGGGCCTCTCGATCCTCCCTGAACATCGGACCTCCACCCATGCGGATTACGCTCGTCGGCTCCCGTCACTTTGGCGTCATCACCCTTGAGATGCTGCGGAACCACGATGTCGAGATCGCCCGGGTAGTGGTGGCCGATGCCGAGGACCGGCTGGCTGCGGCCGCGAAGGCCGCGGGCATTCCGGTGACCGTCCAGGCCAATTCGAAGAACGTGGTGGCGTCGGAGATCGCAGAGGGTACCGATCTGATTGTGACCGCCCACAGCCATGCCCGAATCGGCCGTGACGCGCTGGCGGTCTCAAAGATGGGTGGCATCGGTTACCACCCCTCGCTGCTGCCGCGGCATCGCGGCATCGCCGCCGTCGAATGGACGATCAAGGAAGGCGACCCGATCGCCGGTGGCAGCATCTACCACCTCGCCGATACGATGGACGGCGGCGCCATCGCCCTCCAGGAATGGTGCTTCGTCAAGAAGGGCGAAACCGCTCGCGAATTGTGGGAACGCGCGCTCGCGCCGCTCGGCCAGAAGCTGCTCGGCGACATCATCGACCACGCGGTCGCCCATGGCAGCCTGCCCGCGGTCGCGCAGGACGAGCAGTTCGCCACTCTGGCGCCGAAGCTCGCTTGACCGGCTGACGGTACTCCAATATTACGCGCGACGGTGGAACCGATTGCGCTTTCGGCCATTGTGTCTGCAACAGACACAGGGCCGTCGCTGCAGCGCAGCAATTTTTTGACACAATACTCGTGAATAGAAGGCCCATCATTACATCAGGGATCTTATTCATGCGCCTCAACCGCATTACTGCGCTGTTTTGCAATTCGCTCCTCGTCAGCGCTGCTGTTTTCGCCGCCGTTCCGGCTGCTTCCGCCGAACCCTATGACGGCCTCTGGAACGTGACGATCGTTACCAAGACCGGCAGCTGCGAGCCGACCTCGCGTTACCCGCTGACGGTCACCGAAGGCCGCATCACCGCACCGGGCGCCGATGTATCCGGCAAGGTCGGCCACGAAGGCGCCGTCAAGGTGTCGATCGGCGCCGCTTACGCCAATGGCCATCTCTCCGGGAATACCGGCTCGGGCAAATGGAACGGCGCCTCCGGCGGCGTGCCGTGCAGCGGTCGGTGGGAAGCTTCGCGTCAATAACCAAAACTTGGGAATGACCTCATGACATCTCGTTCTGCTTCTTCGCTGTTGCTGGGGATCGCCGTCGTCGGCACGGTTCTCGGCCTGTCCAGCCCGGCGGCGTTCGCGCAGTCGGCGCCGTTCGCCGGCATGGCCGGCGTGTGGTCCGGAAGCGGCACCATCTCGCTGGAGGGCGGCGCCAAGGAGCGCATCCGCTGCAAGGCGACCTATGCGGTCAGCAGCGAAGGTAACGGGCTTAACCAGGCCCTGCTCTGCGCCAGTGACAGCTACAAGTTCGAGTTGAAGAGCGATGTCATCGCCAAGGCCGGCGTACTGTCCGGTAGCTGGGAAGAAACCACGCGCAGCGTCGCCGGCTCGCTCGAAGGCCGCGCCGGCAACGGTCATTTCGATGTCACCGTGTCCGCGCCGGTGTTCACGGCCAAGCTGGTCATGACCACCAATGGCAACAAGCAGAATGTTGCCATCACTTCCGACGGCCAGTTCAAGGGCGCCAATATCGCGTTGACGCGCAGCTGATCTTCACACCTTTCGTCTTTAAAAAAGCCCCGGCTGCCATCGCGTAGCCGGGGCTTTTCCTTGCGCGAGCGCGCGCATCGCAGCCCGGCTGATTTGCGCGTTGCAAAGCGCCGCGATGTCGCCGATACAGCCTGCCCTTGCATGACTTCGACGTTGCCCGAATTTCGCAACGCAACAATCGGTTCGCCAAACGATGGATCGCCCGCCGTCCAAACCCCGCGCCGCGCTGTGGATGTCCGGCTGGCTGCTGATGATGCTGTTCGTGGCCATCGCAGGCCGCGAGACGCTGCGCGAACTCAACGTGTTCCAGGTGATGGAAATCCGGTCGCTGATCGGCTTCGTCATGCTGCTGCCGATCCTGTATTTCAACGGCGGCTTCAAAGCGATGAAGACAACGCGGCCGCTGACGCATGTGGCGCGCAACCTCGTGCACTACATCTCGCAGATCGGCTGGTTCTTCGCGCTGACGCTGATTCCGCTGAGCCAGTTGGTGTCGATCGAATTCACCATGCCGATCTGGATCGCCATCATGGCGGCATTCTTTCTGGGCGAGCGGATGACGGTGTGGAAAATAACCGCGATCGTGCTCGGCTTGATCGGCGTCGTGGTGATCGTTCGCCCGACCGCCGGCGCGGTAAATATCGGCCAGCTGGTCGCGCTCGGTGCCGCGTTCGGCTTTGGCATTTCGATCACCACGGTCAAGTCGCTGACGCGCACCGAGACCGCGCTGAAAATCATTTTCTGGATGATCGTCGTGCAGGCCAGCGCGGGTCTGCTGCCGGCACTGTATTTCTGGCAATGGCCGACGCCCTATGTCTGGGGCTGGCTGGTGGTGATCGCGTTCTGCGGCACGTTCTCGCACTTCTGCATGGCGCGGGCGATGCTCTATGCCGACGCCACCGTCGTGGTGCCGATGGACTTTTTGCGGGTGCCGCTCAGCGCCACGATCGGCTGGATGCTCTATGCAGAACGGCTCGACATCTTCACCGTACTCGGCGCGGTGCTGATCCTGGCCGGCAACATGCTGAACCTGCGCAGCCCCAATCCTGTTCCCGTTCGCAGCGCGACCTGACACACGGATTTGTTGCCGCGGCGCACTCGGTGACATGTTACACGCTACGCAACATCATCACGCCTTCTCTCCGGATAATGCTCATGATCAAAATGCCAGCGCGCCACATGCATCTCGCCGCGATACTTTTCGGCTGCCTGTTCGTTACATCTGCGCAAAGCCAGAGCGCGGCGCCCGTTGTCACAACTGCCGATGGCCCGGTGCGCGGCACGGCGCATGACGGCGTGCGCGAGTTTCGCGGCATCCCCTATGCGCAGCCCCCGGTTGGCGCGTTGCGCTGGGCGTTGCCGCTTCCGGCCAAGCCTTGGACCGAGACGCGCGACGCCACAGCCTATGGCAATGGCTGCCCGCAGCTCGCACGCTATGGCCTCACCGAGGCCGGCTACAACGAGGACTGCCTGACCATCAACGTCTCGGTGCCGGAAGCGGCGGCGAAATCCGGCAAGAAGCTGCCGGTGATCGTCTGGATTCATGGCGGCGCCTTTGTCGGCGGCTCCACGGCGCTGTATCCGCTGGCGCATATGGCGACCAGCGGCAATGCCATCGTGGTGTCGATGAACTACCGGCTGGGCGCCTTCGGCTTCATGGCCAACCCGGCCTTCGACGCGGTCGCCAACGGCGCCTATGGCCTCGAGGACCAGCGCCTCGCACTGCGCTGGGTGCAGAACAACATCGCGGCCTTCGGCGGCGATCCCAAGAACGTCACCGCCGCCGGCGAATCGGCCGGCGCGGCGTCGATCTGCATGCAGGTGATAGCACCGAAGGAATCGAAGGGCCTGTTCCACAAAGCGATCATGCAATCCGCCGGCTGCGCGCAGAAGTTGCGCAGCGTCGCGGACGCCGCCACGGTCGGCCAGAAGGTCGGCGACCTCGTCGGCTGTCCAGCCGGCGCGGATGCGCTGACCTGCCTGCGCGGCAAGCCGGTGAAGGATTTGCTCGAAGCCGCGTCCACCGTCGCCGGTAGCGACCTCATGGCCTATGCGCCGACCGTCGGGACCCGCAGCGTACCGATGCAGGGCGCCGAGGCGCTGCGCACCGGTCAGTTCGTGCGCGTGCCGATGATCAATGGCGGCAACCGCGACGAGCTTCGGCTCTACGTCGCCTACGACACCCAGGCTGGACGACCGGTGACGGCCGACAACTACATGGCGCATCTCACCGCGGTGTACGGCGAGCGTGCCGCCAAGGTCGAGAAGAAATACCCGATGAAGTCGTTCTCCTCGCCGCCGACGGCGTTGGGCTCCGTGATGTCGGACTACACGCCGAGCAACGGACTGAACAACTGCCTCTACCTGAAGGCCGGCAAGCTCGCCGCGAAATACGTCACGGTCTACGAATACGAATTCGCTGACCGCGCGGCGCCTGACGTGACGCCCAATCCGGGCTTCGAGATGGGCGCGGTACATTCCGCCGAGCTGCCCTATCAATTTCCGGGTTTCTCCAACACCACCAGGCTCGACGGACCCAAGCTTGCGGCGCCGTCGCAACTGATCGCCGACCAGATGATGGCCTACTGGACCAGCTTCGCCGCCAAGGGCATGCCGCGTGCAGCGGGAGCCAAGCCGTGGATTCCGTACCAGTCGGGCCGCCACGTGATGCGCTTCGAGCCCGGCAAGCTCGGCCCGTTCGATGGCTCCGCCGCGCATAACTGCGCGTTCTGGCAGAAGCTGTATCCGGAGCTCTGAGGCCAATGCATACGAGCCCGGATCAGCGGAGCGGCATAACATTGCCGCACCGTGTCCGGGACGCGAGTTCAACCGTTACTTGCCGGCGGCGATGCGCAGTGCGTCGTTGATACGGTCCTGCCAGCCCGGGCCGCCTTCCTGGAAATGCTCCAGCACGTCTTGATCGATCCGCAGCGACACCAGCTCGCGCACGCCGGGGACCGCAGGTTTTGCAACCGGCGCCTCGACGGGCTTGGTGGTGGTCTGCCTGAACGCGGCCTCGGCCTCGCTACGGGCATCCTGAAGCGTGCGCGGGCGCCGCGGGGTCTGGGCCATCTCGTCAGATTCCTTCGAACAACAGCGTCGAGAGATAACGCTCCGCGAACGACGGCACAATCGCCAGCACGACCTTGCCGGCATTTTCCGGCCGCTGGCCGATCTGCAGCGCCGCGGCGATCGCCGCCCCCGACGAGATGCCCCCCGGAATGCCTTCGTGGCGCGCCAGCGCGCGCGCGGTCTCAAGCGCGGTGACGCTGTTGATCTTGACGATCTCGTCGATCACCGCGCGGTCGAGCACGTCAGGTACGAAGCCCGCGCCGATGCCCTGGATTTTGTGCGGCGAATGCGTGCCACCAGACAGCACCGGGCTTTCCTCGGGCTCCACCGCGACCATGCGCAGCGAAGCCTTGCGCGGCTTCAACACCTGGCCGATGCCGGAGATGGTGCCGCCGGTGCCGACACCGGAAACGATGAAATCGATATTGCCATTGGTGTCATTCCAGATTTCCTCGGCGGTGGTGCGACGATGCACTTCGGGATTGGCGAGGTTCTTGAACTGCTGCGGGATCACCGAATTCGGGATGGTGCGGAGCAACTCCTCGGCCTTGGCGATCGCGCCCTTCATGCCCTCGGCGGCCGGCGTCAGGATCAGTTCGGCGCCGAGATAGGCCAGCATCTTGCGGCGCTCGATCGACATCGAGTCCGGCATCACCAGCTTGAGCCGATAGCCGCGCGATGCCGCGACATAGGCCAGACCAATGCCGGTATTTCCCGAGGTCGGCTCAATCAGCACGGTATCGGCATTGATGATCCCGGCCTTTTCCATCGCGACGACCATGCTCGCTGCGATGCGGTCCTTCACGCTGGCCGTCGGATTGAAGTATTCCAGCTTGGCGAGAATGGTGGCGCCGACATTGTGCTGCTGCGGCAGCCGCACGAGCTTGACGATTGGCGTATCGCCGAACGCTTCGACGATGCTGCCGAAGACACGCCCGCGACCGGGGCGATGCGTGACGCTGTCCGTGGATGTATCCATGATCGATCCCCTGCTCTCGATTGTGCGTTGCGGTGGAAATTATCAACTATCCGTCATGTGTGGTGGACAGCATAGCGATACAAGCGCCTCGCTGCATTGCGAAACATGACGCAAATCAAAAACGTAAAATCAACGCAATTTTGTTGCGACACGGTCAAACAAATCGGCTTAAACTGCACGATGACAGATGACGTACTCATTCCCGAGGAGGTCACGATGCCAGCGCTTGCTGTTCGTTCGATCAGGAAACTTCGTCCGTCGCCACGCGGCAGCGATCTGCCGACCTGTCCTGTATGTGCCGACACGATGATCGCCGCGGAAGCATCGGCTTTCGTGGCCGATGACGAAGTCAGCTATCTCTGGACCTGTGACACCTGCGGCTATGGCTTCGTCACCAAGCACGCGTTCCGGAAGATCGCCTGCAACTAGTCTGGAGAACGCATAGTTCGTCCATCCGAGTGTTTTTTTGACCATTATGCAACGCCTCCGATGACCATCAGGTCCGAATCCTTATAAAATGACGGGAAGTGGCCCCCCGATATTGGCGAGTGTCGCAAGGACTATTCCGGCGCACAGCCCCCTTTGCTTAAACAGGCCCGGTGTTGAATCCGCTGGTGATCCAAGTATTTTTTGCATCAAAGCGCTAACAAATTTTACTCAAGTTCTTTCACGCTTTGAGGATTTCACAATTTTATCGAGTTGAAGGTACACATAGCGTTCTAAGGATTTTCACTGCTCTACGTTCGTCACGCGCTTTGGTTCTTGCAAACAACGGTAT
Source organism: Tardiphaga sp. (assembly GCF_028290495.1). Taxonomy (GTDB): domain Bacteria; phylum Pseudomonadota; class Alphaproteobacteria; order Rhizobiales; family Xanthobacteraceae; genus Tardiphaga. The sequence goes on from NZ_JAQGJT010000017.1 coordinate 105,586, forward strand.
TGAACGCCCCGGACGACCGAATATCAGGCGCCTCCGAATCCTGACCGACCATCCGGGTAAATCCAACCGCTCGAACGAACTCCGAACTGGATAATTGTTGGGGGCAACGTCAGTGCGCCCGCGATAAACAGCGACCAGGATTCCGGCCTCCCGTCGGGGAGGACCAGCGATCCGAAAGCCATTTGAGCATGGTTTCACAATGCAAAATGGTGCGGTTCGATGGCAGGAGGCTACCGACTAGCTTCATTCGCCAACTGCCGCCGACGTTGCCAGAACGGCTGATCAGACCAGCGGGGCTGGATGCCATAGTAGTAGCCGCGTTGCGACAAATAGGTTTGCCAGAGTTGGCGCTGTTGCTCGTTATATTTTTGGATGTACGCATCGCGGCTGCCCAATCCTGCGGTGCCCTGCGGGCAGTCTGTCAACGCATAATGGATCATATGTCCGGCGTGGCTGGCGGTCCTCAGCGCCTTGTCGATACCTTGCGACGACAGCGGATCATAGGCTTGCGCCGCATCGCCCACCGCCATCCACGCGTCACCGCAGAAGTCACGTAGTCGCTGGCTGTTGGCCGGTGCGCCCCGGATTGTCCCGCAGGACTGATAGCCCCCGGCTTTAAGCAACGGCGCGAGATGCGTCGAGGCGTCCAGTAGCTGATCAAAGCCTTGCTGATCCGCAGCCATTCGCGCTGCCGGCAGGTCCTTGTCGGTGTGCAACACCACCAATCGTCTGGTGTCATCGCCTTTAGGACCTGGCAATCGGTTGCTATACCACCAGCCGTGTGGCGCGGCCTCAATCCTTGTATAGCGGTCATCATCACCGACGCAGGAAAACCATTGCGCATAGGCGAACAACCGGTCGTCATTTTCGACGGTCGGGACACCGAGCGTCCTGGCCACGACCGCCCGCCGACCGGAACAGTCGACCAGATAACGCGCGCGATGCTGCCGCGTGCCCGTTTCCGGGGCGAGCGTCAGCTGCCAATTGAAAGACCCGTCAGCGATACGTGCACAGGATTGGAAGCGGACTCCTGTGAGCAAAGTTGCACCGGCCGCAACCGCCTGCGCCCGTAGGGCCTCATCGAAAGCCAATCGATCGACACAGAGGCCGAATCCGGCCGATGTGAAGAAGAAGTCCGCGATATCGGCCTGCTCCGTCGCCCAAAGCGAGAAATTGCCAGCCGTTCTGAAAATGCCTGGAAGTTGCTGCTCTGGATCTTCAGGGTCTCCCAAGAAGTATTTGACCATACCGATGGAGGTCGGCGGCAGAGATTCACCCAGCTTGAATTTCGGTGATACCCGCTCCTCCACCAACAGCACACGCTGGCCAAACCTGGCCAGCGTAATCGCGGTTGCGGCTCCCGCCGGTCCGGCACCGACGATAACAACGTCCCATGTTGTATCGACGCGGTCGCGTATCGGCGAGGGCACGAATTATTTGCCTTTGGTGGGCGGCCGGTTCAGTGCCGGATCACGCTCCTGTTCGACGAACACGATCTCTCCGTTGTCTTTCAGGAAACTGCCATCCGCGGTCTTGATCGGGAGCACCATCCCCAGTTTCGGCCAAGCATAAACCATCTGGTTGTAACCATCGGTGGATGATAGCGGTTCGCCGTCAGCATCGTATCCGCGGAACCATTCCTTATAGGTGCTGGTCTGGCTCTTTTGATCGTATTCGAAAACGATATCTGGCCGTTGTGTTGGCCACCATGCCACGTTGCACGACCAGAAGTCGCCCTGCCACGGGCTCGACATATAGGCCGCAACCGCGCCGGGCTCGATATCTTTGTTGACGCGAAACGCCTCGGCGAAATTTTCCCGATAGATGATCAAATACGGGAATTCGATACCGGGGTGAAAGCCGCCGCCGATGGTCGGTTCGAGCGCTGAGCTGTCCAGGGCATGCGGCCGCGCGGTCAACGGCAACGTCTCAAGGGCGACGGGCTTTTGCGGAACGCCGACCTCAAAATTTCCGTCGGCCCATTCCTTCAGGTGGTTCAACTGCAACTCAGTCAAGCTCAGGAACTGGTCGGGGAGGCTGTTGCCCAGTTGCTTGTTCTGTGCGGGCTTGCCCCCCGTGCCCCATAGTTTGGGCATCTTGAAGTCTTCCTCGTCGCGCTTGAATTCGTCGTTCTTCCAGCTGGTGGGCCGCTCCGGCGGCGGCGGCATCAGCGAATCAACCAGATGTCCACGCTTTCCGGGCGCATGCCGCATCAGGTCATGGACCATCTGCCGTGTCGGCTTGCTATTGTCTGTTGGATCGATGAAGGCCGCCATGTACTCGGCGTTGAGCAAGTTTCCCGGCTGCTTCGGGCCATGGGCGGCGTCCTTTGTTTCAGGCGTGACGCCCGCAGCCTCGGCGCTCACCCAACCGTAGTTCACTGCCTTGGCGAAGATCGGATAGACATCGCGATAGAAATTCGTCTTCTGCTTGGCGTAGGGGTAAGCCTCCGGAAAAGCCTCGTAGACGCGATCCAGAATCGACACCACGTGATACATGTGGGGTGCAAACTTCGGTGGCGCGGTGACGATCCATGCCCCTCCACGCGGGTTTCTCGTGCCATCGTCCGTTGCCGATTTCACGTTGTCGCGTGTACTCAGGACCGTGCCATCCTTGAGCGTGACCGTGACGTCGATTTCACCGCCGCAGGTGTCGTCCCACCATCCCGGAACGTTGAAATAGGCAAACTGGTTGGTCAGTGGATTTTTACCGTTCTCCGGGCCGTTCGGAGGGGTGACTGTTTCACTCGGGTTCGACAACGCTACCTTGGGTGTCGTGACGCATTCGCCTTTCCCCGGCGCGGGAACGAACAGCAGACGGTCGTGGGAATCGAGGCGAAGCTGCCCCAGTTCAATATCCTTGGCGGCTTTAAAGGTAACCTCAACTTCTTTCGAAGGGTCTTTCGGGGTGAAGCCTTCGAAACGCAATTCGCCGGGGACCGAACCTTTTTCAATGCCCGCGAAAATATCACCTTTCATGACGACCGGTCCGAGCTGCCCGGAGGTGATCGTATGTACACCGGGATCGATGATGAGCTTGTCCCGCTCGATCGGCTTCTTGCCGGGCTGGACCGATGGGTTTCGCAATTTGTCGGGGTCAAACAGATACGCACCCTGAAACGCGTAATTCGCCGCTTTCATGTTCCTGACATGAACCCGCCAGCGCACGGATTGAACCTGTCCCGACTCCGATGAAAGCTCTGCGACGACCTTATCGTTGGCGTCGTAGGCATAGACACGAAACCGCTGCGCCTGCCGTTTCAATCGCGCCCCGCTGTCGCGATAGCTGCCACCATTTGGCCCCGGTCCATTGCTGCCGCCGGGATCGACCACGACCCCCGGCGCTTCAGGGCCGATGTAAAACTCGTCACTATCCCCCAAGCGGGCAATACCAATACCGGGGTGAATGCGAATGCTTTTGATCTGATCGGCCACGGCTCATCACCTTTAAAATCCGATGTTTTTCACTCGGGCTGAAAGGACATTCCCGCCCTCGATATCAAAATGCTCTCACACCAAAGAAGTCGACAATCTGCCGACAGCAGTCGATGCGACGCTCCGGTTATTCAGAGAGGATCTCACGATCTTCCAATCCAGCAAGTCTGCCGAAATGACCGCGTACCTATTGCCTAAATGTTCGATGTCGGCGTGGGTCAGTCCGCCCGATTGGGTGTTCGCAACTAACGCAAAGCCGCCGCCGAAGCTCGCCTTGATCGATTTTTCGATGTGCAAGTCAGCGTCTGAGGCTGGCACGTCATTCGCGTTCTCGCCTTTCGCGATGCCCGGCAGCAACAGAACAGAGGCCGCTGCGCACCCCTTGACGAAATCTCTACGCTTGATGTCCATGTTCCATCGCCTCTCGGTTCCAGTGCCTCTTCTTACAGAGTATTATGAACAGGATTTATGCGGAGAGTTGACACAGAGGATCTGGTCAGTCGCCGCGGTTGGCTATCGCTCCACGGTCGCTCCCTACACAAGCCTTCGTCCAACCGCACCACCGTCATGGCGCAAATGTTCCATCGCCGAAGGGCTCTACCTCCAATACATTATAGGCGACGGTTCGGTGTATCACTGGCCGCTTCCCCATTCCCAAGGAGGAACATACCACCGCAGGAGTGGCCTATTTTGAAAATAGACGATACCTCGTTCGGCCGTACCCAACCGTTCTTGCTTGAGAGCATCAAACGACCGCAAGTCAGTTTTGTTCCGCAAGAATTTCTGACCAATAAAATATAGAAGGTCCCTCTTTAATTCTTGAGCCTGTCACGAAACGGCGCAAGGATAAAGAAAACGGGAGATGGCAAATGAAGAGTACGGACCTTCCAAACTGGACTGCTGCCGGTCTCGTGGACAAATCCCAGCCTCACGTTGCGGCGCTCTCGAACGCCTCGGGACTGACGCCGCCCAGATGGCTGTGGCGGCGGGTTCGGTTATAGAACACCTCTATGTAATCGA
>NZ_JAQGJT010000074.1 GCF_028290495.1 Tardiphaga sp.
GCCATGCCGCCATTGCCGATTTCCACCAGCACGTGGTCGCGCTCGTAGACCGAGTTCATGATGTCGCCGATCGACTTCTTGATGCTCTCCGGCGTGATGTTGTGCAGCGTGTTGTATTCGACCTGCTTTTCGCGGCGGCGGTCGGTCTCGGCCATCGCGCGTTCCATCGAGCCGGTGATCTTGTCGGCATAGAGGATGACGCGGCCGTCGACGTTGCGCGCCGCGCGGCCGATGGTCTGGATCAGCGAGGTCTCGGAGCGCAAAAAACCTTCCTTGTCGGCGTCGAGCACGGCGACCAGCGCGCATTCGGGAATGTCGAGGCCTTCGCGCAGCAGGTTGATGCCGACCAGCGCGTCGAACGCGCCAAGCCGGAGATCCCTGATGATCTCGATGCGCTCGATGGTGTCGATGTCGGAGTGCATGTAGCGCACGCGAATGCCCTGCTCATGCAGATATTCGGTGAGGTCTTCCGCCATCCGCTTGGTCAGCACGGTGATCAGGCTGCGATAGCCGGCGTTCGCGGTGGCGCGGACCTCGCCGACGAGATCGTCGACCTGGGTGCGGGCAGGGCGGATGTTGATCGGCGGGTCGATCAGCCCGGTCGGGCGAATGACCTGCTCGACGAACACGCCGCCGGATTCGTTCAGCTCCCACGCCGACGGCGTGGCAGACACCGCGACCGATTGCGGGCGCATCATGTCCCACTCTTCAAACCGCAGCGGCCGGTTGTCCATGCAGGACGGCAGCCGGAAGCCGTATTCCGCCAGCGTCGCCTTGCGCCGGAAATCGCCTTTGAACATGCCGCCGATCTGCGGCACCGTCACGTGGCTCTCGTCGGCGAACACCAGCGCATTGTCCGGCACATACTCAAACAACGTCGGCGGCGGCTCGCCCGGCCGGCGGCCGGTGAGATAGCGCGAGTAGTTCTCGATGCCGGCGCAGGCGCCGGTCGCCTCCATCATCTCGATGTCGAAGGTGGTGCGCTGCTCCAGCCGCTGCGCTTCCAGCAGGCGACCCTGCTCGTGCAGCTGCTCGAGCCGGCCCTTCAGCTCGGCCTTGATCGACTTGATCGCCTGGATCAGCGTCGGGCGCGGCGTCACGTAATGCGAGTTGGCGTAGATCTTGATGAATTCGAGCTCGTCCTGCTTGTGGCCGGTGAGCGGGTCGAATTCCTCGATGGTCTCGACGGTGTCGCCGAACAGGTTGACGCGCCAGGCGCGGTCTTCGTAGTGCGCCGGAAAGATGTCGATGACGTCGCCGCGCACGCGAAACGTGCCGCGCGTGAAATCGTGCTGGGTGCGCTTGTATTGCAGCGCGACGAGATCGGCGATCAACTGCCGCTGGTCGATGCGCTCGCCCTTTTTCAGGGCGAAGGTCATCGCGGTGTAGGTCTCGACCGAGCCGATACCGTAAATACACGACACCGACGCCACGATGATGACGTCGTCGCGCTCCAGCAGTGCGCGCGTCGCCGAATGTCGCATCCGGTCGATCTGCTCGTTGATCGAGGAATCCTTCTCGATATAGGTGTCGGTCCGCGGCACATAGGCCTCGGGCTGGTAGTAGTCGTAATACGACACGAAATATTCGACGGCGTTGTCGGGGAAGAAGCTCTTGAACTCGCCATAGAGCTGCGCCGCCAGCGTCTTGTTCGGCGCGAGAATAATCGCCGGGCGCTGCGTCGCCTCGATCACCTTGGCCATCGTATAGGTCTTGCCGGAGCCGGTGACGCCGAGCAGCACCTGCGTCCGATCGTTGCGCGAGATGCCCTCGACCAGCTCCTTGATCGCGGTCGGCTGGTCGCCCTTCGGCTCATATTCCGACTTGATGACGAAGCGCACGCCGCCTTCGGACTTGTCCGGCCGTGGCGGGCGATGCGGCACCCAGATCTTGTCGTCCTTGAATTCCGGCCGGCCGTTGGTGACCAGCGCTTCCAGCGCGTCGGCGGTGGCCTGCACGCCCAGTGCTTCCATCTTGTTGCGCGGCGGGCGGGCCAGCGCCGCGTTGTCCTCTTCCTCGGTGGTGAAGCCGAGTTGTCTGGCTAGCTCCGGATCCATCGCCGGGATCGCGGCCGAGGTGCCGTAATTGGCCTGCGGCGCTTCCTCAAAGCCCTGCTCGCTGAGTCGCGGCGCATAAGGCGCCGGCGGCTGCGGGAAGGGCTGCAGCGGCGTGGGGCGCGGGCCGGCATCGCCTTCGAACTTTTTCGGCGTCGATTTGCGGGCGCGATGCACCGCGGCCTCGCCGCCGGAGCGGCGTTCGAACGAATTGCTCGGTGGCGGCTGCAGTCCGGTGCCCGAGCCCATGCCGGCATCGCCGCGGTTGATCGCGGGATTCAGCAGTTCCGCCAGCGCCGGGCCGATCGGCTTGACGTCGGGACGCCCCGCGCCGGGCTTCGCCGCCGGGGTTTTCGCGCGCTTCGCTGCAGGTTTTTTCGGTGTCTCGGGGGTTTTCGCCATGGGTGGAATATGGGGGCAATCGGCCGCCGAATAAAGGGTCCGGCGGGCGTCAGGCCTGTGGAGATATGGCCCTTTGTTCCGCCCGCAGCCTGAGCAGCGATTCCGGCAGTTGGGCCTCTACCCAGGCGCTGATGACATGCTGCTTGCGATGGACGTACAGCCCGAGCGCGATGATGCCGATGCCGATCAGCGACAGCGCGAACGGGAACAGGATCGAGTCCTTGAACAGCTTGTCCGCGAGGTCGCCGAGATAGATCGCGATGCCGATGGTGCCGAACACCGCGAAGACCCGGCGCGACAGGGCGACCGCCAGGATCAGGAAGCCGATGTTGAGCGCGCAATACAACGCCTTGTCGAGCGCGGTGCCGTTCGACGAGGAGGTGATGCCGCCCCAGAATGTCAGCACGCCGAACAGATACAGCCAGAATGCGAAATCGCCGCCGCGCTGCCGCAGGTTGACGATGACCGCGGCGACCAGGATGCCGAGACCGAACCAGATCGAGACCTTGCGCGACAATTCCCAGTTGCCGTAGCTCGTGCCGGCGATCCAGGGCACGACGTCCATCGACAGAAACCACAGCGCGACCGCCATGATGAAGACGATGAACGGAAAGCGGTAGAAGTATAGCGCCACGATGGCCGCGGCGATGGTCGCAAGTTCCATGAAGACGAAACTGCCCTTGATCCATTGATAGAAATCGCGCATCTGCGCCGGCTTGCCGAATTCGGTCCACGCGCCCCAGGCATCCTGCAGACCGTACACGGCGAGCGGCGTCATCGCCACGGCGACGGCGATCAGCAGGCCACCCGGCGTGCGCAGCTTTTTGGCAGTCCAGAGATAGTGGCCGGCAGCCCAGAAAAGGCCGGCATAGATCAGCGCGGTAGCGGTCAGCGCCTGGCCGCCCATTTGCGAAAAAGCCAGCGTCGAGAACAGCCCCATCGCACTGATCACGACCAGCGCGCCGGCGTACCAGAGCAGATGCACGATATCGAATTTCGGGCCGTTAGCCGCCGCTTCGCCAGGGTGCGCGCTGAGAAATCCCAGCAGCGCATCGAGCTGGGCGGACGGAAGGACGCCGGCAGCCACAGCCGCGCGCAGATCGTCGGTCGAATATCGCATGCACGCTCTCCGCAAGCGCCATTCGACGCCGTCAATTGTCATGATGTGAAGTCATCGGCGATGGTGGCCGGAAGCCGCTGGTATGTCGATAGCTTCACGCCCTTTGTCGGCCTTAAGGCCCGAAACGTTCAAGCGTGGATTTACAGCGCAAAAACAACGATCACGTAATTTTGTTGGCGCTCACTTTTGGCGGTTTCGACGTCAGAATGGATCGATGTCATTGGCTTCGGCGCGGGGGCGGGATCCTGTGAAGTGATCTATGTGTTCGTCATGGGGAGTTTCGTATCCGGGGAGCCGCGACTTCGCTGTGCGTGCGGTTCATGGTGCCGATCGAGCGGTTGTCCGCCTCGCTCGGTCATCTCGGATCTCGCGGCGTGATGTGGGTGGTGGCGATGTACGGCTCTGCCGCGGCCCCCTGGGGGCTGGCTTCTCTTGCCATCTTTGCGCTGATTGATGGCGTGGCCGTCTATGGGCGTCGCCGCAAGTGGCGATGGCGCGATCCCGCGACGTGCCAGCGAGCGCATGGCAGCTTCATGCTGCTGGCGGTCGTGGAGGTCGGCCTGTTCATCACGGCCGCCCGCCACTTTCCATAAACGGCGCGCACTAACCTAGCGCAGCAGTTTCAGCAGCAACTTTCCGGACGGCGAGGCGAGTTCCTTCGCATCCAGCGTGCCGTCATTGTCGGGATCGGCGGCGCGGAAGTGGGCTTCGACGATCGACAAGTATTCGCCCTTGTCGAGTGTGCCATCCTTGTCGGGGTCGGCGGCGGCGAACTCCTTGGCGCTGACCCGGCCGCGCAGCTCTTTGGCGTCCAGCGTGCCGTCCTTGTCGCGGTCGAGCCGGTCGAACAGTTTCGACGCCGCGGCCTTGGCTTCGGCCATGTCGACGGTGCCGTCTCTGTCGGGATCGAGGCTGGCGAGGAATGAGGCGGCGTCGGCCGGCGCGTGTGCGAGGGGCAGAAGGAGGGGGGCGACGAGGGACAGCAAAACCTTGCGGCGTGTGGTCATGTTCATCTCCCTTGAAACGATGGACCATCCTCAGGTTGCGTCAACCGGCTACCGGATACAACATTGAAATGATGCCACCGCAAGGAACGGCCGGCGCAACACGGCAGTCGCGCTTGACTCCGCCGTACGCTCCGGCGAATTTTACGCACCCGCATCCTCCAGCGATGCCTTCTCTCCGTCATATCCGGGACTGCCGCACGATGATCGATCTGTATTACTGGAGCACGCCGAACGGCCACAAGATCACGATCTTTCTGGAAGAAGCCGCGCTTCCCTACAAGGTTTTCCCGATCAACATCGCCAAGGGCGAACAGTTCGCGGAAGCGTTTCTGGCGATCGCGCCGAACAACCGGATTCCGGCGATGATCGATCACGAGCCCAAAGGCGGCGGCAGGCCGATTTCGATCTTCGAATCCGGTGCGATGCTGCTGTACCTTGCCGAGAAGACCGGGACATTCCTGCCGGCTGATATTTACGGCCGCTATGACGCGATACAGTGGGTGTTCTGGCAGATGGGTGGGCTCGGTCCGATGGCCGGGCAGAACCATCACTTCTCAAATTACGCGGAGGAGAAGATTACTTACGCCATCGACCGCTACGTCAACGAGACCAACCGGCTATACGGTGTGCTGAACAAGCGGCTCGCCGATCGCGAATTCATCGCCGGCGACTACTCCATCGCCGATATGGCGAGCTATCCCTGGATCGTGCCGTACAAGAACCAGAGCCAGGACATCAACGACTTCCCGCACCTGAAGCGCTGGCTGGAAACCATCGCCTTGCGCCCGGCCGTGCAGCGTGCCTATGCCAAAGCGAAAGAAGTCAACCCGAATTTCGGCCAGCTGGCGATCCGCACCGATGCCGAGCGCAAGGTGCTGTTCGGCCAGACCGCCGCGAATGTGAAGGGTTGACCATGTCGCGACAACTGTTCGAACTGGTCGGCACCGACGAGGACCGTCCGTTCAGCCCGTTCTGCTGGCGGACCCGGATGGCGCTGGCGCATAAGGGGCTCGATATCACCTCGGTGCCGTGGCGCTTCACCGAGCGCGAGGCGATCACGCAGCACAAGTCCGAAAAGGTCCCGGTGCTGATCGACGGCGAAAATACGGTCTCGGATTCCTGGGCGATCGCCAACTATCTCGAAGATGCCTATCCCGACCGGCCCTCCTTGTTCGGCGGCGACGGCGGCCGCGCCATGGGCCGGATGCTGAACTGGTGGGGTGACACGGTGGTGGTCGGCGGCATGTTCCCCTTCATCGTGGCGGATATCTACGGTCATTTGCGGCCGGTGGACCAGGTCTATTTCCGGCAGAGCCGCGAAGCGCGCTTCGGCAAGACGCTGGAAGAAGTGTCGGCCGGCCGCGACAATGCTGTCGCCGGTTTCCGCAAGTCGCTCGACCCGATGCGGCTGACGCTGAAGACGCAGCCGTTTTTGGGCGGCGCTGCGCCGAACTACGCCGACTACATCGTGTTCGGCGGTTTCCAGTGGGCGCGGGCGATCAGCCCGTTCCAGTTGCTGGCGAAGGATGACGCGATCTACGCCTGGCGCGAGAAGCTGCTCGATGCGTTCGGCGGCATGGCGCGGAATAGCTCGGGATATGCGGTTTAGGCGGGGGCCGCGCCGTCGTCCCGGCGGGCCTGCGATGGAACCCGGATTCTTGCCGGGGATCGCCGCCATTCGTAACTACAACTGAGAGTTTCTTAACGGATTCTGCCTAAATCGGTACATCGAACCCGAAACGGTATTACCGCCAGGTCTCCATGTCCGAATTTCTCATCGATTCCGCCACCGACGCCAAGATGTTCGAACTTGCTCCGGTGTCGCTGTGGATCGAGGACTACAGCGCGGTGAAGGCGCTGTTCGATGAATGGCGTGCGCAGGGCGTCGCCGATCTCAGGGCCCACCTTGCGGAGGATCCGGTCCGCGTCCGGCAATGTTCCGAGCGCATCCGCATCCTCAAGGTCAACCGCAAGACGCTGTCGCTGTTCGGTGCCCGCGATCTCGAGCACCTGATCGCCGATCTCGGCAAGGTGCTGCGCGACGACACTTTCAAGACGCATATCGAGGAACTGGTGCAGCTCTGGGACGGCCACACCAGGTTCTCCAGCCATACCGTCAATTACACGCTGTCGGGCGAGCGTCTCGACATCCAGCTCAGCGCCATCATCCTTCCCGGCCACGAAGCGAGTTGGGACCGCGTCATGGTCGCGATCGAGGATGTCAGCGAGCGCGAAGGCGCGCGGCGCAGTCTCATAGCCACCGAGAACTACGCGACCGGCCTGTTCGCGCATTCGCCGGTGTCGCTGTGGGTTGAGGATTTCAGCGGCGTGAAGCGGCTGATCGACGACGTGCGCGCGCGCGGCGTCGAGGATTTTCGCGTCTTCACCGATGTGCATGAGGAATTCGTCTCGCGCTGCATGAGCGAGATCCGGGTGCTCGACGTCAATGCCCGCACGCTCGAACTGTTCGCCGCGCCGGACACGGAGACCTTGCTGCGCAATCTCGGCAACGTGTTCCGCGACGAGATGGGTCCGCATTTTCGCGAGCAACTGGTCGATCTCTGGGCCGGCAAGCTGTTCCAGCAGCGCGAGGTCGTGAACTACGCGCTCGACGGCACCAAGCTGCATCTGCTTCTGCAATTCTCGGTGCTGCCGAGCCATGAACGCGATTGGTCGCTGGTTCAGGTCGCGCTCACCGACATCTCCGCGCGCAAGAAGGCGGAAGCCTATCTCGAATATCTCGGCACCCATGACGTGCTGACGCGGACGCTCAATCGTTCGTTTTATGCCGACGAGTTGAACCGGCTGGAGCGCAAGGGGCCGTTGCCGATCACCGTCATCATCGCTGACCTCAACGGGCTGAAGACCGCCAATGATGAACTGGGCCATGCCGTCGGCGACGCGCTGCTGCGCCGTGCCGGAGAAGTTTTTGGCTCGCTGGTGGAGAAGCCGGCCTCGGTGGCGCGGATAGGCGGCGACGAGTTCGCAGTGCTGCTGCCTGGCACCGACGCTGCTGGCGGCCAGGCCGTGCTGACCGCGCTGGCCGGGTTGATCGAGGTCAACAACCAGTATTATCCCGACCTCGAACTGAGCATCTCCACCGGCATCGCCACCAGCCGCCCCGGTGACCGGCTCGAGCAGGTCGTCAAACGCGCCGATCTGAAGATGTTGCACGCCAAGCGATTGTATTATCTGCAGGTCGATCGCGATCGGCGCGCAGCTGGTGCGGCGTAGGCGCTCCCGGCAGAGACTGCTGACGCTTACTCCGCAGTCGCCGCCTTCTTCCGCAGACACTCCCGGCACAGGCAATCCCCGCCCGCGGTCGGCATCGGCAGTTTTGCAGTTTCCGCAGCGCACCAGCATTGGCCGGACAGGTCGCAGCCGAATTCGGTTCCGCATTCGGCGCAAGCGAGGCGGCGGTTGGACCTCAAGGCTGTTTCTGTCGGAGTTGTCATGGCAGGAGCCAAAGTTTAACCGGGATTTTCATGCAGCGTTCATCGGACGCGGCCCTATGATCGGCTGACTGATCATACGACCAAGCCGGCATCGGCGAAAGCCGGCGGTCACCGCAGATTGAGGAAGACCCGATGGCCCGCGACCCGCAAGGCGCCCTTGTCGCGCTCAATCGTTTCGGCTTCGGCGCCCGCGGCGGCTCGTCCGGCGATATCGTCAGCGCGGCGTCGGACCCGCGCGGCTTCGTCAAGTCGGAACTGGCGCGCGTTGACGGCGCGCTGCTCGAACTGCCGGGCCTGCAAGCGACGCCGGCGCTGGGGCAGGCGCTGTTCGCCTACCAGCTTGAGGTCAAGGTCGCGCGTGAGGCGCTCAAGACCGCGGAAGCAGCCGCCCCGACGATGGACAGCAAGCCCGACGCCAAATCTGACACCAAATCTGACGCTATGTCATCCGGCAACACCGTGATGACCGTGCAGCCCGACGCGCCGAAGCCGCCGGTCGCACAGCCACCGCTTAACGTCGTGCAGAAGGTATTTCGTGCGGAAGCGCTGGCGCGGATTCAGCGCGCGACGATTGTCGATGGCGGCTTTGTCGAGCGCCTCGTCACCTTCTGGTCGAACCATTTCTGCATCTCCGCGAACAAGGGCGAACCGGCGCGGATCTGGGCCGGCTCGTTCGAGCGCGAGGCGATCCGCCCGTTCGTGCTCGGCAAATTCGGCGACATGCTGCGCGCCGTCGAACAGCATCCGGCGATGCTGTTCTTCCTCGACAACCAGCAATCGATCGGCCCGGAATCGAAGGCTGGCCAGCATGGCAAGCGCGGCCTCAACGAGAACCTCGCGCGCGAGATTATGGAGCTGCATACGCTCGGCGTCGGCTCCGGCTATACGCAGGACGACGTGACTTCGCTAGCGCGGATCATCACGGGCTGGACCTTCGCCGGCCGCGACAGCAAGATCGGCACGCCCGGCAGCTTCATTTTCAACGCCAATGCGCATGAGCCCGGCGCGCAGACGCTGCTCGGCAAGAGCTACGACGACACCGGCGTGACGCAGGGCGAAGCCGCACTTGCGGATATCGCGCGCCAACCGGCGACCGCCAGATTCGTTGCGACCAAATTCGCGCAGCACTTCGTCGCGGACACGCCGCCGCCGGCTCTGGTAGCAAAACTCGAAGCTGTGTTCAAAAAATCTGACGGTGATCTGAAAGCGCTGTCGCTGGCGCTTGTCGATTCCGGCGAGGCATGGAGCGCGCCGCTGACCAAGTTGCGCAGTCCCTACGAATACCTGATCGCGGCCGGCCGCATTCTGGCACGGATTCCGGAAGATCCCGGCCGCTACATCGGCAGCCTCAACACGCTCGGCCAGCCGCTGTGGACGCCGCCGGGGCCGAACGGTTTTGCCGACAGTAACGCCGCCTGGGCCGCGCCCGAGGGCCTCAAGTTGCGGCTCGATATCGCCGCCCAGATATCGAGCCGGATAGCGGATAGCATGGACGCCCGCGAGTTGCTCGATGTCGTCGCGGGGCAAGCCGCATCGAGCGAGACGCGGCAGACCATCGCGCGCGCGGAGACGCGGCAGCAGGCCTTGGCGCTGTTGCTGATGTCGCCCGAATTCCAGAGGAGATGACGATGGATTGCGAAACGAGGTTGTCCCCGACGCGCCGCTCCTTGCTGCTATCAGGCGCGGCCTTCGCCGCCTGGGCCTACATCCCGAAATTCGCTAGGGCGGCGGATGCGCGTGATCCGCGGCTGGTCGTGATTATCCTGCGCGGTGCACTGGATGGGCTGGCCACCGTAGCGCCGATCGGCGACCCCGATTATGCCGGCCTGCATGGCTCGATCGCGCTGGCGAAAGATGGCCCCAACGCAGCGATCATGCTCGACCCGTTCTTCGGCCTGCATCCTGCGATGCCGGAATTCGCCCGGATGTACCGCGACAAGAAGGCCGCGGTAGTTCACGCAGTCGCGACCTCGTATCGCGAGCGTTCGCATTTCGACGGTCAGGATACGCTGGAGAGCGGCTTTCCCGGCCCCGGCCGGGTGCAGTCCGGCTGGCTTAACCGCGCCATCGCCGCGCTGCCGCGCGGTGAGCGTGTCTCTTCAGGTCTTGCGATCGGCCCGACCACGCCGCTGGTGCTGCGTGGCGCGGCGCCCACCGTCGGCTGGGCGCCGGTCAACCTGCCGACCGCCGCCGATGACACCGCCGCGCGGCTGATCGAACTCTACCGACATCAGGACCCCGCGCTCGCCGTGGCGCTGTCGCAGGGCCTGCAGCTCGACAAGCTCGCCACCGGCGAGATGGCGAAGCCGGCGCCCGGCGCCAAGGTCACCGCCATGCAGCAGATCGCTCGCGGCGCGGCGCGGGTGATGGCGGCTGACGACGGCCCGCGCGTTGCCGCGCTCGCTTTCGATGGTTGGGATACCCATGCGCAGGAAGGCGGCCCGGTCGGCCGTCTCGCGCAATTGCTTGGCGGGCTCGACAATGCACTGGCGGAATTCGAGAGCGGGCTGGGGGCGCACTGGCGCGACACCGTGATTGTCGTCGCCACCGAATTCGGCCGCACTGCCCGGATCAACGGCACCTCCGGCACCGACCACGGCACCGGTACCGTGGCGCTGCTGGCCGGCGGCGCGGTCGCGGGCGGCAGGGTGATCGCGAACTGGCCGGGACTGCGGCCTGCGGATCTCTACGAGTCCCGCGATCTCGCGCCGACCACCGATCTGCGCGCGATCCTCAAGGGCGTGCTGCACGACCATCTCGGGCTCGGCGAGCGCGTGCTGGCCGACAGTGTTTTCCCGGACAGTGCGATGGTGCGGCCGGCCAAGGGGCTGGTCGCGTAGGCGTGCTGCGCAGTACGCCTACGCGTAGCTGCTACTTCAGCGAGATCGCCAGCCCGCTGAGATCGGCATTGACCATCAGGCCGGTCTGCCGGCCGGACAGTTCGAGCAGCGCGCCCTTCTCGTTGGCGAGCACGATGGCACTGACGCCACGGCCGATCGCGGCCCCTGCGCCGCCGGCGCCATAGACGCCTGCGACATCCGAGGGGCGGTTGATGCGGCTGACGCGGCCGGAGAGGTAGGTCTGCGACGCGCCGAACACCAGGCCGGCGCTCAGGCCGCCGATCGACAGCGGATAGGTCCGGCCGCGAAACGTCAGCGTGCCCGAGCCGCCGGACGCGCCGATGAACCAGCCGCCCTTCAGCACCGAGATCCGGATCGTGCCGCTATCAGCGCGCGCGACAGAGGAAAGACCGAGCCCGGCAATGGCCAGACTGGCAGCGACGATGGCGGTACGCAAAGCGGATGACGACATGATGCTCCTCGGGGAGTTGATTCGCACGCCAATGCGGCGGCAGCGCACCTTTGGGTAAAATAGCGCCCCGGTCCATCATGAACCCCACGCGCTGTTGCTATCGCAAACGCTTATTTGTTGAGGTTGGCGGCCACCCAGAAGGCATAACCGATCATGCCGAGGGCGGGCACGGCATAGAACATCGTGCCGAGGCCGATCAGCGACCACTTCATCACGGCGGTATTGCGGGTCGGTCGTACGGAAGCCGGGCGGCGCGCGCCGCGGGTCTGTTCGTGGATCGCGAGCAGCTCATCCATCTTCAGGATGTCAGGCATGTGTTTCTCCCAATTTTTATTTTGAGAGAAGCTGACACATGATTACCAAAGTCACAATGGGCCAAACGGCCGATCCCGCATCGCCTGAAGTGCGCGAGCGGAACTCATCGTCCGGGTGCGGGATGCTTTATTCCGCCGAGCGGATTGAGAGGGGTGAGTGACGACTTTGGCCGGATGGCGTAGTTCCCCTCTCCCGCAAGGGGAGAGGGGAAGAAAGCGCGGTGCTGTAGCTGACTACAGCGTGATCTTGTCGATCTCCGCCATGTCCTCGGCGCTGATGGTCCACTCGATCGCCTTGACGTTCTGCTCGATCTGCTCGACGCGTGTGGCGCCTGCGATCACGCTGGAGACCTGCGGTCGCGCGGCGAGCCAGGAGAAGGCGAGTTCCAGCATGGTGTGGCCGCGCGCCTGCACAAAGGCTTCGAGCTTTGCCACGACCGCCTCGTTGCGCGGGTTGACCGAGCGGTCGCGCAATGCCGGTGCAATCGCGAAGCGGCTGTCGGCCGGCGGCGCGACGCCCGGTCTGTACTTGCCGGTGAGCAACCCGCTGGCCAGCGGGAAGAACGGCAGCAGGCCGAGATTGTAGTGCTGCGCGGCTGGCAGCAAATCCTTCTCGATATCGCGAACCACCAGGCTGTACTCATCCTGGCACGACACGAAGGGCGAGACGTTGATGCCGCGCGCGGTCATCTCGGCTTCGGCCAGACGCCATGCCGGGAAGTTCGAATTGCCGATGTAGCGCACCTTGCCCTGGCGGATGAGGTCTTCCAGCGCGCGAAGCGTCTCCTCGATCGGCGTCAGCGGGTCGAAATCGTGCTGCTGGTACAGGTCGATATAGTCGGTGTTGAGCCGCTTCAGGCTGGCTTCGATCGCGCTCATGATGTAGCGCCGCGACGCGCCCTGCTTGCTGCCATCGGTGGCCATCGGCTTGCAGAACTTGGTGGCCAGCACGATGTCCTTGCGGCGATCGCCGAGCACCTGGCCGAGCACGGTCTCGGAGCCGCCCATGCCGGCATAGATGTCCGCGGTGTCGAACAGCGTGATGCCGAGGTCGATCGCCTTGTGGATCACCTTGCGGGAGGTTTCCAGATCGGTGCGCTGGCCGAAATTGTTGCAGCCGAGGCCCACGGCGGAGACGCGCAGGCCGGAGCCGCCGAGATTGCGTATTTGCATGATCGATCCTGTCGGAGAATGTAGGAACGCGTTATCGCCTGCGGACCGAACCGCGGCAAGCCGCGCGGCATCATGGCACCTGCGCGGCTGGATCAGGCGACGGCAGGCCCGGCTGTTGCTGGGGCTTGGGGCGCGGGCAGGGCGATCGCCTTCTTCGGCGGATCGGCGCGCAAGGCGGCGGAGGTCATCTGCCGTACGCTGCGTTCGGCGTCGCGCGCGATCGCCTTGCGGTCGGCGCTCATGTCATAGGCGGTGGCGTCGCCCCAGGTGACGGTGATGTCGGTGGCTCCGGCGGCCAGGATGCCGATGAAATGCGGGATCAGGTCGATATCGCCGTACCACGCTACGTTCTGGCGCAGCGCGCGTCCGACCGGCAGGCCGCCGAACCCGACATAGGCCAGCGACAGCGGCTGCACCGTGATCTTCTTGTGATGCACGGACCCGCCGAGTGCATGATGCACCGCGCCGATCAGCGCCGAGCGAAACGGCAGGATGCGGACGCCGTCGCTTGAGGTGCCCTCGGCGAACAGCACCACGGCGTCGCCCGACAGCAGCCGGTCGCCGATCTCCTGCGTCGCAGCCCCGGTCTTCTGCCGGCGCTCGCGCTCGATGAAGATGGTCTGCTGTAGTTTCGCCAGCCAGCCGAACACCGGCCAGTTCGCGACCTCGCTCTTGGCGATGAACACGACTGGTGTCAGCGCGCCGATCACACAGATGTCGAGCCAGGAGACGTGGTTGGCGAGGATCAGCACCGGCGCGTCCGTCGTACGGGTGCCGACCTCGCGGATGCGGACGCCGGCCAGTCGGCAGAACGCGCGGTGAAACAAATGCGGCACGCTGCGCTGCAAGGGCAGCCCGCAGGCGATGCCGACCCACTGGAACGGCACCAGCACGAGCACCAGCAAGGTCAGCGCAAGCAAGGCGAACACGAAACGGATCATGATGAGCTTATACCGTGTCGGACGCCGCGGGCAAAAAAAACGGCCCCGGTCAGCGCGGCAACTGACGGGGACCGCTGAAGGCATCCGGCTGGCGACGGGGGAGCAGCCGCTGGATGCAAAGTTGAGGCTAGTCGCGCCGAATGACGCGGAAATGACGGTGGTACTTATCCACAGGCTGGGTCGGCGGGCTCATTCCGCGGCGTCGAGATGGCGCGGCGCGAACAGGTCGCCGGTCCCGCGCATCGCCAGATAGCAATCGCGATCGGCGTAGTTGTCGTTGCGACGGACCAGATCGGTGACCGGCGTGTAGCTCAGCATCCGGCCGCCATCTGGCAATGCCGTGCAACACAGCCGCAGCACCTGGCCATTGGCGAGCCGCAGGTTCAGCGGCGTCGGGTCGCCAGCGCGGATCATCTCGGTGCGCGTTGCGATGAAGCCGTCGAGTTCGTCGTCCGGCACCTCGAAGGCGTGGGTGTCGCGGCAATGATACATCAGCGCGATCAGCGGCGGCTTGCTGTCGGCCTTGGCGTCGGGCAGCCGGAATTGTTCGCGAAACGCCCGGTTGATGAATTCGGCGCGGGTGTCGGAATTCAACAGCACGACGCCGATGTCGATCCGGTCCAGCGCGGCGGACAGCCGGTCGGCGGTGGCGTGCCCGTTGGCGCGCTGCCGGGCCGCGAGCCGGTTGCGGCCGATGGCGACGGCGCTGCCGGCTACGATCAACAGCGCGAGCGCCGTGCTGAAGGCCGGGTGAAGAATAATGTTCCAGTCGAGCTGCATGTGCCGTTTCCTGGTCTGGCTACAGACGAGAACTGCACGATGACGACTCGTTTCCGAATCTCCCATCGTTGCTTTTCGTTAGCGTTAAGATTGCCCCTGACCAATGCGTAAGACTTTCTCGATTATCGCATTCAGCGTGGTTAAGCCGAGCGTAACATGTGCCATATCTCAGCGCTGCCGCCTGAATTTGAAAGGAGGCCGATGCCGTTTACCATCCCGCCATTGCTGTTGCCGATCCCGATGCTGTTCGCGTCGAACTTGTTCATGACCTTCGCCTGGTACGGCCATCTGAAGTTCAAGGAATCCTCGTTGCCGCTGGTCATCATGGTCAGCTGGGGCATCGCGTTCTTCGAGTCCTGGCTGGCGGTGCCGATCAACCGTTGGGGCAGCGAGGTGTATTCGGCCGCATAGCTCAAGACCATGCAGGAGGTGATCACGCTGATCGTGTTCGCCGGCTTCTCGGTGCTGCTTCTGAAGGCGCCGCTCGGCTGGAACCAGGCGCTCGGCTCCGCCTTCATCGTGGCGGGCGCGTTCGCCATCTTCCACAAATGGTAGTGATCGAAGGTGGCGCGATCGGCGTTACTTCGCCGCCGGGGCCACGCGCAGTACGCGTCCCGCCGAACTGTCGGTCAACAGATACAGCGCGCCGTCCGGGGCCTGCCGGACATCGCGGATGCGCTCGTTGAGATTCTGCAGCAGGCGCTCCTCGCCGGTGACGGCGTCGCCCTTCAGCGACAGCCGTACCAGCATCTGCCCCGCCAGCGCGCCGGTGAATACGCTGCCGCGCCAGGCCGGAAACAGGTCGCCGGTGTAGAATGCCATGCCGGAGGGCGCGATCGACGGCACCCAGGCCTTGATCGGCTGCTCCATGCCGTCCTTCACCGTGCTCTCGTGAATCTTCGCGCCGGAATAATCGATGCCGAAGCCGATCACCGGCCAGCCGTAATTCTTGCCCTTGCCGATGATGTTGACCTCGTCGCCGCCGCGCGGGCCATGCTCGATTTCCCAGAGTTCACCGGATGCCGGATTGATCGCGAGGCCCTGTTCGTTGCGGTGGCCGTAGCTCCAGATTTCCGGCTTGGCGCCGTCGCGGCCGACAAAGGGATTGTCCTTCGGTACCGAGCCGTCCGGCGCGATGCGGATCAACTTGCCGAGATGGTTGGCGAGGTTCTGCGCCTCCTCGCGGTAGCTGGAATGCTCGCCGAGTGTGACGAACAGATTGGCGTCGCTGGCCTGCACGATGCGGCAGCCATAGTGATTGCCCGACGACAGTGGCCCTTCCTGGCGGAAGATCACCTGCACGTCGTCGAGCCGCGGCGCGATGCCATTGACCAGCCGGCCGCGCGCGACCGCCGTGCGGCCGCCGCTGCCGCTGCGTTCGGAATAGCAGAAGTAGATCGTATTGTTCTGCGCGAAGCCGCGATCGGTGATGACGTCGAGCAGCCCACCCTGTCCGGTGGCCCAGACCTGCGGCACGCCTCGCAGCGGCGGCGACAACTCGCCCTGCGGCGTGACGATGCGTAGCCTGCCGGGACGCTCGGTCACCAGCATGCGGCCATCCGGCATGAACGCCAGCGCCCACGGGTTGACGAGGCCGCTGGCCACGGTCTGCACGTCGAGCTTGCCGGCGGAGGAGGCGAACGCCGTCGTCTCGCTGCGCGAGGTGCTGGCGATCAGGAAGCTGGCGGTAAGCGCGGTCGCTGCGGTCAGCGTCGCGGTTACCCAGACCACGGGCGTCTTCATCGGATGGCTCCATCGCGCAACGGCGCGGGCGATGCCTGTCATCGCAGAATGCAAATGGATGGCTGGCCGTCAGGCGGGCAGTGGCATCGCGGTCGCGACCTTGAGGGTCAGCAGCGTCAGCGTCACGATCAGGCACAGCGACAGGCAACCGACCGCCACCGTTGCGGCGACGGCATTGCCGAGCCGGGTTGAAGCAACCACGGCAGGACGGGGTTCAAAACCTGCAACCACGCGAAGCGACCGGATCATGGTCGTAAATCCCTCAGATCGCGGACGAATCATCCGCGTACTACTAATCTGCAGGGGGCAGCGGGCAAGATTTGGGCGGGAATTCCGCCGATCATGGCGAAAACGAGGCAAAATCGCCGGTTATGACCGTTATTCTTGCGCTCAAGCCTCGGCGACGAGGTCCAGCGTATCGAATTCCGTCGAGGTCGGCCGCCAGTCCATGGCGACGAAGCCGTTCGACTGCTCGACGCGGCGCAGCCAGCGGCGCACCGCTGGGAAGCTGCCGAGGTCGAAATCACACTGCTCGGCGACATGGGTGTAGCCGTACAGAGCGATGTCCGCGATGGTCAGCTGGCCGGCGGCGAAGAAGTCGTTGGTCTTGAGATGGTCTTCCATCACCTGCAGCGCCGCATAGCCGCGCTCCATCCAGTCTTCCAGCGCGTGGGTCTGAAGATCGCGGCCGCCGCGCACCAGACACAGCCAGAAATAGGCAGCGCCGATGTTCGGCTCCAGCGCATGCTGTTCGAAGAACATCCATTGCAGCGCCTCGGCGCGGTCCATCCGGGAATCCGGCGCCAGTGAGGTGCCGATCGCGACGTACCACAGGATGGCGTTGGATTCGGCGAGGTAGCGGCCCTCGGCGATTTCCAGCAGCGGCACCTGTCCGCTCGGATTCTTGGCGAGAAATTCCGGCGTGCGGCTTTCGCCGCGCAGGATGTCCACTTCGATGGAGCGATAGGGGGCATCGAGCAACGCCAGTGCAAGGCGAACCTTGTAGCTGTTGCCGGAGCGCTGCATCGAATAGAGCTTGTACATGCGCGGTGGTTCGATCCATCAAAGTGGGCAAGTCACGCGCCCAAGACACGCGTTCAAGTCACGCGCCGCTTCTCGGCTGGCAACGCGTCCAGACAATGATGCTGATACCGGCACCTCGCAACCCCTCGACTCTGGAAAAAGTCGAAAACGGTTGCCGCCCTTCGTCACGCGAAAATTCATTCCCCGCGCGGTGCAATCGGCATCACACGTGCGTGAAGCGCGGCGGCGTTTCTCATGCATATATTAACTTCGATGCGGCTTTCGCCCTGGAAGCTCTCGAAAAGCGACGTTTGCGCAGCAACATTCCGGCCATCCTTCTTGCGATGCAGCGTCGCGCGCTTTAGGGTGCCGCGATCCCAACAGGATCGCCCACCGAAGAGTCGCAAGCCACGCGTTCGCGACGTTTGCAAGGAGATGATGATGTCGTTTTTGTCCGCTGCGCTCGACCGTGTGAAGCCGTCCGCGACCATCGCGGTGTCGGATAAAGCACGTCAGCTGAAAGCAGCCGGCCGCAACGTCATCGGCCTTGGCGCCGGCGAGCCCGATTTCGACACCCCGGCCAACATCAAGCTGGCGGCGATTTATGCCATCGAGGCCGGCAAGACCAAGTACACCGCGGTTGACGGCATTCCCGAGCTGAAGGAAGCCATCATCGGCAAGTTCCAGCGCGAGAACGGCCTGACCTATGCGGCGAACCAGATCATCGTCGGCACCGGTGGCAAGCAGGTTTTGTACAATGCGCTGATGGCGACGCTGAACCCCGGCGACGAGGTCATCATCCCCGCGCCGTACTGGGTCAGCTATCCCGAAATGGTGGCGCTGGCCGGTGGCGAATCGGTGCCGGTGGTCTGCACCGCGGACTTCGGCTTCAAGCTGCAGCCCGCTGCATTGGAAGCCGCGATCACGCCGAAGACCAAGTGGGTCATCCTGTGCTCGCCGTCGAACCCGACGGGCGCCGCCTATTCGCGCGCCGAGCTGAAGGCGCTCACCGACGTGCTGGTCAAGCATCCGCATGTCTGGGTGATGACCGACGACATGTACGAGCATCTGGTCTATGACGATTTCGTGTTCACCACCCCGGCGCAGGTCGAACCCAAACTGTTCGATCGCACGCTGACCGTGAACGGCGTCTCCAAGGCCTATTGCATGACTGGCTGGCGCATTGGTTACGCCGGTGGTCCGGTGCAGCTGATCAAGGCGATGGCGACGATCCAGTCGCAGTCGACCTCCAACCCGTCGTCGATCGCACAGTGGGCGGCGGTGGAAGCCTTGAACGGTCCGCAGGATTTCATCCCGGCTAACAACGCGGTATTCAAGGAGCGTCGCGACCTCGTTGTATCGATGCTGAACCAGGCTAAGGGCCTCGACTGCCCGCGGCCGGAAGGCGCGTTCTACGTCTATCCGTCCTGCGCCGGCACCATCGGCAAGACCGCGCCCTCCGGTAAGGTTATCGAGAACGATGAGGACTTCGTCACCGAGTTGCTTGAGACCGAAGGCGTTGCAGTGGTACAGGGGTCGGCATTCGGGCTTGGACCCGCATTCCGTATCTCCTACGCCACCAAGACGTCGGATCTCGAAGACGCATGCGGTCGGATTCAGCGCTTCTGCGCCAACCTGCGCTAAGCGTTTCGCGCGAAGTGAATTGCGGTTCGCGTCAAGAAAGCGCGTCTAAGCAATAAACTGCGGCCTTCGTTTCGATTGTGTCGGAACGGAGTGGCTTTCATGTCAGATAAATAACGGCCCAAATCGCGACGATTTGTCGCCTTATTTTCGGAAGCGCCTTGTTTTGGACACGGCGCTTCCTTCCTGTCCCCCCACAGTTCCAAAACCTAAATAAAGGCTACTGCAATGAAGATTTCCAAGATGTTCGGTATCGCGACTGTTGCGCTGGTGGCGTCGTTCGCCTCGGCGAATGCACAGCAGGGCGTTCGCGTCGGCGTCCTCGAGTGCACCGGCGGCCAGAACGTTTCGTTCGTCGTCGGTTCGAACGCGACTCTGAACTGCGTGTTCCAGAGCGAAGGTGGCCGCGCTGAAGGTTACGTCGCCACGGTCCGCCGCTTCGGCCTCGACCTCGGCTTCACCCAGAACACCACCGTGCAGTGGGCTGCCTTCGCACCCTACGCGCGCGTTCCCCGCGGCGCGCTCGCCGGCAGCTACGGCGGCGTTGGCTCCAACGCGTCGGTCGGCGTCGGCTTCGGCGGCAACTTCCTGCTCGGCGGCAACGGCAACCAGTTCACCCTGCAGCCGCTCAGCGTTCAGGGCCAGACCGGCCTCAACGTTGCGGCCGGCATCGTCAGCCTCGACCTGACCCCCGCTGCTCCGGTGCGTGCCCGTCGTCACATGCGCAAGCATCATCGTCACCACTAAGCGACAACACGGTTTGGAAAAGGCCCGCGAAAGCGGGCCTTTTTTATTGCGCGGCATTTGTCGTGCCATTGTCACCCATCGTCAGGATTATCGACCGGCGACGGCGCGTGCATTTTTGATAGCACCCGTTTACCGTTGTCTGGCACTTCATTGCTCTGCTTTATCTTACGGAGAAATTGCCATGAGCCGCCTTCCACTATTTCTGGGACTTGCCGCTACTCTCGTCGCGTTCGGCGCGCAGGCGCAGTCGCCGCAGACCGTGCAGATCGGCGTTCTCAATTGCCGTGGCGGCGCCAGCGTCGGGTCCATCGTCGGCTCCGTGACCAATCTCGGTTGCGTGCTGCTGTCCAACGGGCGCCCGGACCAGCCCTATGTCGCCACCATTCGCAAGCTCGGCGTCGATCTCGGCATCACCGAATCGACCGCTCTGTCCTGGGCGGTGTTCGCACCGGTGGACCGCGCCGGAATGGGTGACCTGTCCGGCAACTACGCCGGCGCGCAGGGCTCGGCTTCGTTCGGCGTCGGCCTCGGTGCCAATGTTCTGGTCGGTGGCTCCGCCAACTCCATCGCCCTGCAGCCGATCAGCCTGCAGGGCTCCACCGGCATCAACGTCGCGGCGGGCCTCGAAAGCCTCGAACTGCGTCCGGGGCGGTAGCCTTCGCTTTCTTCCTTCCCCTCCCGCCTTGCGCAGCTTCGTTGCGCGGGGAGGAAGAAACACCGCATCGCAGCAACGTTTCCATCTTGCCAAAATGCCGGGCCGGGCGGAGCATCGGTTGCCGACCCAATCAAGGGCCGAGCTCCAGATCAGGAGGCGGCAATGGGACACGACCTGAGAAGTCCCCGCGGTCCACAGCGCCATGCACGATGCATCGCGCTGGTGGGCCCTTTCCAGAGCGGAAAAACCACCCTACTAGAAGCGATCCTGGCCCGCACCGGCGCCATCCCGCGGGTCGGAAGCGTCGATGCCGGCACCAGCACCGGCGATGCATCGACCGAGGCCCGCCAGCACAAGATGAGCGTCGGCCTGAATGCTGCGACCACTACCTTCATGGGCGACAGTTACACTTTCATCGATTGCCCTGGCTCCGTTGAATTCCTCCACGATATGCGGATGGCGATTCCGGCTGTGGACGCCGCGGTCGTCGTTTGCGAGGCCGACGAGCGCAAGCTGCCGCAACTGCAGCTGGTGCTGCGCGAGCTTGAGGACCGCAACATTCCGCGATTTCTGTTTCTCAACAAGATCGATCGCGCCAGCAAGCGGGTCCGCGAGACGCTTGCGACCTTGCAACCCGCATCGCGCGTGCCGCTGGTGCTACGGCAGATTCCGATCTGGAACGGCGATTTGATCGCGGGGTTCGTCGATCTGGCGCTGGAGCGGGCCTTTGTCTACCGCGAGCACAAGGCCTCTGAGGTGGTCGCGCTCGATGGCGGCAATCTCGACCGCGAGAAGGAAGCCCGCTTCTCGATGCTGGAAAAGCTCGCCGATCACGACGACGCGCTGATGGAGCAGTTGCTTGAGGACATCGCGCCGCCCGCCGACGCGGTGTTCGACGATCTCGCCCGCGAATTGCGCGAGGGCCTGATCTGTCCGGTGCTGCTCGGCTCGGCGCTGCGCGAAAACGGCGTGCTGCGGCTGTTGAAGGCGCTGCGTCATGAGGCGCCGGACATCGCCGACACCGTAAAGCGGCTCGGCGTCGCGTCGGGACGTGACGCGCTCGCTTATGTGATGAAGACGAGTCATCTGCAGCATGGCGGCAAGTTGTCTCTGGCGCGCGTGCTGCAGGGCGAGATCGACGACGGCGCGACCTTGCAGTCGTCGTCCGGTGAAAGCGGTCGGGTGTCCGGCATTCTGGCGGCGAACGGCGCCCATGACAGTAAACGCGCGTCGGCGGAAGCGGGTGAGGTGGTGGCGCTCGGCAAGCTCGATCACATCCGGACCGGCGACACGTTGACGTCCGGCAAAACCGCGCCGGCCGCGCTGGTGAACGTCGCGCCGGCGTTGCCGGTGCTGGCGATGGCGCTTGCCGCTACCGACCGCAAGGACGACGTCAAGCTCGGCCAGGCCCTGCAACGCCTGACCGACGAGGACGGCTCGCTGAGCGTGGTCAACCCTGTGGGCCACCATGAGGTGGTGCTGTGGGGGCAGGGCGAGATGCACCTGCGCGTTGCGCTGGAGCGGCTGCACGACCGCTTCGGCGTCAATGCCAAGGCCCACGCGCCGACGATCGGCTACCAGGAGACGATCCGCAAAACGATCATCCAGCGCGGGCGGCACAAGAAGCAGTCCGGCGGTCACGGCCAGTTTGGCGACGTGGTGCTGGAGATAAAGCCGCTTCCGCGCGCCGGCGGCTTTGCGTTCGAGGAGAAGGTGGTCGGCGGCGCAGTGCCGCGTAACTACATTCCTGCGGTCGGCGAGGGCGTCGTCGATGCGCTGTTGCGAGGCCCGCTCGGCTTTCCGGTCATCGACATCAAGGTCACGTTGACCGACGGCTCCTACCACAGCGTCGATTCCTCCGACCTCGCCTTCCGCACCGCGGCGCGGATCGGCGTCAGCGAAGCACTGCCGCAGTGCCAGCCGGTGCTGCTGGAGCCGATCCATGTGGTGGAGGTGGTCTGTCCGACCGACACTACGGCGAAGATCAACGCCATTCTGTCCGGCCGCCGCGGCCAGATCCTCGGCTTCGACACCCGCGATAGCTGGCCGGGCTGGGATGTGGTCCGCGCCATGCTGCCCGAGGCGGAGATCGGCGACCTGATCGTCGAGCTGCGCTCCGCGACTGCCGGCGCCGGCAGCTTTACGCGGGCTTTCGACCACATGGCCGAAGTCGCCGGCCGCGCCGCCGACCAGATCATCGCCGCGCATCGGGTGGCGGCATGATGTAGGCTGCGGTCCATGACCCTGGGACCGCGCATCGTGATCATCGGCAACAGCGGCTCCGGCAAGAGCACGCTGGCGAAGTTGCTTGAGCCGCGCATCGGTGGTGAGCGGGTCGATCTCGATCATATCCATTGGCTCGACAGGGTCGGAAACAAGCGGGACGAGACCGAAGCAAAGGCGATGGTCGCGGCTATTGCGTCGCGGCCGAACTGGATCATCGAAGGCGTCTATGGATGGCTGGCCGAAGCCGCCTTATCGCGCGCCAGCGGGCTGATCTGGCTCGACATGAGTCCGGCGGTTTGCCGCGAGAGCCTCGTTCTGCGCGGGCCATGGCGCGGAGCCGGTGCGGACGAGCACGCCGCGTTTCTGGCATGGGCAGATGCCTATTGGGATCGCACGACTTCCACGTCATTCGTCGGTCACGCCGCGCTGTTCGATGGCTTCCTCAAGACGAAAATGCGTTTCGAGCATCGGGCCAGCGTGGCCGAATTTACCGCGGTTCTCCCTTGCGCCGGCGGCGCCGCTTTTGAATAGTTGGCGGTAGCTTGGTAGAGGACAATTCCCGCGATGCTGACTTCCCGGAGTAATCTGCTGCTGGCCTGCGCCCTGAGCGGGCTGGCCGGCTATGTCGACGGCATCGGCTTTCTGCATCTGGGCGGATTGTTTGTATCGTTCATGAGCGGCAACTCGACGCGGCTCGGCGTGATGGCGGCGGAGCAGGACTGGCCGAAGGCGATCGAGGCGCTGCGCCTGATCGCCTTGTTCGTGGTCGGCGCTGGCATAGGCAGCCTGATCGGCCGCGGCCGCGGCAGGCACCGGCAATGGCTGTTGTTGCTGGCCGAAGCCGTCTTGCTCGGTTCCGGCGCGCTCGCCTTTGAAATCAGTTTGCCGGCACTCACCATCGTGGCGCTGGTCGTGACGATGGGCCTGGAGAACGCCGTGTTCCAGGCCGAGCCGGGCGCGCCGGGCATTGGCCTGACTTACATGACGGGCACGCTTGTCCGGGTCGGGCAGCTGCTGGCCGCAGCGCTGGTCGGCGGCCCGCGCTGGGCCTGGCTGCCTAACCTGCTGCTGTGGGCGGCGCTGGTGGCGGGTGCTGCGATCGGCGCGCTGGCCTATCAGCGAATCAGCCTGGCGTCGGTATGGTTCGCGGCGGCCGTCGCCTTGTTGCTCAGCACAATTGCTGC
This sequence comes from Tardiphaga sp., assembly GCF_028290495.1. GTDB lineage: Bacteria > Pseudomonadota > Alphaproteobacteria > Rhizobiales > Xanthobacteraceae > Tardiphaga. Next base: position 23,778 of record NZ_JAQGJT010000074.1, read on the forward strand.
AATTGCTTCGTATCGCGCCCGAATTTGACAGCCAATATCTCACCATGATTGCTGTGACAGGTACGCCTCCAGTAGAGGCGAAGGATGATCTATGCCCAACCAGATTAAAGCTCGCGCCGCATGTTTGATCGGCTGGCCCGCGGCCCATTCGCGTTCACCGCTGATCCATCATCACTGGTTGCGCGCGCTCGATATTGCCGGCGGCTACAGCATTGAATCGGTGCCGCCGGAAGGCGTCGCCGAATTCGTGATGAACCTGTCGAAGCACGGCTATATCGGCGGCAACGTCACCATTCCGCACAAGGAGCGCGTGCTCAATCTCACCGCGCCGGACCAGCGCGCGCGTGCCGTCGGGGCCGCCAACACGCTGTGGTACGATCACGGCACGTTGCGCTCGACCAATACCGACATCGAAGGCTTCATCGACAACCTCGACCATTGCGCCGATGACTGGGACCACGCCGAGGACGCGGTGGTTCTTGGCGCCGGCGGATCGTCGCGCGCGGTTGTATTCGGCCTGCTGGAGCGCGGCATCAAGCGCATCCATCTCGCCAATCGCACCCTTGAGCGCGCGCAGGCGATTGCTACGCAATTTGGGTCGCGAGTGCTGCCGATGGCGTGGGATGATATCGGCGACATCCTGCCGCGCGCCGGTCTGCTGGTGAACACCACCTCGCTCGGCATGAAGGGGCAGCCCGAACTTGTCATCGACCTGTCGCCGCTGCCGTCGTCGGCGGTGGTTGCTGATCTTGTTTACGTGCCGCTGGAGACGCCGCTGCTGGCCGCGGCCCGCGGGCGCGGGCTGCGCACCGCGGACGGGCTCGGCATGCTGCTGTACCAGGCCGTGCGCGGGTTCGAATTGTGGTTCGGGCAGCGGCCGGAAGTAACTCCCGAACTGCGCGCGCTGGTCGAGGCCGATCTCACAGTGACGTGACGGGAATAGCAATCGGGCCGCGGGGTTTCCATCTGCAGGGCGTGGGGCGCATTCTCCGCCATCCTCAAAGGAAATCATATGTTTCTACTTGTATCTCCCGCCCGCGCCTTTGCGGCGTCGCTGGTCGCTGCATCGTTGATATCATCGCTCGCCTTCGCACAGCAGGTGCAGCCGACCCGGATTCGCGGTACTATCGAAAGCGTCAACGGCGCGAACCTCTCAATCAAGACGCGCGACGGTGACGAGCGCAACGTGCGCCTGACCGACAACGTCACGGTCACCGGCATCACCAAGACCACTTTGGCCGAGATCAAGCCCGGTTCCTATATCGGCGTCACCGGCCAGCCGCAGCCTGACGGCACCCAGAAGGCGATTGCGATCCACATTTTTCCGGAAGCGATGCGCGGCACCGGCGAAGGCTTCCGTCCGTGGGATCTGCGCCCCAACAGCACCATGACCAACGCCACCGTCGACCAGAAGGTCGCGGCCACCGATGGCCAGACGCTGACGGTGAAATACAAGGACGGCGAGAAGAAAGTCACGGTCGGCCCGGATACGCCAATCGTCACCTTCGTGCCGAGCACCAAGGCCGAGCTGAAAGCCGGCGCCAAGGTCATCATCATGGGCGCCGACAAGAGGCCGGACGGCAGCTACGAGACAGCCCGCGTTAATGTAGGCTTGGACGGCCTGACCCCGCCGATGTGAGCCGGACGTCACGCCTTTATCGCGCACACCTTCATTCATTTCCTGCCCTCGCGTGCAATGAAGCCATACCGGTCATCAAAAGATGACGGGTGTTGTAAAAGTTTGCAATCTCCACTTGTTGTTCCCATGGAACCCCTGCATCATGACACCCGGGTCGGCCTTGGAGGCCGACCCGGGTGGGGGGAGTCATGATTACTCGACGTTTGTTTTGCGCATGCGTGGCCGGCGGCCTGTCTCTCGCGGGCACAGCCGTTCATGCGCAGTCGCTGGAATGTGCGGTGTTCACGCCGGATCGCCAGAAGTCGACTGCGCCGGATGCGGCGTTTGCCCGCCTCAAGGCCGGCAATGACCGATTCACGTCCGGCAAGTCCATCAATTGCGATCTGATGGCGCAGGTGAAGGAGACGGCGGCCAACCAGTCGCCTTACGCGGCCATTTTGGGCTGCATCGATTCCCGCGTGACGCCCGAACTGGTGTTCGACCAGCGTATCGGCGACGTGTTCTGCGCGCGGGTGGCAGGGAATTGCGTCAATACGGACATCATAGGCAGCCTGGAATACGCCACCAAGGTTATGGGCGCGCGAGCCATCGTCGTGCTCGGGCATAACTTCTGCGGCGCGATCAAAAGCGCGGTGGACGACGTCAAGCTCGGCAACATTACCGAGTTGCTGAAGAATTTTCAGCCCGCGCTGGCAACGTTGACCGCTGCGGATGGCCACCGTGACTCGCACAACTACGCGCTGGTGCAAAAAGTAGCGGAAGCGAACGCGCGGCTGACCGCCGCAAGCCTGCTCGATCGCAGTCCCGTCATCAAGGCGCAGGTCGAGGCCGGAGAAGTAAAGATCGCGGCCGCCATGCACGACATCACGACCGGCAAGGTGAGCTGGCTCACCTGAATCGTCGGGGCCGGCACATCAGCCGGCCGCGACGAAACAAACTTACTTCACCAGCACGTGGCCGTCGATTTCCGCGATGGTGTTGACGCCGCACAGGCCCATCGTGACGCTCAATTCCTTGGCGAGGATGTCGAGCGCCTTGGTGACGCCGGCTTCGCCGTAAGCGCCGAGGCCGTGGACATAGGCGCGGCCGATCATGCAGCTCTTGGCGCCGAGCGCCAGCGCGCGCATCACGTCCTGGCCGGAGCGGATGCCACTGTCGAACATGATCTCGATGTCGGAGCCCACTGCCTGTACGATGCCAGGCAGCACCGAGATCGACGACGGCGCGCCGTCGAGCTGGCGGCCGCCATGGTTCGACACCACCATTGCCTGTGCGCCGGTTTTCAGGACCTCGCGGGCGTCCTCTACGTCATGAATGCCTTTGACGATCAGTTTGCCCGGCCAGATGCTGCGGATCCATTCGATGTCCTTCCAGTTCAGCGACGTATCGAACTGAGACGCAGTCCATTCCGACACCGACTCCAGGTCGTTGGCGTCCTTGACGAAGCCGGCGATGTTGCCGAAGTTGCGCCGCTTGGCGCGCAGCGTGCCGATCAGCCAGGACGGCTTGCTGGCGAAGTCGATCATGTTCTTCAGGCTGTAGATCTTCGGCGGCACCGAGAGGCCGTTCTTGATGTCCTGGTGGCGCTGCCCGATCACCTGCAGGTCGACCGTCAGCACCAGCGCACTGCACTTCGCTGCGATGGCGCGTTGGATCAGTTCCTTGATGAAGCCGCGGTCCTTCATCACGTAGAGCTGAAACCAGAACGGCTTCTCTACATTCTCGGCGACGTCCTCGATCGAATTGATCGACATCGTGCTCAGCGTGTAGGGGATGCCGGCGGCCTGGGCGGCGCGGCAGGCGTGGATCTCGCCGTCGCCATATTGCATGCCGGTGGAGCCGACCGGCGCGCAGATCAGCGGAAGGCTGGCCTTCTCGCCGAGGATCGTGGTGGAGAGGTCGCGTTTGGAAATATCGACCAGGATGCGCTGGCGGAATTTCAGCTTCTGCAGGTCGGCCTGGTTGGCGCGCAGCGTGTCCTCGGAATAGGAGCCGCGATCGACATAGTCGAAGAAGGCTTTCGGTACGTTCCGCTTGTGGACCTCGCGCAGGTCAGCGATCGTGGTGATGTACTTCATGGCGTCCCGGCCCTTCTTGCATTTGCTTGTTTAGTCGTCATCTAGCATGGTTGTGGCGGCAGCCAAACGATCGTTCGGGCGGCTGCTCTGCTTCGCGCGAAGGAGGACTGCCATGCCGGGCTCGGATGACAAAGCTCTCACCGCCGCCGAGATCGAGAAAAAGAAGCTCGATGACGCCCTCGAGGAGGGGCTGGAAGAGACTTTTCCGGGCTCCGATCCGGTCAGCATGACCCAGCCGGTGCACTCCAAAGCCGACCTGCCTCTCAAGCCCAAGGACTGACGGTGCCTTGCTGCAGTCTTTGGTTGCTTGCCTAAATCGAAAATAGCGTTTTTAGATCAAGTGCTTGCGAAAATATGCACAGCCCGCTGCCCGGTAATGATTCATCATATTTTTTGAAGCCATTTTAGGAGGCGGGGCCCTATAAGACCGTCATAAGCCGCAAGGCGAGTGTTGAAGGCGAGTCGCCGGGATCCGGTTCGACAGCCCGGGCATGGTCCGGGCACGCCAATCTGGGGGTTGATATGAGCCGCAAATATTTTGGGACCGACGGCATCCGTGGCCTTGCCAACGGCGTCATCACGCCGGAGCTGGCGCTCAAGGTCGGGCAGGCAGCGGGTCTGGTGTTCCAGCGCGGCGAACATCGCCACCGCGTGGTGATCGGCAAGGACACCCGTTTGTCCGGCTACATGATCGAGAACGCGATGGTCGCGGGCTTCACCTCGGTCGGCATGGACGTGCTGCTGGTCGGCCCTATGCCGACGCCGGCGGTGGCGATGCTTACCAAGTCGATGCGCGCCGATCTCGGCGTGATGATTTCCGCCTCGCACAACCTGTTCGAGGACAACGGCATCAAGCTGTTCGGCCCGCTCGGCTTCAAGCTGTCCGACGAGGTCGAGAAACAGATCGAGGAATTGCTCGACGAGGACCTCGGCAGGAAGCTCGCGCAGAGCGCCAGCCTCGGCCGCGCCCGCCGCATCGACGGCGTGCATGACCGCTACATCGAATCCGCCAAGCGCACCTTGCCGCGCGACCTCAGCCTTGAAGGCCTGCGCGTCGTCGTCGATTGCGCGCACGGCGCCGCCTACAAGGTGGTGCCGGAAGCGCTGTGGGAGCTGGGCGCCGACGTGATCTCAATCGGCGTCGAGCCCGACGGCTTCAACATCAACAAGGAATGCGGCTCCACCTCGCCGGAAGCGCTGAGCCGCAAGGTGCGCGAGATGCGCGCCGATATCGGCATCGCGCTGGATGGCGACGCCGACCGCGTCATCATCGTCGATGAGCGCGGCCATGTCGTCGACGGTGACCAGCTGCTGGCGGTGATCGCGCAGAGCTGGAAGGAAGACGGCCGCCTCGCCAGGCCGGGCATCGTCTCCACCGTGATGTCAAATCTCGGCCTCGAGCGTTTTCTGAACGCGCAAGGCATTGAACTCATCCGCACCGCGGTGGGCGACCGTTACGTGCTCGAACAGATGATGAAGCACGGCTACAATGTGGGCGGCGAGCCGTCCGGCCACATTATCATGTCGGATTACGCGACCACCGGCGACGGCTTCGTCGCTGCCTTGCAGGTGCTGGCAGTGGTGAAGAAGCACGGCCGCCCGGTGTCGGAAGTCTGTCACCTGTTCGACCCGCTGCCGCAGATCCTCAAGAACGTGCGCTATCGCAGCGGCAAGCCGCTCGACAACGACGACGTGAAATCCACCATCGCCGCCGGCGAAAAGCGCCTCAACGGCCACGGCCGGCTGCTGATCCGCCCGTCCGGCACCGAGCCGGTGATCCGCGTCATGGGCGAAGGCGACGACCGTAACATGGTCGAGGAAGTCGTCGACACCATCGTGTCCGCGCTGGGCGACGCCGCCGCCTCTGCGGCTTAGCGGTAGCCTTCTTTTCTCTCCCCGCTGACGAAGCTTCGCTTCGCGCGGCGGGGTGAGGTCGACTTCGCGGTTGCAGCAAATCCCGTGCATCGCAGCCATCGCTTAATATCGGTGGCGGCCTGCAGCCAGACCTCGTAGGAGGAACACCCTCCAGGTCGTGAGTCGCCGTTGTGAACAAGAATGTCATCGCCACCGAAGAAACGTTGGCGACGCCCGTCGTGACGCAGCCCGTGACTGTGCCCGCCGCGATCACCAGCCCGGCCTATCTCGTGCTCGGCGGCATCAGCGTCTCGCATTTTCTCAACGACACCATGCAGTCGCTGATCCCCTCGGTCTATCCGATCCTGAAAGAGAACTACGCGCTCGACTTCGCGCAGATCGGCCTGATCACGCTGGCGTTCCAGATCACCGCCTCGCTGCTGCAGCCCGTCGTCGGGCACTTCACCGACAAAAAGCCGCTGCCGTACTCGCTGGCGATCGGCATGGGCTTTACGTTCTTCGGCCTGCTGCTGCTCAGCGTCGCTCATGTCTATACGGTGATCCTGATCGCGGCGGCGCTGGTCGGTCTGGGTTCTGCGGTATTCCACCCGGAATCGGCGCGGATCGCGCGGCTCGCGTCCGGCGGCCGCTATGGCATGGCGCAATCCGTGTTCCAGGTCGGCGGCAATTCTGGCTCGGCGCTGGGGCCGGTGCTGGCGGCGCTGATCGTGGTGCCGTTCGGTCAGCCCAGTCTGGCCTGGTTCTCGTCGATCGCCTTTGTCGCCATCGTGCTGTTGTGGCAGATCGGGCGCTGGTACAAACCGCGCATCGTGCCGCGCAGCAGCGCAGCCATCGCGCGTCATCCCGGTGCGCCGACGCCGCGGCGCGTGGCGTTCGCGATTGCCATTCTGATCGTGCTGGTGTTCTCGAAGTTCATCTACCTGTCGAGTCTGACCAGCTACTACACGTTCTACCTGATGGATCAGTTCGGCGTCTCGACGCAGGCGTCGCAGCTCTATCTGTTCCTGTTCCTCGGCGCCAACGCGGTCGGCACGTTTTTCGGCGGGCCGATCGGCGACCGCATCGGCCGGCGCTACGTGATCTGGTTCTCGATCCTCGGCGTGCTGCCGTTCACGCTGCTGCTGCCGCATGTCGGCCTGATGGGAACCGCCGTGCTCAGCGTCATCATCGGCTTCATCATTTCGTCGGCGATGCCGGCGATCCTGGTCTATGCGCAGGAACTGGTGCCGCATCGCTTCGGCATGATCTCCGGCCTGTTCTTTGGCTTCGCATTCGGGGCGGGCGGTATCGGTGCGGCCTTGCTTGGCGAAGTCGCCGATCGCACGGGTATCGTCTTTGTCTATCAGGCCTGCGCCTTCCTGCCGGTCATCGGGCTTCTGGCGGTACTTCTGCCGAAGATGCCGAAGCACGCGGGCTGAACGCGCCCGTCGATGGTTTTCGACCGTCGCTGATATCAACACATTGTTAGTACTTGCGGCGCGCGTATGCCCCCATTGCGCTTCGCAGCAAGTTCTCTCATCAATTGTCAACCTTAATTGTTAGGGTTAAGTGCCGCTTAAGAAATTAATGGCATCGTCCGCTCGTGAGTTTTTGAGTGTGGGGCCATCGAAGTGCTCCTTTGTATGAGGACGAACCAATGATTAGGAACAAGTCGATACTGGCCCTCGGCGCTGTCGCTCTGATGTCCAGCGCAACTTTCACAGGCACTGCATTCGCCGCCGACATGGCGATGCGGGGGCCGCAGCCGTATTACGCCCCGCCGGCCCCGCCGTCGGAAGAATTCGGCGGCTGGTATCTGCGTGGCGATATCGGTTTCAGCAATCAGAAGGTCAAGAACATCGCCATGGGCGATAACCGCAATGCGGCGCTCCTGTCGCTTGAGGAGACCACCGGATTCGACACCGCCGGCATCTACGGCGGCGGCATCGGCTACCAGTTCAACAGCTGGCTGCGTGGCGACATCACCGGCCAGTATCGCGGAAATTCCAACTTCAAGGGTACCGACCGGATTACCTTCCCGGCGGCGGGCCTCGTTGGAACGGGCGTCAACAACTACAGTGCGACAAAATCCGAGTGGGTCGTCATGGCCAACGGCTATGTCGATCTCGGTACGTGGTGGTGCGTAACGCCGTTTATCGGCGCGGGCGTCGGCATGGCGCGCGTCAATATCGCGAACTACACCGACAACGGTGCAACCCTCGTCGGCGGCGTCACTTCTCCGAGCTTCGCCGGTGCATCGGATGCATCGAAGTGGAACTTCGCCTGGGCGCTGCACACCGGTCTTGCCTACAAGATCAATCCGGCAACGACCGTCGAATTCGGCTACAGCTACATGAACCTCGGCGACGGAACCACCGGAGCCGTCTCGGACTACACCGGCTTCACCCGTGGCGTTCCGATGCAGTTCAAGGAAATCACCTCGCACGACCTGAAGCTCGGCGTGCGCTGGAATCTGGACAGCCCGCCGGCCTACGCGCCGCCGCCGCCGCTGATCCGCAAGGGCTAAGCGACGTCGCAGCGATCTTAAGACTTCTTAACGGCGCGGGATTTTTCCCGCGCCGTTTTCGTTGTTCCATACGCGTTTTGCAACTTTTGATTAACGTTAACAGGAGATGATCAATCGCGTTGAGATTGCGTTCAGGGAGAGTTGCGATGCGGACTTGGGTAGCGGTGGTGGCGTTCATGGGCGCGGTGAGCAGCGCACAAGCGGCCGATTTTATGGATCTGCCGGTGTTGCGCGGGAGCTTTCGCGACGCGCCGGCCCCGCAGGGCAACTGGGATCGCTGGTATGCCGGCGGCCAGTTTGGCTACACCGGTGCCAATCTCGATTTCAGCCATGCCTCGGCTTCGCTGACGGATTACATGCTGCGCAACGGCGTGCTGCAGAATTCGGTGCACGAATGGTCGCTGCTCGAAGGCAAGAATGCGTCGGGCATTGGCTTCGGTGGCTTTGTCGGCCGCAACTGGCAGTGGGAAGACGCCGTCATCGGCTTCGAGGTGAACTACAGCAACCTGCGCGGCATCCGCAATGGGTCCAACGGCGAGATGTATCTGGCGATTATCAATCCGCCCGGCGATACGCCGCCCGACGGCCATACATACCGCTATAATACGCGCCTGAGCGGGAGCGCCACTGGCGAGATCAAGGATGCCCTCACATTGCGCGCGCGTGCGGGCTGGGATGCGGGCACTTTCATGCCCTACATGTTCGGCGGTATCGCGCTCGGCCGCGTCAATGTCAGCCGCACGGCCACGCTCGATATCAGCAAGGACGATATCAACGTCCTGCCGGTACCTGTCGGTTCGGTAGTCACGACCAACGTCACGCCAAATCCCGCGACAAAGACCGAGGGCGGCGTTGACAGCATCACCGGCGGTTATACCGTCGGCCTTGGTACTGAAATGCTGGTAGCCGGCAATCTGTTCCTGCGCGCTGAATGGGAATATATCAGGCTGCTGAAGGTCAAGGATGTCGCCTTCAGCATGAACAGCGCCCGAGTTGGTGTCGGCTACCGGTTCTGATCGGGATACACAAGCGTTGTTGTCGAGCTGGTCGAGGAGGGCGCCGTGATGCTGAAAATATATGGTGATCTCAGTTCCGGAAACTGCCTGAAGGTGAAGTGGGTCTGCGACATCCTCGCGCGTCCCTATCAGTGGATTGCCGTCGATACCACGAAGGGCGAAACCCGCACGTCTGAATTCCTGCAGATGAATGGGGCAGGGCAGGTGCCGGTCGTCGTGCTCGGCGACGGCCGCGCGCTCGCGCAGTCCAACGCCATCATCCGCTATCTCGCTCGCGGCAGCGATCTCATCCCCTCCGACGCCTATCAAGAGGCGAAGATGGATGAGTGGTTGTTCTGGGAACAGTACAGCCACGAGCCCTATATCTCGGTGTGCCGTTTCCAGATGGTCTATCTCGGCCGCACGGTTGGCGATCTCGATCCGGAGAAAGTGAAGCGTGGTTATGCCGCGCTGGCGCGGATGGAGCATCATCTCGCCGGGCAGCGATATTTCACCGGCGACCGCGTCAGCCTCGCCGATGTCGCGCTGCTGGCCTATACGCGTGTCGCCCATGAAGGCGGTTTCCATCTCGACGGCTATCAGGCGATCCGGCGCTGGATCGCAGACGCCCAACAGGCGCTGTCGGTGTGAATGCGGTTCGCCTGGGCACTATCGCTATGCCGATCAATCACCTGTGATAGCTCCGATCCAGCTTGACGGTTTCCGGCTATTGCCATATCCACGCCAGTGGGCCACCTCCCCCCAACGGGAGGCTTGCTATCTGGAAGGATAGATAAGATGACCGCGACCAAACCGACTGCGCGCCCCAACGTGCCGCATTTTTCCTCCGGTCCCTGCGCCAAGCGCCCCGGATGGACCCCCGAAAAACTCCATGACGCTACCCTCGGCCGTTCGCATCGCGCGAAGGTCGGCAAGGCCAAGCTCAAGCTTGCGATCGAGCTGACGCGCGAAGTGCTTGAAGTGCCGGCCGGCTACCGCATTGGGATCGTGCCTGCGTCCGATACCGGCGCTGTCGAAATGGCGCTGTGGTCGCTGCTTGGCCCGCGTCCCGTCACCACCATCGCCTGGGAATCCTTCGGCGAGGGCTGGGTCAGCGACATCGTCAAGGAACTGAAGCTCAAGGACGTCACCAAGCTGCATGCCGGCTATGGCGAACTGCCCGACCTTTCGAAGGTCGATCCGAAGTCCGACGTGGTCTTCACCTGGAACGGCACCACTTCCGGTGTGCGCGTGCCTAATGCCGACTGGATCAGCGCGACGCGCGAAGGCCTGACGATCTGCGACGCCACCTCGGCCGCGTTTGCGCAGAAGCTCGACTGGGCCAAGCTCGATGTCGTCACCTTCTCCTGGCAGAAGGCGCTTGGCGGCGAGGCCGCGCATGGCATGCTGGTGCTCTCGCCGCGGGCCGTTGCCCGCCTGGAAAGCTACACGCCTGCGTGGCCGCTGCCGAAGATCTTCCGCATGACCAAGGGCGGCAAGCTCAACGAAGGCATCTTCGAAGGCGAGACCATCAACACGCCGTCGATGCTGTGCGTCGAGGATTACCTCGATGCGCTGGCATGGGCCAAGTCGGTCGGCGGTCTCAGCGCGCTGATCGCGCGCGCCGATGCCAACACCAAGGTGCTCGCCGACTGGAAGGCGAAGACGCCGTGGGTGGATTTCCTCGCCACGGACCCGTCGATCCGCTCCAACACCTCGGTGTGCATGAAGGTGATCGATCCCGCGATCACCGCGCTCTCTGCCGACGCTCAGGCCGACTTCGCCAAGAAGCTGGTCGCAGCAGTGGAGAAGGAAGGCGCCGGCTACGACTTCGCGCACTACCGCGATGCGCCCGCGGGCCTTCGCATCTGGTGTGGGGCGACTGTCGAAGCCAAGGACGTCGAGATCCTGACGCAGTGGATCGACTGGGCTTTTGCATCGACCAAGGCCACGCT
>NZ_JAQGJT010000079.1 GCF_028290495.1 Tardiphaga sp.
TTGGTGCGAAGCGAACTGTCCACCATGCGGCTGCCGAGCTTGACGACAAGCCCGCCGATGATGGCCGGATCGATCTTCACGTTGAGCGCGACATCCTTGCCCGTCACTGATTTCAGTGCGGTCTTCAAGGCGTCGAGATTCTTGTCACTGAGCGGTTCGGCGACGGTGACGTCGGCCGTGGCTTCGCCCTTGAACCTGGCGACCAGCGCGCGGAAGGCGCGGATCACGTCGCCGACCGCGAACAGCCGGCGGTTGGCGGTGAGCACCTTCAGGAATTTGGCGCTGATGCCGGAAATTTCAGCCTTTTCGAGCACGGCGGCCAGGGCCTTCGACTGCACGTCGGCGCCGAAGATCGGGCTGCGTACCAGGCGCGTCAGGTCGGCGCTCCCTGCCAGCATGGCCTCGAACTTGTCGAGGTCCGCCTTGACGGCGTCGATGGATTTTTCGTCACGCGCCAGCTCGAACAGAGCTGTTGCGTAACGACCGGACATTCCCGAAACGGACGGATCTTCTGCTGCCACGAATGCGCTCTTCAGGCTGTCAAATTGCAAGGGACCGACAAGGGAAAAACCATCGCCAAATTCGGCGCTAGCTATCCAAGTCCTTGGAATTCAAGCGGGACTTCGATTCTCAGGCCACAACACAGCATTGTGTCCCGTTCAAATCGCGGCTTTGCTAACATAGCCCGCGCAGGTGTGCAACGCGACGAACGCGATTGGCGATGCCTTGTCGCAGGTGCGCGGCAAGAATCCTTCCGACGGCATCCGAGGTCTTAATCAGGGGGTGTCGCGGGGAAGGTCGCTTCGCCGTTTCCGGCGCCCGGCCACCGTCGCGACTTGCGACCCTCGACGGGTGGACGCCTCGCGGCTGAAATAAAAGTCCGGAATGCACGCAGCGGAATCCGGCTCCGGCATGCCCATCCTCCGCGAGTAGTGTTTGCTTAACTTTTACTTGCCGAATGCTGGCCATGCCCGCCGAGCACTTTACTGTACAGTATTGGACTGTATATCGAAGTATAATACTTAGTTAAAAATTTGTTAAGTCGCCACGTTAGCCATGAAACAATCGATCAAAAGATATTTCATCTGTTAACGGAACGAAATGCTTGCCAATCTTACGCCTTATTGTGCCTTCAACGGTGCCTCCATCGAAATGGGACGGGGGTCCACTTGCCGCATATGTGGTAATACTGTCTGAGGGTCTACAAAAATGCTGCGACATGGAAAATTAGTGCTGGGCGCGATCGCCCGGCCGCGGACCGCACTCGCTCTGATGGCTGCGACCATCGCGTTTGCCGGTACCGTCTCCGAGGCTTCGGCCAAATCCCGTCATCACCATCATCATCGCCACCACGCCCATCATGCCCGCCACGCGGCCGCGACCAACCCGCTGGACGCCAATGCGTCGATCGCGTCGAGCGGCGGCCGCAGCTTCTCCGGCATGGCGTCGTTTTACGGCAATGAATCCGGCAGCCGCACGGCCTCCGGCCAGCGCTTCAACCAGGGCGCCATGACGGCGGCCCATCGCTCGCTGCCGTTCGGTACCAAGCTACGCGTCACCCATGGCGACCGCAGCGTTGTGGTCACCATCAACGATCGCGGCCCGTTCATTCGTGGGCGCGTGCTCGACCTGTCGAAGGGTGCGGCCAGCGTCATCGGCCTGACCAGCCGCGGCGTCGGCCGCGTTGTCGCCGAGGTCATGTAAGCAGCGCCGCTCTCCGCTGCGGTTACAGAGTTTTAGTAAGCGTTCCGTTGAGTTGAGTAACAAAGCCTGCCGTCAGCGATGACGGCAGGCTTTTTGTTGGGTGAACAGCACACTGTCATTCCGGGATTCGCTGTTGTCGGCGAAGCCGGCTGCAGCGAAGACCCGGAACGACAGTGTGCTACAAAAAGCTCTGCGGATCGACATCGACCTGGAGTTTGAGGTTGCCGGTCGTCTTCGGGCCATGCGCGAGCCAGTCGCGCAGGTAGCCGGACAGATCGACGTTGCGTGGCGATTTCACCAGGATGCGGAAACGATAGCGGCCCTTGATGACCGCGAGTGGCGCCTCGGCCGGGCCGAGCACCTGGATGCGCTCGTCTATCGGCGAGACGCTGACCAGCTTGCGCGCAAAGCCCTCGGCGGTTGGGCGATCGCCCGCCGAGATGATCAGGCTGGCCAGGCGGCCGAACGGCGGATAGCCGGCGCGTTCGCGGGCGTCGATCTCGGCGCCATAAAACGCTTCGCGGTCGGCGGCGATCAACGCCTTCATCACGGGATGTTCCGGCTGGTGGGTCTGCAGATAGCCGATGCCGCGGCCCTGTTCGCGGCCGGCGCGGCCGATCACCTGGTTGAGCTGCTGGAAGGTGCGCTCGGCGGCGCGCGGATCGCCATTGCCGAGGCCGAGATCGGCATCGATCACGCCGACCAGATTGAGCCGCGGAAAGTTGTGGCCCTTGGCCACCAGCTGGGTGCCGATGATGATATCGACGCGGCCTTCCGCAATTTCGGTGAGTTCGGCGCGCATCGCGTCGATCGAGGTGATGAGGTCGCTCGACAGCACCATCGTGCGCGCGTCGGGGAACAGTTTGGCTGCTTCCTCCTGCAGGCGCTCGACGCCGGGGCCGATCGCCGCCAGCGATTCCTCGGCGCCGCAATGCGGGCAGAGATGCGGGCGCGGCGTCGAGAAGCCGCAATGGTGGCAGACCAGCCGCTGGCGAAACCGGTGATCGACCAGCCAGGCATCGCAAATGTTGCAGGCGAAGCGGTGACCGCAGCCGCGGCACAGGGTCAGCGGCGCATAGCCGCGGCGATTGAGGAACAGCAGCGCCTGTTCCTTGCGGTCGATCGCGACCTGCACGGCCTCGGCCAGCCGCGGCGCAATGAAGTGGCCGCGCATCGGGCCTTCGCGGCGCAGGTCGATGGCTTTGATGTCAGGCATGTGCTGGCCGCCGAACCGGCTGGGCAGCACGATGCGCTGGTAGCGCCCCTTGCGTGCGTTGACCTCGGTCTCCACCGATGGTGTGGCTGACGCCAGCACGATCGGGATTTTTGCGATCGAGGCGCGCACCACCGCCATGTCGCGGGCGTGGTAGTGCACACCCTCGGCCTGCTTGTAGGCTTGGTCGTGCTCTTCATCGACAATGATCAGGCCGAGCTTCGCATAAGGCAAAAACAGCGCCGAGCGTGCGCCGACCACCACATGGGCCTCGCCGGATGCAATGGACGCCCAGTTGCGCGCGCGGCTGCGCGGCGTCATCTCGGAATGCCATTCCAAGGGACGCACGCCGAAGCGCAGCGCGAAGCGGTCCAAAAATTGCCCGGTCAGCGCGATCTCCGGCATCAGGATCAGGGTCTGCTCGCCGCGCCGCACGGTCTCCGCGACGGCCTCGAAATAGACCTCGGTCTTGCCTGACCCGGTGACGCCATCGATCAAGGCGACGTGGAAGTCGCCCTTTGCCGCAAAGGTCCGCATCGCATCCGCGGCGGCGCGCTGGTCGTCCGAGAAATCCGGTTCGCAGAACGTGGGATCGGGCGCCGGCGGGGGAAGAGCGCGCGCCATCGGTTCGATCGCCAGCGTACCTTCATCGACGAGGCCGTCGATCACCCCGGTGCTGACGCCGGCCTCCTTGGCGGCTTCGGATTTACCGTGCAGCAGCCGGTCGGAGAGAATCTCGATCAGCCGGCCGCGCGCCGGCGTCATCCGCTTCGGCACATCGCCGACGAGACGCACGCCGAGACGCACGCGTTCGGGGCCGAGATGCTCGCCCATCCGCAGCGTCATCTTCATCACCATGCCGCGTGCCGACAGCGTGTAATTGGCGACCCAGTCGACCAGCGTGCGCAGTTCCTGCTTCAGCGCGGGGACGTCGAGTTTTTCGCCGACCTCCTTGAGTCGGTTGTGCAGCCGCGGGTTCGGGTTGGCATTCTCTGCCCAGACCACGCCGATCACGTCGCGGGCGCCGAGCGGCACGGTGACGATATCGCCGGGCTGCAGGTCGAGCCCGCGGGGCACCTTGTAGGAATAGGCCTGGTTCAAGGCCACGGGCACCAGCACATCGACCACGCCTGACGATGTTTTCGGGGTGCGCGCGGAATCGTCCATCGGGAATCGGGGCTCGGAGGGGATGAGGTGTCGGCCTAACTTAAGGTCGCGCGGCCGTCCCGGCCAGTCGCTTCACGAAGGTTAAACCGGGCCGGTGTGATAATGTCGCCCTGTTCGCGCATCGCGCCCTGCAAGGCAATCTCATGGCCAAACCTTCTTCCAAAGCGCCGATCCCTGCCAAATCGATTCCTGCGCCGATCGACCTGCCCTGCGCGGCGGAGGATATTTCGCTGCAGATGACCCGCTGGCTGTCGCATCTGCGCGCCGAGCGGCGGCTGTCGCCGAAGACGTCGGAGGCCTATTCGCGCGATCTCCGCCAGTTCCTGATGTTCCTGGCCGAACACTGGGGCGCGCGGGTCAGCATTCCCCAATTTGCGAAACTCGAGGCCAGCGACGTTCGCGCCTTCATGGCGTCACGCCGCGCCGACGACATCGGCGGCCGCTCCTTGATGCGGGCGCTGGCCGGGCTGCGCTCGTTCGGGCGGTTTCTGGAGCGCGAGGGGCTCGGCAATGTCGGCGCGCTCTCAGGCATCCGTGCGCCGAAAATCGGCAAGAGCCTGCCAAAGCCGATCCAGATGGTCTCCGCCAAACGCCTGACCGACGCCGACGAGCGCGCCGGCGAGAACCGCGATCCGTGGATCTGGGCGCGGGATGCCGCCGTGATGGCGCTGTTGTACGGCTCCGGCCTGCGCATCTCCGAAGCGCTCGGCCTGAAGCGCCGCGAGGTGCCTCAGCCCGGTGCGGGTGACGTGCTGATCGTCAACGGCAAGGGCAACAAGACCCGGATGGTGCCGGTGCTCCAGAACGTTCTGGCGCTGATCGCGGAATATGCCGCGATGTGCCCGCATCCGCTGCCGCCGGACGGCCCCATGTTCATTGGCGCCCGCGGCGGGCCGCTCAGCCCGCGCATCATCCAGCTCACCATGGAGCGGCTGCGCGGCGCGCTGGGGCTGCCCGACAGCGCCACCCCGCATGCGCTGCGGCACTCCTTCGCCACGCATCTTTTGACCCGCGGCGGCGACCTTCGCGCGATCCAGGAACTGCTTGGCCACGCCTCGCTGTCGACCACGCAGATCTATACAGGGATCGATACCGAGCGGCTGTTCGAGGTGTACAAGACCGCGCATCCGCGGGCCTGACGGCGCGCGAGGGTTGTGACAACCACATTATGCTTGCCTGACCCAATCCGTTCGGCCAATGCTCCCGCATTATCAGCAGGGAGATTGGGTCGATGAGCGCGCACGAAAGCATGGAGCACGCCGAGCACGCCGAGCATGCGTCCGGCTCCAACAAGAAGATCGCGCTGCTGATTGCGGTGATCGCCTTGTTTCTGGCGCTGTCGGAAACCCTCGGCAAGGGCGCGCAGACCGAATCGATCAGCAAGAACGTCGAAGCCTCCAATCTCTGGGCGTTCTTCCAGGCCAAGAGCATCCGTCGCACTGTGGTGCAGGCGACCTCGGATCAGGCCCGGCTCAGCCTCGGCCTGATGGGCGACGAAGCCGCGAAGGCGGCGCTCGGCAAGCAGATCGACGACTGGAAGAAGACCGCGGATCGCTACCGTTCCGAGCCGGAGACCGGCGAAGGCCAGGACCAGCTTGCTTCGCGCGCCAAGCACGCCGAGGAAGAGCGCGATCTCGCGATGGCGAAGTACCATCACTTCGAAGTCGCATCGGCCGCGTTCCAGATCGGCATCGTGTTGGCTTCGGCGACCATCATCACCGGCATGATCGCGCTGGCATGGGTATCTGGACTGCTCGCGGTGGCCGGCGTCGGCTTCACGCTGATCGGCCTGTTCGCCCCGCACGCCGTGCATTTGATGTGAACTCACAGTCATTCCGGGGCGCGCTTTAGCTCGCAGCTAACGCTGCTTGCGCTCCGGAATGACAAAGCGGGAGGCTAAGTCGTCGCCCTCTCGCCCGCTTGCATCACCGCGTCGATTGCGCGCGGTGGCGAAGTCGCTGGATCAGCCGCATCCAGCGCGATGACGGGCCGGAGCGCAGGCCGGCGGTGACGGCCTTGATGCGCGCGAGGACCGGCGCGACCAGCTCACTGGCGCGGCGGCGGATATCGAGAATGAATTCGTAGACGGCACGAAACCAGCCCATCTGCAGCAGCTTCGGCCGGGTGACGTCAAAGATGAAGGCGGCGACGCCGACGCCGAGAAATTTGCTGAACACGATCAGCAACAGGGCGCTGAACCAGTACTGGTTCATCAGCAGCCAGGCACCGGCGAGTTTGAGCGGAAACAGCAGCACCGCCGGTACGATGAAGACCACCAAGGTCAGCGCTGGCGACATCCGTTCGATCCGCCGCGCCAGCCAGACTTTGAACCGTCGTAATGGAATCCGCGCGACGATGCGCGCCACGATCGGCTCGAGGTGGTCCCATAGCCACGCCTCGACCAGGAAGATCAAGGCCAGCAGAACCACCAGCGGGTGCAGCATTCGGCGTATCATCGGCGTTTGTCCCAGGAGCCCCGCCCGATGAATCGGAGCGGGGCACTAGCTTTTGTCACACGCGCTTATGTGAGTACGAACCGCCAGCCACTTCGTCGAAAACGCGCGGCACGGCTGTGCCGTCCGTGGCTCACATATGGATCGCGCGCTTGGCGACCATGAACGCCGCTTCCTTGACCGCTTCGGAGCGGGTCGGATGGGCGTGGCAGGTGCGGGCCAGATCTTCGGCCGAACCGCCGAACTCCATCAGCACGCAGCACTCGTGGATCATCTCGCCGGCTTCGCGCCCGATGATGTGAACGCCGAGCACGCGGTCGGTCTTTGCATCGGCGAGGATCTTCACGAAGCCATCGGTGGTCTGGTTGACCTTGGAGCGGCCGTTGGCGGTGAACGGGAATTTGCCGACGGAGTAAGCGACGCCGGCGGCCTTGAGTTCTTCCTCGGTCTTGCCGACGGTGGCGACTTCAGGCGTCGTGTAGACCACGCCCGGAATCACGTCGTAGTTCACATGGCCGGCCTGGCCGGCGAGCAGTTCTGCGCAGGCAATGCCTTCGTCTTCAGCCTTGTGCGCCAGCATCGGGCCAACGACCACATCGCCGATCGCGAAGATGCCCGGGACGCTGGTGGCGAAGTGATGGTCGGTCTTGACCCGGCCGCGCTCGTCGAGCGTCACGCCGGCTTCCTTGAGGCCGAGGGATTCGGTGTAGGCCACGCGGCCGATCGCCACCAGGATCACGTCGGCTTCGATGGATTCCGCAGCGCCGCCGGCGGCCGGCTCGACCTGCGCCTTCAGGCGCTTGCCGGACGTGTCGACGCCGGTGACCTTGGCGCCGAGCTTGAAGGTCATGCCCTGCTTCTCGAGAATGCGCTGGAATGACTTCCCGACTTCGCCGTCCATGCCGGGCAGGATGCGGTCGAGGAATTCCACCACGGTGACTTCTGCACCGAGGCGGCGCCACACCGAACCAAGCTCGAGGCCGATCACGCCGGCGCCGACCACGATCATCTTCTCCGGCACCTTGTCGAGCGACAGCGCGCCGGTCGACGACACGATGCGCTTCTCGTCGATCTCGATGCCCTTGAGCTTCGCGACGTCCGAGCCGGTGGCGATGACGATGTTCCTGGTTTCCAGAACCTGCGTCTTGCCGTCGGCCGCCTTGACTTCAACCTTCCCGGTGCCGAGCACCTTGCCGAGGCCCATCACGACATCGATCTTGTTCTTCTTCATCAGGAACTCGACGCCCTTGACGTTGCCGTCGATGCCCTGCTGCTTGAATTCCATCATCTGCGGCATGTCGAGCGTCGGTGCGGAGACCTTGATGCCCATCTTGCCGAACGAATGGCCGGCTTCCTCGTACAGTTCCGACGCATAGAGCAGCGCCTTCGACGGCATGCAGCCGACGTTGAGACAGGTGCCGCCGAGCGTCGCGTTCTTTTCGACGACCGCCACCTTCATGCCGAGCTGCGCCGCGCGGATCGCGCAGACGTAACCGCCGGGTCCGGTGCCGATAACGATGAGATCGTAGGATGCCATGATGAAGTCCTGTAGTTTCAGTAGATATAGGGTGTCGGGGCGCTAGCGGCCACCGGACACGTCGAGAATGCTGGAAGTGATGTAAGACGCCTCGTCGGACAGCAGCCAGACGATGGCGTTGGCGATTTCGTCGGCAGTGCCGACGCGTTTCATGGGGACGTTGTGCGCCAGCCGATGCGCGCGATCGGGTTCGCCGCCTGACGCGTGGATCTCGGTGTCGATCAGGCCGGGCCGGATACCGACGACGCGAATACCTTCGGCGGCGACTTCCTGTGCCAGGCCGACAGTGAAACTATCGATCGCACCCTTGGAGGCCGCGTAGTCGACATAGGTATTCGGCGAGCCGAGCTTGGCCGCGACGGAGGACAGGTTGACGATCACGCCGCCCTTGGCGCCATGCTTCGTCGACATCCGCTTCACGGCCTCGCGGGCGCACAGCATGCTGCCGGTCACGTTTACCGTCATCATCCGGTTGATGCGCTCGGCGGTCATGTCCTCGACGCGGATGGAGGGGCCGACAATGCCGGCATTGTTGACCAGCGCGCCAAGCGGGCCGAAGGCATCGGCGGCCTTGAACAGTGCGAGAATGTCAGCCTCGGAGCCGACGTCGCATTTCACGGCGATGGCTTTGCCGTTGGTGGCTTCGATCGCCGCCACAACTTCATTGGCGGCCGCCTCGTTGCTGGCATAACCGACGACAACCTTGTAGCCGCGCGCCGCGACTTTCAGGGCCGCCGCGCGGCCTATGCCGCGGCTGCCGCCGGTGATGATGACGACTTTATCGGTCATGACCTGCTCCAGCTCGTTGGGTTCTTGGAGGTTGTTCTTGAAGGCTGTTCTTGCTCATGAACCGACGGCGTTGCCGCCGCCGGTTCATGATAGGGGATGCGAAGAAGAGATCAGAGGTCCAGAACCAGACGGGCCGGATCTTCCAGGGTTTCCTTGACGCGAACCAGGAAGGTAACGGCTTCCTTGCCGTCGATGACGCGGTGATCGTAGGACAGCGCCAGATACATCATCGGGCGAATCTCGATCTTGCCGGCGACCACGACGGGGCGCTCCTGGATCTTGTGCATGCCGAGGATGGCGGACTGCGGCGCGTTCAGGATCGGCGTCGACATCAGCGAACCGTAGATGCCGCCATTGGTGATGGTGAAGGTGCCGCCCTGCATTTCGTCGATCTTGAGCTGACCGTCGCGGGCACGCTTGCCGAAGCCTGCAATGGTCTTCTCGATATCGGAGATCGACTTGGTATCGCAGTCGCGCACCACGGGAACCACGAGGCCCTTGTCGGTGCCGACGGCGACGCCGACGTGATAGTAGTTCTTGTAGATCAGGTCGGTGCCGTCGATCTCGGCGTTGACGGCCGGGAGATCCTTCAAGGCCTGCACGCAGGCCTTGGTGAAGAAGCCCATGAAGCCGAGCTTGGTGCCATGCTTCTTCTCGAACACGTCCTTGTACTGCGAACGCAGCGCCATGACGTTGGTCATGTCGACCTCGTTGAAGGTCGTCAGCATCGCTGCGGTGTTCTGCACTTCCTTGAGACGGCGCGCGATGGTCTGGCGCAGCCGGGTCATCTTGACGCGCTCTTCGCGGGCGGCGTCATCGGCGGGCGAGGACACGCGAACCTGCACGGCGGCGGCGGGCTGGTTGACCGGGGTCGGCGCGGACGCCGCCTTCTCGATCGCAGCCAGCATGTCGCCCTTGGTGACGCGGCCGTCCTTGCCGGAGCCGGCCACATTGGCGGCATCAATGCCGCTCTCGGCAGAAATCTTGCGCACCGACGGCGCCTGCGGCGCATCGGACGGCGGGGACTTCTGGGTGGCGGCGGGAGCAGCGGCGGCTGCCGCGGGCGCGGCGGCCTTGGCGGGCGCCGGGGCAGCGGCCGGCCTGGCGCTGCCTGCGCCTTCGGTGATCTGGCCGAGCAGGGCGCCGACCGCGACGGTCTCGCCATCCTTGGCGACGATCTCGCCGAGCACGCCGGCCGACGGTGCGGGGACCTCGATGGTGACCTTGTCGGTCTCGAGTTCAACCAGGGGCTCGTCGACAGCGACGGCTTCGCCGGCCTTCTTGAACCAGCGGCCAATGGTGGCTTCCGTCACGGACTCGCCGAGCGTGGGAACGCGAATTTCAGTCATGGTCTGTTTCCTCTTGCGGCCGGACGGCCCGCTTGGCCGTCCACGCCTAAAATCCTGGAGAGAGATGCGGGGGGCACAAATGCCCCGCGCTGGCGCGGGGCATCGCGACTGTGGGTGGGTGTTAGCTCAGCGCCTCGTCGAGGAACGCCTTGAGCTGAGCAAGATGCTTCGACATCAGGCCGGTAGCGGTGGCAGCGGAGGCCGCGCGTCCGGCGTAGCGCGGGCGCTTGTGGGTGGCGTTGATCTGGTTGAGCACCCATTCAAGATAGGGCTCGATGAAGTGCCACGCGCCCATGTTGCGCGGCTCTTCCTGACACCACACGAATTCGGCGCCCTTGAAGCGGCCGAGCTCCTGCACCAGCGCCTTCAGCGGCACCGGGTAGAGCTGCTCGACGCGCAGCAGGTAGATGTCGTCAATGCCGCGCTTCTCGCGCTCCTCGTAGAGATCGTAATAGACCTTGCCGGAGCACAGCACGACGCGACGGATCTTGGCGTCGGGCTGCAGCTTGATCTTTTCGTCCGGCAGCTTCTCCGCGTCATCGTACAGGATGCGGTGGAAGGTCGTGCCGTCGCCGAGTTCGTCGAGCCTGGAGACCGCGCGCTTGTGGCGCAGCAGCGACTTCGGCGTCATCAGGATCAGCGGCTTGCGAATCTCGCGCTTGAGCTGGCGGCGCAGCACATGGAAGAAGTTCGCCGGCGTGGTGGCGTAGACCACCTGCATGTTGTC
>NZ_JAQGJT010000111.1 GCF_028290495.1 Tardiphaga sp.
ACTATCGGAAGAACCCGGCCAATGCCCAGGCGATCGGCTGCGGTCCATTCAAGCTCAAAGAGTGGGTGCGAGGCTCGCACGTGCATCTGGTCAAGCACGAAGGCTATTACCGCCCGGGCGAACCGCACCTCGACGAGATCATCTACCGCGTGATCCCCGACTCGGCGTCGCGTTCGGTGGCGCTGGAGCAGGGCACCGTGCAACTGACCCAGTGGACCGACGTCGAAGCGTTCGACGTGCAGCGCCTGTCGAAGCTGCCGAACCTGGACATGACCACCAAGGGCTATGAATTCTTCGCGCCGCATCAGTGGCTCGAATTGAACAACCGCATTGCACCGATGAACGACAAGCGGTTCCGTCAGGCCGTGATGTACGCCATCGATCGCAAGGCGCTGCTGACGCGCGTGTTCTTCGGCCTCGGCAAGATCGCCACCGGCCCGGTCTCGTCGAAGACGCGATTCTACGAGAAGGACGTCAAGCAGTACGAGTATTCGCTCGACAAGGCCAAGGCGCTGCTTGACGAGATGGGCCTGAAGCCGGGCGCGGATGGCAAGCGCGTGACGCTGAAATACCTGGTGCCGCCCTATGGCGAAAGCTATCAGCGCACTGGCGAATTCATCCGCCAGTCGCTCGGCCGTGTCGGCATCGACATCCAGCTCGAGAGCACCGATGTCGCCGGCTGGGCCGACAAGTGCAGCAACTGGGATTTCCACATGACCATGAACCTGGTCTACCAGTTCGGCGATCCCGCCCTCGGCGTCGCCCGTACCTACATCTCCTCGAACATCAAGAAGGGCATCCTGTTCTCCAACACCGCGGGCTATTCGAATCCGGAAGTAGACCGGCTGTTCGAGGAAGCGGCGGTGGCGACGTCGGATCTCAAGCGCCAGGAATTGTACTCTGCCGTGCAGAAAATCCTGATCGAGGACGTGCCGGTGGCGTGGATGTTCGAGGCGGAATATCCGAACTTCATCGACAAGCGTCTCAAGAACGTCGTGTCGACGGCGATCGGTGTCCATGAAACCTTCGGATCGGTATCCTACACGTGAGCGCAATGTCTGCTGATGCCAAAGGCGGTCGCCTGTTCGCCCTGATTCTGGCCTTCGCGGCGTGGGCCGTGAAGTTCGTCGCGGTGGTGCTGGTCATCGCCACGTTCAACTTCATGCTGGTTCATGCTGCGCCGGGAGATCCTGCCCAGGTGATGGCCGGGCAGAGCGGCGCGTCCGACGAGAAGCTGTTGACTCAGCTGCGCGCCGAATACGGCCTCGACAAACCTTATCCCGTGCAGCTCGCCACCTACCTGAAGCGGATCGTGACCCTCGACCTCGGCTACTCCTATCGCCAGCAGCGCACCGTAGCGTCGCTGCTGATGGACCGCATGCCGGCGACGCTGCTGCTGACCGGCACTGCGTTCCTGCTGGCGCTGTTTGCCGGCATCGTGCTGGGCACCCTCGCCGGTGTCCGTGCCGGAAAATGGTCGGACACCTTGCTGACGGTGGTCTCGCTACTGCTCTATGCCACACCGGTATTCTGGCTTGGCCTGATGCTGGTGCTGCTGTTCGCGGTGCAGCTCGATTGGGTGCCGGCGTTCGGATACGTTACCATCGGTGTGGCGCAGACCGCGTTCGAGCGCATGCGTGACATCCTGTGGCACCTGATCTTGCCGGCGTCGTCGCTCGCTGCGGTTTATCTGGCGATCTACACCCGCCTGATGCGCTCCTCGGTGGTCGAGGTGACTCACCAGGACTTCATCAAGACCGCGCGCGCCAAGGGATTGAAGCAGGGTCGCATCATCATGCATCACATCCTGCGCAACGCCATGCTGCCGATCGTCACCGTGGCCGGCATGCAGGCCGGCGCGCTGGTCGGCGGTGCGGTGGTGATCGAGACCGTGTTCGCCTGGCCAGGCCTCGGCCGTCTGACCTACGATGCGCTGTTGCAGCGCGACTATCCGGTATTGCTCGGGATATTCCTGGTGATGTCGGTGCTGGTCATTTTCCTCAACCTGGTGACCGATGCGATCTACCGCGTCATCGATCCGCGCGTCGCCGTGCGGACGGCGTCGTGAACGGGACTTTGTCATGACAACCCTCAGAGCGTTTCTGCGCAACCCGACCGGGATGGTCGGGCTTGTGATCCTCCTTGCCATCGTGATTCTCGCGGCCTCTGCCCCGTTCGCGTTTCCCGACGATCCCTGGGACATGGTTGGCGCACCGTTCCAGCCGCCGCTGTCGGAGGGCCTGCTGCTCGGCTCCGACATGCTTGGCCGCGACGTTGCTGCCGGCATCGCCCATGGTGCGCGCATCTCCCTGCTGATCGGCGTCACGTCGACGCTGGCGGCGTTGCTGATCGGCGTCACCGTCGGCGCTATCGCCGGCTATTGGGGCGGCAAGGTCGATGAGGTGATGATGCGCATCACCGAATTGTTCCAGACCATTCCGGGCTTCATTCTCGCGATTCTGCTGGTGGCGACGCTGGGGCCGAAAATGTCTAACGTCATTCTGGCCATCGGCGTGGTCAGCTGGCCGCCTTTGGCGCGGCTGACGCGTGCCGAGTTCCTGCGCTTGCGCGGCCGCGAATTCGTCCAGGCGGCGGTCTGCCAGGGCGAACGCCCGCTCGTCGTGGTGCTGACCCACATTCTACCAAACGCCATCTCGCCGATCATCGTCACCGGTTCGCTGGCGGTTGCCAGCGCTATCCTGATCGAGAGCGCGCTGAGCTTCATGGGGCTCGGCGATCCCAACCTGATGTCATGGGGCTTCATGATTGGCTCCGCGCGCACCGTGATCCGCCAGGCCTGGTGGATGAGTGTGTTTCCGGGCGTGGCGATCCTGCTCACCGTGCTGGCCATCAATCTTGTGGGCGAAGGTCTCAACGACACGCTGAACCCGCGCATCTCACGCAAGCGATGACATCGATGAACGAACAAACTCTGCTTGCCATTGAGAACCTGTCGATCCGGCTGCCGGAGGGCGCCGACCGCGGCTTCGCGATCGAGGATGTCTCGCTCAATGTGAACCGCAACGAGATCGTCTGCCTGGTCGGCGAGTCCGGCTCGGGCAAGTCGATGACGGCACATGCGATCCTGCGGCTGCTGCCGGAGCGCGTGGGCATCGCCGCCGGCGCCGTCCGTTTCAACGGCAGCGACATCGCTGCTGTCGATGAAGCGGGGATGCGGCATCTGCGCGGCGGCGAGATTTCGATGATCTTCCAGGAGCCACTCTCTGCGCTCAATCCGCTGACGCGGGTTGGGCAGCAGATAGCGGAATCGATCATCACGCATACCAAGCCGGCGCTCTCCGGCGCGGCCGTCAATGCCCGCGTGCAGGAACTGATCAATGCGGTCGGCCTGCCGGACCCGGTGGCGCTGGCGCGCTCCTATCCGTTCCAGCTCTCCGGCGGTCAGCGCCAGCGCATCATGATCGCGATGGCGATGGCCAACAATCCGGCGCTGCTGCTGGCCGACGAGCCAACCACCGCGCTCGACGTCACCACGCAGAAACAGATCCTGGCACTGATCAAGCAGTTGCAGGCCGAGCGTGGCATGGGCGTGCTGCTGATCACCCATGACTTCGGCGTGGTGGCCGATGTCGCCGACAGAGTCGTCGTAATGCGCAACGGCCGTGTGGTGGAGCAGGGCACCGTCGACGAGGTACTGCGCCATCCCAAGAACGATTACACCAAGAGCCTGATCGCTGCCGTTCCCGGCGGACGCAAGCTGGAAAGCGGCAACCGCCAGATCGGCACCGAGCCATTGCTCGACGCCGCCGGCCTGAACAAGACCTTCGTGACGCGTCAGGGCATGTTCCTGCCGCCACGGCGCACGGCGGCGGTACAGAACATCTCGCTGAGCCTGAAGGCGCGCGAGACCATCGCGATCGTCGGCGAGTCCGGCTCCGGCAAGTCGACGCTGGGTCGCCTGATCATGCGGCTGATCGAGCCCGATACCGGCTCGGTGCATTTCGGTGGCGACGATCTGCTGGCGCAGCGCGGCGAACGGCTGCGTGCCATGCGGCGCAAGATCCAGATCGTGTTTCAGGACCCGTTCGCAGCCCTCGATCCTCGCCAGAAGGTCGGCGACGCCATCGCGCGCGGCCCGATGGCCTATGGCGCCTCGAAGGAGGAGGCGTTCGTTGATGCCCGTCGCCTGCTGGCCCGCGTCGGCCTGACCGAAAGCGCCATCAACCGCTATCCGCATGAATTCTCCGGCGGACAGCGTCAGCGGATCTGTATCGCTCGCGCGTTGGCGCTGAAGCCTCTTGTGCTGGTGGCGGATGAAGCCGTGTCGGCGCTCGACGTCTCCGTGCAGTCGCATATCCTGGCCTTGCTGGCAGAGCTGCGCGAGGAGATGAACCTGGCGATGATCTTCATCACCCATGATCTGCGCGTGGCCGCCGAGATCGCCGACCGCATCATCGTGATGCGGCGCGGCGAAATCGTCGAGCAGGGCGAGACGCAGGAAATCTTCCAGAATCCGCAGGACGCCTATACGCGCGCGCTGCTCGATGCGATCCCCGGGCGCGGAATGTTCGCGGGACCGGGAGCGCAGCTGGCTGACGTGGTGCCAGCGTAAGGGGTGTTGTTTCTGCGGGGACGTTAAGGTTGTGTTAACCGTGCTGTCGCACCCTTCGGTGGAATGCGGCGGAACCGGCGACACGAGCCGGCAGTCACATCCAAAAGCCGTCCGGTGTCATGCCCGGGCGGCTTTTTTGCTGCGCGGAAACCCCTTAACTCTAGCGCCTCCTGCGGCGTTATGCGCAATCCACAAGCGGCCGATGCCTAAAGAATTGACTTTACCAGATAGCAAAGTAATTTAATTATCTGACCCGAAGGAGCGTCAGACAACACGCTTCTACGAGGCGCGAAAGGTCGAGCACCCATGACGATGCCGCGCACGGAAGTTTTCGCATGATCGCCCAGCAGGTCATCAACGGCCTGATGCTCGGCGGCATCTATGTGCTGATCGCCGTGGCGTTCACGCTGGCGATCGGCGTGCTTAACTTTCTCAATTTCTCGATTCCCGGCACCTTCATGATCGGCGGCATGGTGTCGTGGGCGATGCTCAAGGTCGGCTGGCACTGGACGTTCGCCTTCGGCGGCGCGCTCCTGTGTGCCGCCTTCGTCGGGCTCCTGGTGTACTGGCTGACCTATCGGCCCTCCAGGAACAGCGATTCCGAAGTGCCGCTGGTCTCCTCATTGGGCTTCCTGGTACTGGTCGAGAACATCGCCATCATCTATCTCGGCTCCGACCAGCAGTCCTTTCCGCAGGTGATCGCCGACTTCAACATGCGGGTCGGCCCGGTGGTGATCGGCGGCGCGCAGCTGATCAGCCTGGTGGTTTCGCTCGGCGTCGTGCTCGGGCTCTCGATCTTCCTCAAGCGCAGCAATGCCGGTCGTCGCATTCGTGCCATTGCCGAGAACCGCGATACTGCAGCATTGCTCGGCGTCAATGTCGGCGCGCTGGTGCCGCAACTGTTCGTGTTCAACGCGCTGTTCACCGCGCTCGGCGGCATCCTGTTTGCGATCAGCTATTTGCAGGTCTCGCCGTTCATGGGCGAAAGCCTCGGCTTCAAGGGCGTCAGCGCTATGATTATCGGCGGCATGGGCAGCATCTGGGGCGCGATCATCGGCGGGCTCCTGATCGGCCTCGTCGAGGTGTTGTCGATCCAGTCGCTCGGCTCGGACTTCGTCAACATTTGCGTCTACGGGCTGCTGCTCCTGTTGCTGATCATCAAGCCCGAGGGTCTGCTCGGCAAGCCGGCGGCGAGGGACAAATTGTGATGAGTGGATATGCGCTCGGCATCCTCGTTCTGCTGTCGTTCAATGTGATCGCGGCCTATGCGGTGTATCTGCCGCTGGCGGCGGGACAACTCAATCTCGGCATCGCCGGCTTTATGGTGGTTGGCGCCTATGCGGCGTCGTTCCTGACCAACACCTATGGCTGGCCGGTGGCGGCCGCGGTGGCGAGCGGCGGCGGTCTGGCCGGCGCGGTGGCGCTGCTGGTGGCGATCCCGATCCTGCGCACCCACGGTATCTATCTGGCGCTGGCGACCTTCGCGCTGGGGCAGGTGATCGCGGCGATCTTTCTCAATCTCGAAGTGGTCGGCGGCGCGTCCGGTTACCCGGTCACCGTGCATATCGGTGCGGTCGCCGTGATCGGCACGGCGGTAGCGGTGGTCGCCTTGATGGCCTTGCTCTCGACCACGCGGTTTGCGCTGTATCTCACCGCGGTGAAGAGCGACCCGCTGGTGTCCGACCTGATGGGCATCGACATTCGCTTCATCAAGGTCGCGGCCTTCACGCTGGGCGCTGTCGTGGCTGGCGTCGGTGGCGGGCTGTATGCGCACTATTTCAACTATATCGAGGCGCAGTATTTCAGCGTCATGCTCAGCATCTATACCGTGCTCTACGTGCTGCTCGGCGGCACCCAGACGGTGTGGGGGCCGCTGGTCGGCGCGGTGATCTTCACCCTGATGCCGGAATTGCTGCGCGCCAGTGCGCAATGGCGCTACGCGCTGTTCGCCGTCTTCATCATCCTGTTCATGGCGGTCCGTCCGCAGGGGCTGGTCACCACCGGGATCGGCAGCGCTTTGCGCAGGCTGGTCTCGCGACCGGGAGCGGCACGATGAGCGGCGCAACTCCCTTCCTGTCGGTGCAGGGCCTCAGCAAATCCTTTGGTGGGCTCGACGTCATTCGCAACCTGTCCTTCGATGTCATGAAGGGCGCCTCGACGGCCCTGATCGGACCGAACGGCGCAGGCAAGACCACGGTGTTCAACCTGATCAGCGGCGTTTATTCGGTGTCCGCGGGCTCCATCGCGCTGGATGGCGTCGACGTCACCGCGATGCCCTCGCGGCAGCGGATCGGCGCCGGCATTGCGCGCAGCTTCCAGAACATCCGGCTGATGTCGCACCTCACGGTGCTCGACAACCTGCTGGTCGGGCAGCATGTCCGCGCCTCCGGCCTGTGGGACCTGTTGCAACCGTTCCGGCTGATCCCGAACCACCGCTGGATTCGCGATGCGATGCAGGAGCTGGAGGAATGCGGGCTGGAGCGCTACGCGCATGAGCGCATCAGCTCGCTGCCCTATGGCATCCGCAAGCGCATCGACCTCGTGCGCGCGACGCTGGCGAAATCGTCGCTCCTGATGCTCGACGAGCCCGCCGCCGGCCTCAACGCCACCGAGACCGCGGAGCTGAAGCAGCATCTGGATCTCCTGAAGTCGCGCGGTGTCACCCTGCTGGTGATCGAGCACGACATGCATTTCGTCAGCGCGATCTGCGGTCATGTCGTGGTGCTGAACTTCGGCGAAAAGATCGCCGAGGGCACATTTGCACAGGTGCAGACCGACGCAAAAGTGCGCGAAGCCTATCTCGGCACGGAGGAAGCGGCATGAGCACCCCGTTGCTGGAAGTCGCCAACCTTTCGGTCTCCTATGGCCGCGTCACTGCCTTGCGCGACGTGACGCTGCGTATCGACGAAGGCCAGATCGTCGCCGTGCTCGGCGCCAACGGCGCCGGCAAGAGCACGCTGCTGCTCAGCATCATCGGCGCCGTGAAGCCGCTCTCGGGCGATATCCATTTCGCCGGCCAAGCAGTGACGGCCCAGCCGATGCACCGCCGCGTCGGCCAGGGCATCGTGCTGGTGCCGGAAGGCCGCCAGATACTGATCTCGATGACGATCGAGGAAAACCTGCTGCTCGGCGCGCATCTGCGCACCGACACCAAAATCGTCCGCCGTGAGATGGAGGCGATCTACGACCGCTTCCCCAATCTGGCGACCCGCAAGGACCATCTTGCCTCCTGCCTGTCCGGCGGAGAGCAGCAGATGCTGGCGGTCGGCCGCGCGATGCTGGCAAAGCCGAAGCTCATGATGATGGACGAGCCCTCGCTCGGCCTGTCGCCTTTGTTCATTAACCGGCTGTTTGACCTGATTAAGGAATTCAACCGCGACGGCCTGAGCATTCTGCTAATCGAGCAGAACACCGGCAAGGCGCTTTCCGTGGCGCATCACGCCGTGGTGCTCGAACTCGGCCGCGTCGCGCTCGAAGGCGAACCGGCCAGACTGGCGCAGGATCCGCGGCTGCAGGAAGCCTACCTCGGTGGCGCCGCGACCTAACCCCCATCCGGATGATTTCCGTCCGATGTCCTCTCCAACCGAAAGAAGACTGTTCATGAACCGCAAAGTCCTGATGGCCACGGCCCTGTTGCTCGGCTCGACCGCCTTCGCCAGCGCCGAAGACCTCGTCATCGGCTTCACGATGGCCAAGACCGGCCCGTTCGTCAGCCTCGCCAACACCAACGAGATCGCCGTCGACATGGCGGTGGACGAGATCAATGCCGCCGGCGGCGTTAACGGCAACAAGATCAAGGTCGTCAAGTTCGACAGCGCCGGCGATCCGAAGCAGGCCGTGCTGGCCGTGCAGCAGTTCACCCAGGACAACAATGCGCTGGCCGTGGTCGGCCCGTTCTCGTCGAGCGAAGCCCGCGTCGCCTTCGCCACCGGCGAGCGTCTCGGTATCGTGCAGATGTCGATGTCGTCATCGGCCCCCGGCATTGCCGCGCCGTTCAAGTTCGCGTTCCGCAACACCGTCGATGAAGGCCTGGTGCTCGGTACCGTCCTCAAGACGATGGCAGCCAAGAACCTTCCGACGGCCTCCGCTGCGATTGCCTATGCCACGGACGATGCGGTGTCGAAGTCGGTCGGCGTCTCCGTGCTGCCGGGCTTGTTCACGGAAGCCAAGATCCCGCTGAAGGGTTCGGTCGACTTCCAGTACAAGGCGTTCGACCTGTCGCCGCAGGTGTCGCAGCTGTCGCAGTTGAAGGCCGATGTGATCGGCGTCGGCGCACCGCCGGAAGCGATGGTCAACCTCGCCAAGGAAATGAAGCGCCAGGGCGTCACCGGCCGTCTGATTGCCGGCACCACGGTCGCCGACCCCGATCTGCCCGCACGCTTCGGCGATGCCGGCGACGGCACCTTGATCGGCACCTCCTTCTACCAGGATCTCAACGACGCCACCCGCAAGTTCGGCAAGGATTTCGCCGAGCGCGCCACCAAGGCCGGCATGTCCCGCAAGGAGCCGAACCAGAGCGACGCGTCGTCCTATGACATCGTCTACATGTATGCCGAGGCGATGAAGAAGGCCAAGGTCACGGGCGCTGCCACCAAGGCAACCGAAGAGCGTGCCGCGATTCGTGACGCGCTCCGTGCCCAGAAGGACATGCAGACCATCGAGGGCAAGATCACCTTTGGCGAGAACGGCGACAGCATCAAGCCGATCTACGTCATCGAAGCCCGCGGCGGCCGCTGGAACCTGTTCGACAACACCGCGAAGTAACGCCGATGGCGGGGCGGGGAGGCTGTTCGCAGCCTTCCTGCCGGCCGGCGGAAAATCGCCGACGCTTACTTGAGGGAACTCTTCGTCGCGACGGCGCCGTTGTAGTCCAGCCGCCGGATCGCCTCGTCGGCGGCCTCGACCATACCGGCCATCAGCTTACGGAATTTTTCAAAATCGGCGGCCGTCAGGCCCCGGAACAGCATATCATTTACCGGACGTTGTACAGGCGCCAGTTCGTTCAGAAGTTCCCGGGCCTTCGGCGTGATGGTGAGGACGACCCGGCGGCGATCTTCGGCGTCGGTTTCCTTCTCGACCAGGCCGTTGGCTACCAGCTTGTTGATCTCGATCGTGATGAAGGCGCCGCTGAAATGCAGATGTTCAGCGACCTGATTGACGCCGACCTTCTCATTGTCGGCGCTGAGATGGGCGATAGCGATCAATACGGTATATTGCGTACCCGACAGCCCGATTACCGCGCCAAGCTGACTGCGGACGGCCTGCAACCTTGCCGAAAACGCCAGCGTATCGTGCAGGAACTGGCGAAAGGCGCGGTCTGTACCGCCGACCATCAGCTGCGCTCGGGTGATCGTCGGCTCGATCTTCACCTTTCGTGGTTTCGTCTTCATCGCGATTTTGTCCCCGCACGTCCCATCATCCGTATACCGGGCGTCCCAGTGACAAACAAGTTGTATGCAACGAGCGTCAGCTACGCGCGGCACGCTTGACAGCGTCGGATTTGAGTCGCACAACTAGCTTTGATACAAAGCTAGTTAAGACCCTCAGGAGTGGTTGATGAGCGCCGCGTCAGACCTCGATCCCCGCGCTTTCCGGCAGGCGCTCGGGCAGTTTGCTACCGGCGTCGCCGTGATCACGGCGGAAGGCCCGGACGGCAGCGCCATCGGCCTGACCATGAGTTCCTTCAATTCGGTCTCGGTGGACCCGCCACTGGTGCTGTTCTCGATCGACCGCAAGGCCTTCAGCCTGAAGGCGATGACCGAAGCCAAGGGCTACGCCGTCAACATCCTGGGGCGCGACCAGGAGCAACTGTCCAACAAGTTCGCCCGTGCGCTGGGCGACAAATGGACGGCGGTTGAGCACACGCTCGGCCACATGGCCGCCCCCCTGATCGCCGGCGCCCTGGCGCATTTCGAATGCACACCCTACGCGCATTACGATGGCGGCGACCACGTCATCTTTGTCGGCCGGGTGGTGCGGTTCTCCACCTATCCGGTCAACGAGCCGCTGATCTTCTTTCGCGGCGCCTACCGAAGCCTGCAAAGCACCGAGCGCAGCCCGGAATGGCCGCTCCCGATGCACTACTGAATACGACACGCACCGCACAAAACCGAGGCAAACCATGATCAAGACCGGCCAACAGCACATCGCCAGCCTGCGCGACGGGCGAGAGATCTACATCGACGGCGAACGCGTTGATGATGTTACCACCCACCCGGCATTCCGCGGCGTGGTCGCCTCGATCGGGCGGATGTTCGATTTCCAGAGCGCGCCGGAAAACC